>JAFGGB010000030.1 GCA_016930775.1 Deltaproteobacteria bacterium
CAGCACCCTGCCCCAGGCCCTGTCGGCTGAAGCCGAAATGACGGCCCGCTACAAGCCCGGCGGAATAGACGGCGTCAGTTCCTGCCTCCAGCGGGTCCACGTGACCAGCGGCGCCACGGGCATCCTCGTGGAACACCTCCGCCGTCACCGACCCTTTACGCCTTCTTTTATCGACCGTGCAGAAGATCAGGCATACCTGCTTTCAGCGATGACACAACCGGAACCGCGGCTGGCCTACGTTCACGAGCCGGGGCTGATCATGCGTCACGACATTGACTTGTTTGCCGATAAAAAAAGCGAAACCTCGCGAATCGACAAACTCGTCAGCGACTACATTCGGACACTTCATTTTTCGGCCTATGCAGAGGCACTGGCCGGCGGCGACATAAGCGCCGTCAAAAGCTTCCTGAATCCATACACCGGCGCTTATATCTCACCCATTCCGGTTACACTGACCTATCTGCGCTTCGCCATGAAGGCGGCATCCTTCTACGCCGAAGGGAAAGATAACCAGGGTTTCGAATTCATTCGCCAAGGCGCTTCACGAATTGCCGCCGCCCTGAAGCTCACTAGCGGAAAAAATGCCGCATTGAAGGATATCCTGAGCAAAGAACGACAGGGCTGGGATCTTTACTACGACACCCTGGATGCCATTGAAAAAGCCCTGGCGGCACAGGAAAGCATCGCTCTTGACCTGCGCGAAAAGGCGAGAACAATCATCAAAGACTGCCTCATTACAGAATATAAATAATGAGACTTTTTACAGTGATGCCTATTTCTCCTGCGGACACATCCGCCACATCGGCGACCTCCGCTTCCGGGTTGTTCGATTCAGATGTCGGCTGTAGACACACTCCCTAGTACGTCCATATCTGGCCTTGAATCAGTGCCGCTGAACGCTGGAGACGACCCTCGCCATGTGATTGCCCTGTTCTATTCTCTCCGTACATAAGGTATAAGAAAATATTGCGGGGATATATCACGACTCACGGACAGCCGCTAAATGGAGACCCGGTTGCCTGCGCGCTGTATTTCACGGTCAGGCGATTAATGGAGAGAATCTTCGGGGCTTGCACACGGGCCGCTGCTGAAAGATCCGGGATGGTTGATAGGTTCTTTCGACGGCGGACGGTTTACCAGGAAGGGGGAGGAACGAGCATGAGGGAAGAGGCAGAAAAATGGTATGTGACAGAGCAGACCTATCCGGAACTCCTGCAGAGAAACGCCGTACGATTCAAAGACCGGCGGGCCCAGTGGTGGAAAAACGGTCCAGACTCGACGACATCCATAACATATTGCAAACTCGGTCAAATCGTCGCCGAACTGGCGTCTGGTCTTATGGCCTTGGGCATGGAAAAGGGCGACCGCGCGGCCGTCATGGCGCCGACATGCCCGCAGTGGGTTTGGGCCGATTATTCGATTCTCTGTGCGGCCGGTATAACCGTCTGCCTTTATCCGACCCTCTCGATGCGTGAAACATCTTTTATCGTCAATGATTCCGGTTCGAAGATTCTCTACGCGGGGGATGAAGAGATTCTCGGAAAGATCCTGGCGAACCGCAAAGACATGCCCTTGCTGGAAAAGATAGTTGTCATGAAGGAGGATTCACGTCATGGCGGCGGGGATGTCCTGAATCTCAATGATCTTCGCTCCCTGGGCAGATCCCTTCTCGAATCAGATCCCTCGGCCTATGAACAACGGTGGAAATCGGTGGAACTGAAGGACCCGATGACGATTGTCTACACCTCGGGAACGACGGGCAGGCCCAAAGGCGCCGTGCATACCCATTTCAGCTTTAACGCCGCCACCCGCAGAGACATGGCTCTCGCCCCAATCATCAGGGAAGACGACGTTTTCCTGTCGTTCCTTCCCCTCGCCCATACCTATGAGCGACAGTGCGGTCACAGTACGGCCATCCACGGCGCCGTTACAATCGCCTATACGTCGCCAAAGACGATGGTCAACGATCTGCAGATATTCCGTCCTACGGTGTTCATGTCCGTGCCGCGGATTTACGAACGGATCTTCATGGCCATGGAGCAGGCCGCCGCTATATCGCCCCTGAAAAAAGCACTCTTCGATTATGCCCTGAAGGTGGGGCTTGAGGTTGTGAATTCGCGATCGGATAAAGACGGCTTCGTCGACATGTCCGAAAGAGCGGATTTTTTCGAGGGACTTCCGTTCCTTTTGAAGCTCAAATACAGGTTGTGCGACAAAATGATTTTTCAGAAGGTTCGGCAAAAACTCGGCGGGCGGTTCCGCTTCGCCTTCTCTGCCGCCGGAAGTCTGCCGGCCGATCTCTGCAGGATTTTCATGGCGATGGGAGTCAGGATATACGAGGGCTATGGCGCTACGGAAACTTGCAACACCGTCACGCTGAATCGGCCCGAGAAGGTTCTCCCCGGTTCCGTCGGCCCGCAGTGCCCTACGATAGAAGGAAGGATAGAGCCTGATGGTGAATGGGTTGTCCGTGGAGACAATAATTTTATAGGGTACTGGAATAATCCCGAAGCAACGCGAGAAGCCTTCACGGAAGACGGCTGCTACAAAACGGGCGATATAGTGGAGGCGCTGGCCGATGGTTATCTGAAGATCGTCGACCGCAAGAAAGGGCTCATGGTTCTCGATACGGGGAAGAATGTCCCCTCGGCAAAAATAGAAGCGCTGTTTTCGCTGAGCAGGTATATCGACCTCGTTTTGCCTGTTGGCGACAACAGGCCTTTCGTAGGGGCGCTGGTGATCCCGAACTTCGATGAATTCATCAAATATTTCACCGAGCAAGCCATTCCGTACGATGCATCGAGCCTCCGATTTTCCGAGACGGGACCAATCCGCCTCTGCACGGCAGCCGGCGAGGATTTTATAAAAAATTCAAAACTCAGGGCGATTGTCGAATCCGAGATTGATAAGGCGAACGAACAACTGGAGGAGCATGAACAAATCAAGGCTTACACAATCCTGACGCGAAGACTCACGGAGGAATCCGGGGAGATGACTCCCACATTGAAAATCAAGCGGAATGTGGCCCTGCAAAATTTCAAAGCAGAGATCGATAAGATGTTCGCGTGAAACGAACGAAAGAAACGAAGAAAAGATGCCAGATAAGTCCCTGCGGCCGCCCATGAAGGAAGATGGTCTATCTGCATTTCACATCGTATCGTTTAATGTTGACCTTTGGCCGCGCTCTTACTATTAATCGCGTCATGGAAAAAACCATCACCATCACCATAACGGACATTGGCTCTGTTCTTATGAGGAAGAGCGAAAAGGCCAGGCGTTTATCGCTTTCTGTCCTGGGAAACGGCGAGATCCGGGTTGCTGTCCCGCTGCGAGAGTCCTTCCGCCGGGCGGAAGCCTTTGTTCGCGAGAAGGCCAACTGGGTCGCATGGCAGCGTGAGAAAATCAAGCTTCTCCGTCGTCGTCATGAAGAGCTTCGCGCCGCCGGCAGGTATCCGTCGCGGGACGAAGCCAAAGCCCTTCTTCGAGATAGACTGTTGCGTCTTGCCCTGGAACATGGTTTTAACGTCGGCGTCGTTTCCGTCCGGAATCAAAGGACTCGATGGGGGAGCTGCTCGGCGCGAAACAATATCAGCCTCAATGAAAAACTCGCTCGACTGCCCTACCGGCTCATCGATTATGTCCTGCTCCACGAGCTGGTGCACACACGCACGAAGGGTCACGGGGCGGACTTCTGGAGGGACTTGGATGCATATGTCGGAGACTCGAAGGGTCTGCGAAGGGAGCTTCGGCAGTATCGTCTGGAGTTTCTCTCGTGAGTCCTTCGCACGTTTATGGGAACTGCTTGACCTGCCGCCGGAAGATCTATAGAGTGCGCACGTAATAATAATAGAAACTTTCCGCAGATCTTCCGTAGGGAAGTTTTCTTTTGAGTGAAATCGCCATGTTTAAAAAATTAAAATACTTTATAATCACTTCCGATTGCTTCCACGCCCTTTTGTATCGTTTTGTGCGATTGTACTCCTTCACGTTTCGCCTGACGATTGAAAATGAAGACAGATGGATGGATTACGTCAACAAGGGAGGACGTGTTCTTCTCTGTGCGTGGCACCAACAGTTCTTTGCCGCGATCGGGTATTTTAAAAAATACGAGAAATACCAGCCCAGTCTCATGATCAGCAAAAGTCTTGACGGGGATATCATCGCGGGGGTGGCGCATCGCACCGGGTGGCATGCGGTCCGCGGGTCTTCATCAAAAGACGGACGCACAGCTTTAACCGAAATGATTCTCCGGCTGAAAAAGTTCCGTCTTGCCGGACATGTTGTTGACGGACCTCGAGGTCCTGCGGGCATTGTCAAGGCGGGGGTCATCAGTCTAGCCCGCGCTGCCGATTCGATGATAGTGCCTTTCTATGCAAGGGCCGACAATGCCTGGTATTTCAACAGCTGGGACACATTTATGCTTCCAAAGCCCTTTGCCAGGGTTTTCATACGATTCGACGCCATGTTTTCAGGTTTTTCTGCGGCGGATGGCGGTGATTTCGAGAACCGCCGCCGCTCATTGGAACAGCGGATGCTTCCGGAAATCAGGGTGGGGAACGGCCGAAGCTGCGTGCATGAGCAAAAACCTTAAGATTCTTCGGCAGCCGGGATCATGAGACAGAGAATAAATTGATCCATGCATCCATTCCAAGGCGGATCGGCAGTGGGAGGTTTGTATTGCCGAGAACAATGGTTCAATCGAGCTGCAATGAATCGACATAACGGTTGACCTTTCTCAATAAAGTATTATATTACGCAAAAAACCGGGCTTTCAAAGTCCGGTTTTTTATGCTGCAGTATGTAAGCGAGGCCGTTCAAAGTGGAGAAACATAATCGCCGGGAAGTGGATCGCCGACGCAATTTCGGAATCATCAGCCATCCCGATGCCGGAAAGACCACACTTACCGAGAAGTTGCTGCTTTTTGGCGGCGCCATCCAGCAGGCGGGCGCCGTCAAGGCCCGGAAAGAGGGCCGCTATGCTATGAGCGATTGGATGAATATTGAGAGGGAACGAGGCATATCCGTCACAACATCAGCCATGAAGTTTAATTACAGGGGCTATGAGATCAACCTCCTTGACACCCCGGGCCACCAGGATTTTTCGGAAGACACCTACCGCGTATTGACCGCCGTGGACAGCGCTCTCATGGTCATCGACAGCGCCAAGGGGGTGGAACCGCAGACGAAAAAACTCATGGAAGTCTGCCGTATGCGCAATACTCCCATTATCACTTTCATCAACAAATTGGACCGCGACGGCCTGCCGTCCCTGGATCTTCTGTCCGACATCGAAGAGAACCTTCAGATTGAATGTGTTCCCATGTCCTGGCCCATCGGCATGGGCAAGACGTTTAAGGGCGTCTACGACCGGTATCACAAAGGACTTCATCTCTTCACGCCCGGCCAGAATTCCCGTCTCCAGAAAGGCATCGTGATTCACGATCTTGCTGATTCCCGGCTCGACGAATTGCTGGGCAGCCAAGCGAAGGAACTGCGCGACAATATGGATCTCCTGGAGGGAGCGGCCAATCCTCTTGAATTGCAGCATTACCTGAAAGGCAACCAGACGCCGGTTTTTTTCGGCAGCGCGATCAATAATTTCGGAGTGAAAGAATTGCTTGACGTCTTTGTGGAAATGGCGCCCTCTCCGACTTCACGGCCAACGCTGACCCGGAGCGTTTCTCCCTACGAAGAGGAATTTTCGGGCTTTGTTTTCAAGATTCAAGCTAATATGGACTCCGCTCATCGCGACCGCATCGCTTTTCTGCGCGTCTGCTCGGGGATTTTTCGACGAGGGATGAAGGTGGTTCATCACCGGATAGGAAAGGAAGTAACTATCGCCAATGCGACTATATTCATGTCGCAGGATCGCACAATAGCGGAAGAAGCCTACCCGGGCGACATCATCGGCATACATAATCACGGCACCATAAAAATAGGAGACACTTTTACAGAAAAGGAGCCCCTGAAATTCACCGGAATCCCCAATTTCGCCCCGGAGCATTTCCGTCGGATACGGCTGAAGAATCCCATGAAAAGCAAACAGCTCCAGAAAGGTCTTCTTCAACTGGCTGAAGAAGGGGCTATCCAGATTTTTCGGCCGCAGGGGGGCAATGATTATATTGTGGGGGCCGTGGGAGTTCTGCAGTTTGATGTGACATCGGAACGGCTCAGGCATGAATACGGCGCTGAAACTTACTATGAGCCTGTCCAGTACGTGATTGCACGATGGGTGGAATGCGATGATAGAAAGCGCCTCAAGGAGTTCGAAGAAGACAGCGGCGGTTGCATGGCCGTCGATGCGGAAGGACGTTTGGCTTTTCTGGCGGCCAGTCAATGGCGTCTGGAACGGTCCATCGAACTCTGGCCGGAGGTAGAATTTCACAAGACCAGGGAATACAATTGATTTCAAAAAAAACGACAAAGGAACGCCGGTTTTTTCTTGACGATGTCCGTTTTGGTCCTGCGGCAATCGGGGCAACCCCCAAATCCCGGCCATGTAAACGGTCTTCACTAATCGACGGTTTTCGTAAACCCGGCTAGAACTTTTTCAAGGGCCTCCAGGAATTTCTCTTCATCATTCCGCCCTATCAGCGATGCCGCCGTGTACCGGTGGCAGCCATCGGCGGCGCCCCCAACCATGGCCGCGGCCTCCGGAATGAGAGTCATGAAGTCAGGCAGTTTTCCTTCTTCGATCGACGCCCTGAGTTCCTTATGAACCCTGGACGAGACTTTTGTAAGAGACAGTCCGAGATCGCCGAGGACCGGCATTACGGCGGGAAGATGCTGAAATCCGATAAGGTACTTGCTGCTCGATGTCAAATTTTCATCGAGGAGCATCTCCAGGAACAGGCCGATCGACTTGACTCCCATGGGTGCGAACCGGTTTTCTACAGTAACCCACTGAAACCGCGACGTTTGTTGCAGGCCCTCTTTCTCGATTCGTTCCCGTTCCTTTCTGAAGAAGGCGTTTTTCATTGCGAGCAGATCCCGGGACAACCGGAGGGCTTCATCGGGATTTCTGCCATGGAGAAAATCGATTCCCTTCCGGGAATGTCCCGCGTAGAATCCTATGGAGCCCAGAAGATTCAAAATTTCGACAATCTCTTTCATGGTCCTGTTGCCGAGCCGGGGCAGAGTCAATCCCTGGGCGCTTTCGGCAAGTTCTCCCTGTCCGAGTGCTCTGTCCATCAATATCCTGTTCAGACCGGTCAGGCCGTCCTCCGTCTGGCCGTCGCCGGCGGCGCCCAGCACCCCCAGAGCGGCTGCAACGGCTTCTTCACGAAGAGACCAGCGGTTAGCTTCCTTGAGAAGTTCGATGCCGAAAAGAGCCGATACGGAAGCCCCGGAAGCTTCCGTGTCTCCGCTTATGCCGTAGGTCTCGGGGTTCAGGTGAATGACATTGGCGGGAACAGGACCTCCGGGTAAATGATGATCCAGAATGATGACCAGCGGATCGTTAACGGCACAACGGCCCACTATATGAGAGGACTGCCCCCCCAAGTCGGCGTAGACCAGGACCTGTCGCTCCCCTTGGTGGATTTTCTCCAGGATTGATTCATGGATTTTTTCCAAAGGCAGCAACCGGCATTCCAGAGAAAGCCGATCGAAGACAAACGTCAGGGCGGAGGCGGAAGCAATGCCGTCTGCGTCATTATGATGAACGATCGCTAATGGCAGACTGCGGTTCTTGAGAACACGGAGAAAATCCGCCGCGGCCCCCCGGCAATCCTTGATAAATTCATCGTAACGATCCATCTCAGTTCGTTTTCTCCGGCAGGTTGAGCAGTTGACCGGTGGCCTTGTCAAAGAGCAGAAGGTGCTCCGGCGGCAGGTAAAGGTTTATGTGCTGTCCCGGGAAAAGCTCAACCTCCCTGGTCATGAGAACGCTGAGTGTCAGATCTCCCTGATTAACGCGGAGAACCGTCTCTGATCCCGACGGAAGAACAGTTTTTACCGTCGCAGGAATTGTGTTGAAACCCTCTTCTGGAACGACCGCTATATTTTCCGGCCGAATGGCCGCAATTATATCGCGCCCGCTCTGAATATTTTTGTAAAGGGTGGCCGCCTTCCAAAAATCCCTTTCCAGGGAAACAGTTGTTCCCTCTTCGGTATCGATTGCGCCGGTCGCGCCCTCAATCAGATTGATGGCCGGACTGCCTATGAAATCGGCTACAAAGAGATTGGCCGGTCTCTTATATATTGTCTTCGGACTGGACAACTGTTCCAGGATGCCGTTGTTGATGACGGCGACCTGGCTTGCCATGGTCTGTCCTTCCACCTGATCGTGGGTTACGTACACAGTAGTGGCGCCGGTCTGAATATGAAGATTCTTTATTTCCGCCCTCATCTCGAGCCGCAGTTTTGCATCCAGGTTCGAAAGAGGTTCGTCCATAAGAAATATGTCGGGCTGACTTACCAGCATTCTCGCCAGGGCGACACGCTGCTGCTGTCCCCCGCTCATCTCCTGGGGATAACGGTTCCTCAAGCCGTCAAGCTGCATGTAGGCGGTGATTGCAGCTGTTTTTTCTTCAATCGCCGCCGCCTTCATTCCTTTCACCTTGAGGCCGAAGGCGATGTTTTCGGAGACCGTCATGTGGGGCCATAATGCATAGCTCTGGAAAACGAGACCCACTTCCCTTTCGCGGGCGGGGACGAAAATTCCTTTTTCGTCTGAATAAACAAGCCTGCCTTTCAGGTATATTTCTCCCGCCGTTGGAATTTCGAGACCGGCAATCATCCTGAGCACGGTGGTTTTGCCGCATCCCGAAGGCCCCAGAAGGACAAGAAAATCCTTCTCTTCCATTGAAAAGGAAACATTATCCACGGCAACAACGGTTCCGAAAACCTTCGTCAGATTTCTAACTTCAATAATGGGCGCCGCCATATCTCTTCACCCGACATTCATTTTGGGTCTCTTCGTGTCAAGGCTGCCGGTCAATGCCGGGGCCTATCGGTTTGCCGGAGACCGTTTTTCAAGTTTCTTCGACACCGCCTCGCCGCATACAACGATGAATATTATCAATACGCTGATTGCGCTTGAAAACTGGGTGTAGCCCTGTTCCTGGTATCGGAAGGTCATTGTCGTAAGGGTCCTCGTTTCCGGCGTAACCAGAAGGATGATCAGCGACAGCTCTCTCATGACAGTAATGAAAACCAGAATGAAACCTGAAATGGCGCCTTGGAGGGAGAGAGGGAGAATGATCTTTCTGAAACGCATCGACCACCGCGCGCCGAGGGTTTCGGCTGCTTCCTCCAATTCGTTTCCTATTTGAAGCATGGAGGTTATGCCCGCCCTGCCGGTAAAGGGGAGATTCTTTGCTACGCAGACCAGAACGATGAGAAAGAATGTACCGTATAAGGCAGGCAACGGTCCGATTCTGTGTGAAAACAGGGCAAGATACAAGGCGCCGAAGGCAATGCCCGGAACGAGGTAGGGAAGAAAGGACAGTTGTTCCACTGAAAAGGCAAGTCTTGTGTTCCTGCCTTTCACTACGGCGTATCCTATGAAAATGCCCAGAAGTCCCGCCAGGAGTGAAGCCGTCAGCGCAAGCTTGATGCTGTTCCATGCGGCGCCGATTATCGCGGGATTCCTAAGTATTCCGGCTTCGCCTTCGGCAAAAGCGGTGTTCGCATGTCCTGTCCAGAAAAGCAGCGTCAAGTGTCGTATTGAATAATCGTCCGGATACAATGTGAAGGTCTGCCAGAGTATAAGAGTGAAGGGAAGCACCACAGCCGCGCAGAAGAGAGCGATTATCGCGATCAGGAAGGGATATCTCAACGATCCCAATGGCATATCCTTAATCCTGAACCCTTTTCCTCCGATCGTGACGAAGCTTTTGCCTTTGCCGATCATTCGCTGATTTACAAATATTACCGTCGACGAAATGGCTATCAGGACAAAGGCGAGGATGTATCCTACCGACGGGATGCGGTTAATGATGTTGGAATAAATCTGAGTCGAAAGGGTGTAATACCGGACCGGCGTACCCAGGAAATAGGGCGTTCCGAAAGTTCCCAGGACCCTGGAAAAAGTAAGTATGAAACTTGAAAGAAGGGCCGGCAATATCAGGGGGAAGGTAATGCGTCTCAAGATATATGTCCGCGAGGCGCCGAGGATTTCTCCCGACTCTTCGAGGCGGGAGTCGATGCTTGAGAGGGCTGCCGAGACAAGAAGAAACGTAAAGGGGAAATAATGAAGAGACAGTGTCGCCACGATGGGCAGATATCCATAGGACAGCCAGTCCGGGGGACTGATGCCCGTTAGATATTGAAAGACGCCGGCAACGCCGCCTATCCTGTCGTTCTTGAATAAGTTCAGCCAGGCAAGGGCATGGATGTACGATGGAATGACGTACGGTAGAACCGCCACGGAAGCGACTATTTTTTTAAAGGGCAGGTCCGTTCTTGCTACAAGCCACGCGAGGAAGGCGCCGATGACCATTGCGAAGACAGAAACGCCCAGCGAGGTGGAAATAGAGTTGTACAGCGGCCTGATAAGAATATTTTGCGTAAGGGGCCCCGCGAAAACCCGCTTCCAATGGAACAACGTGAGTTCTCCGGGATGGGAATTCCTTGACAAGCGCGCATCGGCGAACTGCCATACAAAGGAATCCTTAACCATCTTGCCGAAAGGAACTATTACGATGAAGAGGAGTATGACAAGAAGAATCAGAGAAATAACGATGTGAGGTTTCCTGAAGTAAGTTTTTGCCCGGCTGAACATCTTGATATCTCTTCGTTTCCTGATTCCGAGCGCCGGCGTCAACGCATACCGGGCAGCCGACGGGGGCATTGTGTATAAATCTGCCTATAAGCCGCCCATGGATGGAGGCCTGGAGGAGGAGACCCTCCTCCAGGCGCCTTTATTACTTCAGATGAGCCACCCAGAAGTCCAGGACCTCTTGACCATGTTTCCAGACATAGTCCGGGTCTGACTTCCAGAGATTGAGGTCAGACAGATTTTTCGATCCTTCCGGCGCAGAAACGTCTTTTCTCACAGGGAAATTTCCGAAAACAAAGTAGGGCTCGTAACCTTGCCCGCCCTTCTCGTCGCCCATCATCCAGCGGATCAACAGTTTCGCCGCATTGGGATGCGAAGCCTTGTTCACGATCGCTACAATAACATCCGTTGAAACGCCCATCGCCGGCTGGACGTCAAGCATGATCTCGAACTTCAGTTTCGGATTCTTCTCTTTATCTCTAAGACGAGAGTATGCCGTGAATCCCACGGGCGGCTGCGCCTGATCGGAGAGACCGACGGCTTTAGCAATGTCGTTGGTGGAACCCAATATAATAGCGTCGTTGTTCAACAGCCTCAGTATCCATTCATAGCCTGCGTTTTTAACTCCCGGACTCAGTTTGATCGGCTGTCCGAAAACTCTTTTGTAGTCCGCCGCCATCTCATCGGAATGTTGAACGATCGTCGCTAAAACCTCAATGTATTCGGAAAGCTTCTGCGGATCCGGGAAGATCACGCGGCCCTTCCATTCTTTCATCGTCATGTCCCAGAGGGATTTTATAGGGGGCGCCGCCATCTTTTCATTGTTGTATATGATGGCGTCGACACTTGCATGATGAACCAGCAGAGGTTCCTTGTAATGGGCAGGGATGAGATTTTCCAGATCCGACGGAACATAGTTGAAGACGAGTTTTTTGTTATAGAGTTCATTGACTACTGTCGATGGATCTTTAAGGAAGATGACGTCTGCAACGTAATTCTTCGCGGCCTGCTCTGCCAGCACCTTGGTTACGATTTCCGGGGAATCCATGTCGAAGCCGTTCACCTTGATTCCTGGATATTTCGCTTCGAAGGTCTTGCCGAATTTAAAGACCCTCGAAGAATAGGAATAGATATTGACCTGTCTTTCTTCCTTCGCCGCCTTATAAAGCGCCGTTTCATCAAAAGGCTCGGCGGCGGAAGTGCAGGCAAGACCCATAACCAACGATAGAACACCGACTACCGATACTATCTTCCTCATAATCGTCCTCCCTTCGCAGCAGGATGCATACGACATGTACGGCATCCGGCAAAAGTTCAAGCCCTGCCGCCAGACCCACATTTTTTAGTCACGAATGCACAGGGGATGAACAGGAACGTAAAAGAGCTATAATCTACTTGTAATTAAATATAAGAATCCTGTCAATTATAAAGAAATTCTCGGGAATCAACATAAAGATCGACGAACCTGCACTGCGACCTTTCAGGATTCATCATGGTCGAAGATATATCCGACGGAGCGGAGACTCTTGAAATACATCGGTTTTTGAGGGTTGTCTTCAAAATATTTCCGGAATCGGACGATGAAATTGTCCAGGGTCCTTGATGTGGTTCCTCTTGTGTATCCCCAGCATATCTCCAATAACTTACGGCGCGACAGCGGCTTCCCCCGATTCGCTATGAAGAGCTTCAACAGCTTCAGTTCCTGTTCCGTCAGGATGACTGTGCCGGTTTTGCAAAAGGCTGTCGATTTTTGAAAATCGACCAGATTGCCGCCGAAAGAGTATGTTGTGTCCGGAACGCCGGCAACATCGGGTGAGAGAACGCCGGTATCGCGGTACCAGGAGACTTTCTTGAGCAAACGTTCCACCCGCAGCAGAAATTCATCGAGGTTGAAGGGTTTGGCCAGGTAATCGTCGACGCCGCAACTGAGGCCCCTGATTCGGTCGTCGGGATCTCCCTTTGCGGAAACGATGAGGACGGGGAGCCGTTCGTCCTCCAGGCGGATGCTCTGGAGCACTGAGATGCCGTCGATGTGAGGGAGCATGATGTCAAGAACAATGAGGTCCGGCTTCAAGTCTTTCCAGAGGCGCAGGCCGGCGATGCCGTCGGAAGCGATGAATGCTTCGTGGCCCTGCAGGGAAAGATTCAATTTCATGCCTTCCGCTATGTGAATATCGTCCTCAATAATGAGAATTCGGTTTTTATCGGGACGGTTCATGTCTTGCTTCCTTGGATTGCAGTTGACGCTTGAGAGGAAGTATTAGCGTAAAGGTCGATCCGCCTCCCGCGCCACCGCCTCCGGCGATCACTGCGCCTTTGTGAATCCTTGCTATGCTTTCTACAAGGTAAAGACCGATGCCGCTGCCTCGGGCCGTCATATTGTCCGACCGGCCGACTTGATAAAATTTCTTGAAAATCTTTTTTAGATGCCTCCTGTCGATTCCGATGCCGTTGTCTTTAAAGGAGATATGCAGTTTCCGCCCTTGCTGCGTGAAATCAATATCGACTCTCGGAACGTCCGACCGGTTGTAGGCAACGGCATTCTTCAGCAGATTCATGACGAGCATTTCAAACAGCGAGGGATTGATCCCATAGAAGAAGGAACGGCCCGAGGAATTGTGAATTTTAATGTCACAGCCGGGGAAAAGGTGGGCATTGTCGGTGCAGAAACGTTCAACGACATCGACCAGGTCCGACAGGACAAATTCGCCAGAGAAACTTTTGCTTTCTATCCTGGCAAGATTCAGGATTCTGTTTGTGTTGTCGGCGAGGCGCTTGACATCCTGGATCATGAACCGGAGATATTTAATCTGGTCTTCACGGGACAGTTCGTGCCGTAAAAAGGTTTCCAGGTACAGATTCAGTGAAGTGACCGGCGTTTTGAGTTCGTGAGTGAAGTTGTTGATGAAGTTCCGCTGCATTCGGTACAGCTGAATGCTCTTTTGATAAAATACAAAAATAATGAATGTTCCCGCCAGGATAATTCCGACAAGAATGGATAGTACGAGAATCACAAGCCACGTCTGGGGGGCAAAGATTTCCCGCGAGTCAAGATTAAATTTATATATAACCGCTTTTAGTCCAGAGCTGACCTCTATATACCAATAGATATACAAAACGAGAGACGCTGCCAATGCAACGATAGAAAAAACAAAAATTGCAGCAGGGTGGAAAAACCATTTTGTCCGGTCGATCATAGTCAAATTACTACAGCACGCCATAGTTGCTGTCAACATAGGCTTGCGGCGCCGCCTTCGTCTCGCGACGACCTTTGGATCTGAAAAGTAAAAGTTGCGAGGAGATGGCATACCCGACGGCGCCGAATGTAATACTTTTGTAAAACCTCGATATTGCCTATCTTTTTTACATTCACCATTATAAAAGAGACTATAGCGCAACAGCAATTCTGAAATCGAGGAAACAGGAAATGACAACGATGCAAGCCCAACACTCCAAGGGAACCCGCGCCCGGGTGCTTTTATCCGGCGTCTTTGGACCCTATGCACAGGACGATGAATACGGCAGTCGAACGATCAATCCCATGGAGCTCTATCACAATCAGGTTACGCGGGTTCAGGGACCTTTTTCGCTCCGCATGTTTCATCGCTCCTTCGGATTGATGATGATACAATCGAACATCGACGCGCCCTGCACGCTCATCGATTTTCCGACCCTCGATCGCTTTATCGAAGAACTCCGCACCAACTCCTACGATATCGTTGGCATCAGCTCTATTATCCCCAATATCGGGAAGGTCCGTAAAATGTGCGAACTCGTCCGCCGCTGCCAGCCCCGGGCGACAATCGTTGTGGGCGGCCATGTGGCCAACGTGGAGAACATTCACGATATGATCGATGCGGATTATGTTTGCAAGGGCGAGGGCATCCGATGGTTCCGCCGCTATCTCGGCCAGGATGTGGATGCTCCGATCCGCCATCCCATGGTGCACTCCGGCTTCGGCGCCCGCATACTGGGCATCAAACTTCCTCTCCGGCCGGGCAATACGGCGGCAATGCTTATCCCCTCCGTCGGCTGTCCCGTGGGCTGTAATTTTTGTTCAACCTCCGCTCTCTTCGGCGGCAAGGGCAAGTTTTTCAATTTTTATGAAACCGGCGACGATCTCTTCGATGTAATGTGCCGGATTGAGAAGAAACTGAAGGTCAGGTCATTCTTTGTCATGGACGAGAATTTTCTTGTCCATCGAAAGCGGGCCCTGAGATTGCTCGAATTGATGGAGCAGCACGGCAAGAGCTGGGCCTTGTTCATCTTCAGCTCCGCAGGGGTCCTTCAGTCCTACAGGATCGACCAGCTGGTGGGATTAGGCGTTTCCTGGGTGTGGATGGGCCTTGAAGGCGAAGAAAGCGGCTATGAAAAGCTCAGGGGAATCGACACAAAATCACTGGTGAAGGAGTTGCAGTCCCATGGGATTCGGGTTCTCGGTTCATCGATCATCGGGCTCGAAACGCACCGGCCCGAGAATATCGATGACGTTATAGATTATGCCGTAAGCCATGACACGGACTTTCACCAATTCATGCTCTATACGCCGATTCCGGGAACACCGCTCTACGAGCAGCACAAGAAAGCGGGAACCCTGATCCCGCAGACAGACATGCCCCCCGCCGACACCCATGGGCAATATCGTTTCAATTACCGCCACAAACATATCGCCGACAACCGGGAAGAACAGTATATACTGGAAGCCTTTCAGAGGGATTTTGAAATCAATGGCCCCAGCGTCGCCCGCTTGACCGCAACGTTTTTGAAGGGGTGGCAACGTTACAAAGATCATCCGAACAAGCGAATCCGCGATCGCTTTGTCTGGGAAGTGAGGCCCCTCCGTACAATGTACGCCGGCGCCGTCTGGGCAATGAAAAAGTGGTACGGCCGTGATGCACGGATGGAGCAAAAAATGGATGCCCTTCTGCGCGATCTCTACGAAACCTTCGGGTTGATAACCCGTATCCTCGCTCCACTTATCGGCGCCTATGTCTACCGGTCCTTGAAGAGGGAAGCAGAACTGCTTGCCGGCGGCTGGACCCATGAACCGGAAACTCTCTATGAGAAAAACGAATCGGCCCGCATTCTGGAACAATCTCTGAAAACCTCCCGCAGGACCGCTGAAAAGATTGTCTTGAGCGCAACGCAGATGGGGTCTTCAGAGAATATTTGATTGTTCGATTTGGCGGGACCGCACTTTCCAACAGTGCGTCAATCGCGCTCGCTGCGTGTGCGGTCCATCGGTCATGAAAGAGCCCCCGCGGAATGTAGGGGTATGGAAGATTCCGCCCCCAGAGGTTTCATTCGTTAACCGTTCGTTTCCGCCAACCCCTGCCTGATTCTCCATAATCGAGTATGCCGTGGATTATGCAATAAGAACGTGGTATAGTGCCCGCCACCCGTTTCACAACAGCACATGAAAGTGAAGCAAGGCAGGTCATTTAAGGGATGCTGGGCGGTGGAGATGGTCCACCGGTCAGAAACGGCGAAGAATTAGGAATAGGAGGCGTTGCAAGGATGTACGAAGAGCTCGACAAGGTTGCTATCAGCGTGAAGTCCCACAAATTGCTGGAGCAACTGCTGAAAGAAAATCCCAAGCTGAAAATGATCATGCTCAATTCAAAGGATGCCACCGAGGCAAACCTTGGCATACGGAGCTGGGTTCTGAAAGAATTGCAGGATCGGCCGGCGGCTATGAAATATTACCGCGGCGAGGCGGCGAATCACGAGACATTCCTCGAACTGTCCTGGAGCGATTATGCAGCCATACGCATCCTTGATTACATAGACAACGCAGGAAGGGAGTTCGTCGATCTCAACCTGCGCGGAGCGCCGGTCGTTACCAACCCCTTTAAGCAGATCTGGCTTGCCGTAACGAACGGCACGGGCGGCGCGAAGCCTTTCTTTTTCGAAGACATGATTTATCTTTTCCGCCAGTTCTCAGGGAAGGACAAGAGGGCCATACCGTCGCGCAAGAAGGTCGAGCAATGGATGAATCGCTATCCCTCCGGTCTCGATCCGCGAATCGTATGGCTCCGTCAGAAGAACTGCAACAGACTCCTCAATATTATCATCAACAAGATCGACAGCGGCGAGATAAAAGATACTACATTCACCTTTGCGCCGGGCATGCCCCGGGAACAGAAGTTCCTGCGCGCACTGGAATGGTGGCAGGACAGTTCCTTTCATCTTCGATTCGCCATCCGTTCCGCCGATCTCCTCAACGAGATGCTCGATTTCTCGCTTGATCCCGATACAATGGCCGTTCTTCGCGATGCCGAGAAGGCGGGCATCCCCTTCTTTGTCAATCCCTATTACTTGTCGCTGCTCCACGTCAGCGGTCCCTATTTTGCCATAGAGGCGGACCTGGCAATCCGCGACTACATAATCTACAGCAGGCAGCTCGTCGAAGAGTTCGGCCATATCGTCGCTTGGGAAAAAGAAGACAAGGTGGAACCGGGCAAACCGAATGCAGCCGGTTGGCTTTTGCCTTCGGCCCACAACATACACAGGCGGTATCCCGACGTGGCGATCTTCATACCCGATACGATGGGTCGCGCCTGCGGAGGTCTCTGCAGCGTCTGCCAGCGGATGTACGATTTTCAGCGGGGAGTCTTCAACTTCAACTTCGAAAAGCTGGCGCCCAATGAAACATGGCCGCAACGGCTCGGCAGGCTGATGGACTATTTCGAGAAGGATTCACAGATCCGGGACATCCTCATCAGCGGCGGCGATGCCCTGATGAGTTCCAACGCGTCTCTGCAGCAGATTCTCGATGCCGTCTATACGATGGCCCTGAACAAGAAGAACGCTAACAAGAAACGCAAGGATGGAGAGAAATACGCCGAGCTGCTGCGCGTCCGGCTCGGCACGCGGCTGCCCGTTTACCTGCCTCAGCGAATCACTCCGGAGCTGACGAAAACTCTTGCCGACTTCAAGGGCAAGGCTTCGAAGATCGGTGTCAAGCAATTCGTCATACAGACTCATTTTGCATCGCCCATGGAAGTGACGCCCGAGGCCCGGGAAGCGGTGAAACGGCTCCTCTCGGCGGGCTGGATCGTGACGAATCAGCTCGTTTTCACCGTGGCGGCTTCACGCAGGGGCCATACGGCGAAGCTCCGAAACGTGTTGAACGACATCGGCGTTCTAACCTACTACACCTTCACGGTGAAGGGATACCGCGAGAATTTCCATAATTTCACGCCCAACGCCCGATGCCTCCAGGAACAGATGGAGGAAAGGGTCGTCGGGAAGATTCCTCTGGAGCACTATGAAACGTTGAAGGCGTTTCCCCTGGAGGCGGAAAAGATTGTTGAAAATATAGACGCCTTGAGAAAATCCGCCAACCTGCCGTTCCTGGCCACGGACAGGAACGTAATTAATCTTCCCGGCGTAGGCAAAAGCCTGACCTTCCGCATGATCGGAATCACCCGGTACGGCCGTAGAATCCTGGAGTTCAGTCATGACGTCACTCGCGCGCACAGTCCGATTACCGAAAAGATGGGCAAGGTCGTAATTATAGAGTCGAAGTCCATCGGCGAGTATCTGCGGCAACTCGAAGACATAGGAGAGTATGTCGTGGAGTACAAGGATGTGTACGGCTATTCCATTGGGGAAACGGAGCCGAGAATGCCGCTCTACGAATATCCCGAGTACGATTTTCGCATCACGGAGGAGTTCACGAATCTGCAGTGCGATTGACCGGCAGAGGGGTCGATTCGCTGTTCATCCCTGTCGATGGCTGGCGTGTATGATGAAAAAGCATTGGAAGCTCATCATCGCGGTTTTTTGCGTTCTCGGCGCGGCGATCTATTCCATGTTTCTCCTGATGACCGCACCGGGAGGCGCCGGGTCGATCAACGGCACGTTCCATGAGGCAGGAGAATTTCTGGGCGCGGCGAGCGCTCTGGTCCTGATCCTGATCAACGGGCAGTCACTTCTCAAGATGGGCCTCAGAAAAGAGTCTCTCTGGGAGAGTCTCGACCGTCGCACTCTTTCCGGAAGCGCCCTGATTAAAACAACCTCTCATCGTCTCGTCGTTCTGTTGACGAAGCTTCATCCCCTCCTGGGCCTGATCTCCGTCGGCGGCGTCTATCTTCATTGCTTCCTGACGGATGCACCTGTCAACCTTTTCCTTAAAATAGCCCTCTTTCTGGTAGCCTGGCAGAGCATAGCAGGCTTGATCCTCTATATCCGCGCAACGCCCCGCTATATCAGCAAGAGCGTTTATCGTATTCACGGTCAATTTATCGTTGCCGTTAGCATCACCGCTTGCGCCGCTTTCGGTCATCTGCCCCTTTTGAAGTAGTGCGCCTGCGGCTTTGCGAACGAATTAAATGCGGAGCGATTCATGTGTCCGTATTTCCTAGGTTTGAGATTCGTTGCAGGGTCGGGATCAATCTAGAACAGCTTCTTGTAAAAAGTGGATTCCGATGGTAACGTGACTGCGATCAAAAGGCCATGCCGAGAGACAACGTGACGCTTCGTGCACTGATCATCGATGATGAAATTCCCGCCTGCACAGAACTTTCTTATCTTCTCGGAAACATAGAGAGAATCGATGTAGTCGGATGCGCTCACGACGGAACATCCGCTTTCTCGGAAATTATTAGGTTGTCGCCCGATGTAATCTTTCTGGACATAAAGATGCCAGGCATGAACGCCTTCGATCTTGCCCGGAAAACCATGCACCTTCCAAAACCGCCGCATATTGTCTTTGCAACGGCCTATGACGAATACACCTTGGAGGCCTTTGATGTTAGAGCCGTCGATTATATTCTCAAACCCATAGAACAGGAACGGTTAGAGGAAACTGTCCTGCGAATCAGGGCTCGGCGTTCTTCTGACAGTAATTTTCGAGACCTCGGACAAGTGGTGGATCAACTCCGATCTCTGGCGCCGCCCCGGGGGTTTGTCCGAGTCTCGGTTATCGATCGCGGTAAAATCCTCTTTCTCCAGCCGGAAGATGTCCTTTTTTGCGAGGCCTCGGAGGGCAGCGTCGCGGTGGTTACGAAAGAACGCTTTTTTAACGCTCCCGCCACGCTGAATGAACTTGAACGCAGGCTGCTCAATGAGAATTTTTTCCGGGTTCACCGGAGTTTTCTTGTAAATCTTAAGCATGTTCGGGAGATCGTTCCCGTTATCAACGGAACATATCAGATAACCATGGACGATGACCGGTCTTCGGAGATTCCCGTGAGCAGGCGGCGCGTCGGTGATCTGAGAGAAATACTTTCCTTTTAAGCAGATCGGACAGCGTAGCGTATGGATGTGGTGCAACTTCTGGGGCTGCTCTTTCAGAGATTCGGGCTGATTGTCGTCGGATGCTTCATACTCATGCAGGTCAAGCCGTTCAGGAGAGTCGTCACGGCCCGGACGACGACAATAGAGCGATTGGTCATAGCAGGAGTGTTCGGGCTCTTCGGAATTGTCGGCAATTACGCCCTCTACTGGTCCCCCGTGGATGCCTATCCGAACCTCCGGGCAATGGCCGTCATAACGGCGGGCATACTGGGAGGTCCTCTCGTGGGTCTCGGCGCCGGTTTGATCGCCGGTTTGTACCGGTTGTTCCTCGGAGGCTTTTCCGTCATACCGTGCGCATTGGCGACAATTACTGAAGGGGCAATGGCCGGCGCCGCCATTCATTATTTCAAGCTCGACCGTTTGGACTGGAGAACCGGTTTTTTCGTTTGCGCCTGCGGTGAAATGTACCACATGCTGCTGGTCCTGGTCCTTTCGAAGCCCTTCGCCCAGGCATTCATTCTCGTTAAACTGATCATTTTTCCGATGGTGCTCGTCAATTCGATCGGCACATCTATCATCATTGCCATCATTAAGCTCATCCTGAAAAGCGAGGAAAAAATAGGGGCCGTCCAGGCACAGAAAGCGCTGCATATCGCCACTCAGACCGTGGGATACCTCAGAACAGGATTGAACGACGTCTCGGCATCGAAAACAGTCGATATCATTTATAAGATGATGAATTATGCCGCCGTGGCAATCACCGACCGCACTCGGACGCTGGCATACAGAGGTATGGGAGCGGATCATCATCGCGTCGGCGATCCTCATCTGACCATGTCCACACAGGAAGTCATTCGAAGCGGTCGTCACAAAATTCTGCGCAAGAGGTCGGAAATAGGCTGTTCTTTTCTTGAATGTCCCTTGGCCAGCGGGATCATCATGCCCCTGACAAAACAAAAGGAGCTTTTGGGAACCTTGAAGTTCTTCAGGGCCGAGCCGAACAACATAAGCAAACTGGACATAGAAATGGCGGTTGGTCTGTCGAAGCTCTTTTCGATACAGTTGGAGTTGGAGGAGATACAGCAACAATCCCGTCTTGTAGACAAGGCGGAAATCAAAGCGCTCCAAGCTCAGATCAATCCTCACTTTCTCTTCAACTCTCTAAATACGATCGTTTCTTTTATCCGTACAGACAGCGAAAAGGCACGGGAACTCCTCGTTCATCTAGGCGCCTTTTTTAGAGCAACCCTCCGGAATGGAAAGGGGGACTTTGTCACTCTGGACAAAGAGCTAGAGAATATAATGTCGTACCTTCGGATCGAAGAAGCCCGTTTCGGCGATCGTATAGCGATACGCTACAGTCTTAATCATACGGATGAACAATGGCATCTGCCGCACTTGACGCTTCAACCTCTTGTGGAAAATGCCATCAGGCACGGCTTGGCGCCGAAGGAGGGGGGAGGCGTCGTGAAAATTGCAACAGCCGAGGAAAATGGAATCCTGGAGGTTTCGATCGAGGACGACGGCATAGGGATGTCTCCAGAAACCGTGAAAAAAATATTTCAAGGTGATGACGGCCGCTCCGAGGGCTTAGGCATCGCGCTGAAAAATATAGATCGTCGTTTGCGGTATCTCTATGGAGCTGGATGCGGCATTGTCATCGAGAGCGCCTGCGGCAAGGGCACGAAGGTTTCCGTGAGAATTCCCCGGAGCGATTTCCACGAGACCGCCGCCTAGTCAAACAAAATTTCGACGCTCGCCTGCAACATTTAAGAAACCGCGTGAAAAGTCATTTGTCGGCATGATTTCAAGACGCCGTCTAATTGCAAAGAGCCTCCATTCAACCCCGAAAAACGACCTTTCGGGGAAACTGCTTTACAGCCTTTCCGGCAGGACGTTTACTTGAACCGGCGGTTTTTGTGTCCTGTTGCCGGTCCATGCCGCTCATTGCGTCCGTAGATGGCGCAATGATCAACCCATTATTGGGACGGGAGGTAGACCATGACAGCGGTAATCATCAGCATCGGTCTTTTGATCTACTTAATCTTTTATTTAATCTACGGTCGAAAACTTGAACGGGAAGTCATCAAGGCGTCGGACGATCAGCCGACTCCGGCCCATCGTCTGTACGACGGCGTTGACTACATTCCCGCCCGGAAGCAGGTTCTC
>JAFGGB010000031.1 GCA_016930775.1 Deltaproteobacteria bacterium
CTCTTTCCGTTTAGGACGAGAGTTTCCGCCTCCTGCTCTTTCGATTGCAGGGCGGGCGCCTAGTTCGTCCGTGCTTCCAAAGTTTAATGTCTGTTTCACTCCTCCTACTATGCCCTCTGCTGACTTCTGTATGGCGATCAGATACCGTTGCCGGCATCTCAGTCCAATGGGGGGCTTCAGGTCGATCTTTGTCTTCTCCGTTTACCGGCTGGTTTCCCGTCGGCGCCGCAATATCTCAACCATACCTTCACCACAGACGCCATGCAGATCTCCCAGGGTAAGGCACGCAACTGTCGATGCGCAAACGCCGGATTTATAAAGCACATCCCTTTGCAGATGGAGGACTTCGCAGTCACGTGCCCGCTCGTCCCGGATGCGCCACGCCTCGCATCCGGTTTCTGTTCGTCGTCCCGCATCTTTGGATTGGGCTTCCTCCAGACCCCGCCTCGCGACGACGCCCTTGCCCTTCTCCTATCCTTCGGCTCTGCGATTACCTGGCGCGAGGACTTGCACCTCGCTAGTTACGTGCCATGCCTGGCACACACGTTTGGCGTCACCGGGAGGCCGGCTTTATGGCCGATCCGGTGGATGCCGTGGTTCGGATATAATCGCTCAAATTCCTTTTTCGTTCACAGCCGCCCAGAAACGCCCACCTTAACCAATCCAGCATCACGCATGTAATAATCGCCGTAGCAGCAGCGTCTGCATATCGCTACGGCCATCGACAATCAGCAGAACGTAGACGTCCTTATCCATGATTCGGTAAATGATACGGTAGGGTTTGAAGAAGATCTCGCGGTATTCACGAATCCCTAACGCCGCCAGTTCTTTAGGATAGGCGCCCCGCTCTGGGAATTCAGACAACCCGGAGAAGGCTTTCTCGATTTGCTCCAATACGTAGTCCGCTTTTTGAGGCGCATCATGCAGAGCGATGTAGTTATAAAGCTCTTCGAGATCACGTGCTGCATCATTGGTTAGCAAAACCGCGAACGGCATCAGTCGCCCTCCCGCCGTGCGCGCAGACGTTTAATCACATCTTCTGCAGACAGGACATTGCCTTCCTCAATCTGATGCATCCCGAGCGCCAGGATTTTCAGGAGAGCCATTGTTTCCTGGGTTTGCTCGTAGCTATCGATGTCCTGTATGACCACCTTGGCTTCGCCATTCTGGGTGATAACCAGCGTCTGTCGCTGTTCGCCCAGATTCCTTACAATTTCGGCGGCATGGGCCTTGAGGTAACTGATGGGCTTGATCTGGCTGGACAGTCTCATTGGAGTACCTCCACTTCTCAAATATGACTAAATATAGTCCATAAACAAGTCTATCGTCAAGATTAATGATTTGCTCGATGCTGAGTGACCTGCCCCCCCAAAAGTGGTCCAGTTTTTATGTTAGGATTTCGGCATAAACTTGGATTGCGAGTAAGGAGGGCGGGATGAGTCGGAAGCGATTGACGGCGGAACAGATTATCGGGTTGTTGCGAGAAGCGGAAGTGAAGCTATCCCAGGGCATGAGGGTAGCGCAGGCTTCCCGGGACATGGGGGTAACGGAGCAGACCTACTATCGCTGGCGGAAAGAATACGGTGGGATGAAGACCGTCCAAGTGAAGCGGCTCAAGGACCTGGAGCGGGAGAACGGTCGCCTCAAGAAAGCGGTAGCGGAGCTGACTTTGGACAAGCTGATTCTAAAGGAGGCGCTTGAGGGAAACTATTAAGCCCCGACAGACGTAAGCGCTGCGTGGAACACGTCAAGGGAAAGCTGAACGTTTCCGAGCGGCGTGTCTGTCGGGTGATCGGTCAACCGCGATCAACGCAGAGAGTTAGTCCCATTGTCAGGGACGACGAGGAGTGTTTAAGAGCGGCGATTATTCGGCTGGCCGGCAAGCATGGCCGGTATGGATATCGTCGGATTACAGCTCTTTTACAGCGGGATGGTTTTCGAGTTAACCACAAGCGGGAGGAGGGACTCAAGGTTCCCAAGAAGCAACCGAAACGGGGGCGTCTCTGGTTTAATGATGGTTCTTGCGTTCGTCTGCGACCGACCCATCGGAACCATGTCTGGTCCTATGATTTTGTGTCGGATCGCACCCATGACGGGCGGCCCATCAAGATTTTGACGGTGATTGACGAGCATAGCCGGGAGTGCCTGGCTATGCTCGTAGAACGACGGCTTCAATCGGATGATGTCCTGAGTTGCCTTGCTGAACTTTTTGTCAAGCATGGTCCTCCGGAGCATGTCCGCTCGGACAACGGCTCCGAGTTCACGGCCAAGGTTGTTCGCCGATGGCTTAAACGGATCGGCGTCCAGACGCTCTTTATTGAACCGGGCAGTCCTTGGGAAAACGGCTATAATGAAAGCTTCAACGGCAAGTTCCGGGACGAAAAGCTTAACGGGGAGATTTTCTATTCCTTGAAGGAGGCGCAGGTCCTCATTGAGCAGTGGCGGATGGAATACAATACATTCAGGCCGCACAGTTCATTAAAGTATCGTCCTCCAGCGCCGGAGGCATGGCTGCATTGAAAAACACGAAATGCGAGAATCCTAACTTAATATGTGGTACATGTTTCGGGGGCAGGTCACGAAAAAGCGATGCAAAACTATAACTTATCTTATTTTATTGTCAATAGAAAATATAGGCGGGTTCAGAAGCATGTCAAAGGCGCCTGAAAACCCTCTGGACAGCCTTTTGGAGGAATCGGGGGTCAAATCTTCGTTGCTGACATGGGGAAAATAGCAACGTAAAAAGGGGACAGATTCGTTTATTAGTGGATGCCGATCCTTGCTGCCGTAGCCAAGCCGACAGTAAGGAAAGATGTGGGGAACGATATATGACGTGGGTGAGAGATTCCGTTCCTGCGGGCGAATGGGAACTGATCCGGCAATCGCTCCAGCGGGGACAATTGACCGGCAGCCCTCGATTTGTTGATGAAATTCGGTCAGAATACGCCTCACTCATTGTATGTTCCTTCTGTCAGAACCATGCCGAAGAGACTCAAGCATTATGATTATCCATACCATTTCGAAGTACGGCGGGCGTCACGGAACTCCGGCATACGGTGGAAGGCACGCTGGCTCCAGGCGAGTGTCACGCTTGCGGAAGAATACATTGACTTCGAAGAAGTGGAGGATGGTATGCACGATGTGTATTTCCGTGATTTGTTCGTTGGAAGGTTCGTTGAAAGAACCATGAAGATAGAGGATGTGATCAGGCGGGTTCCCATACGGCAGACCATTGTTGAATGCGGCAATCCAAAGACCCGAAGAAAAGTGTCGCCTGTGTGCCTGGAATAAAATGTTGCCTATGTACCCGGATCATAACGGATGCCGCCTGGCTTCTCCATACACAACTGTTGACCATAACTCGATAATATCTTGTATCGTCAACACTAAGATGATACATTTTCCTGCAAACGATGATGATAGCTGACACTTGGGATAGATCATTCGCCTCAAATCCTTAATGAAGAAAGCAGCCATGATCTAGGTAGAGAGCTCTTAAAACATTAAAAGTCTTTTTCAACAAGAAAACATCGAGGACAGCAGCATAACGAGGATTGTAACTGCCGGAGGGTCGTAAAGAATTCAAAGACCGGCTTATATGAAGAAGATGCCATGAAACATTCGCCCTATTCGAGGTTCGACAGCCACAATCTTATCCTGCGGGACGAACTTGCCGTTGATCGGACGCTGCTGGCGAACGAAAGAACCCTTCTGGCGTATCTTCGCTCGGCAGTGGCGTTGGTGATCGCCGGCGTTACGATCATTCATTTCTCGACGGAAAGCTGGTTCTGGGCAGTAGGATTAGCGTGCATCCCAACGGGAATCGTCACCGGAGCTGTCGGCGTGGCGCGGTATGGGAGAATGAACAAATCCATTTCGCTTCTTCGAAGGCGGTCGAAAGAGGAGATACACAAATCGGAAGAATCCGATATGTGAACTTCACTTAATTCTTTTTCCTTGCGGGCGGCTGCAGAAAAATGCGGCGGCGGCGGCAACGGAATCATAGTCTGTCATCATATCCTTTTGTCAGCATATCCTTGTCTTTTCTACGTTCATCATTCATTATCTTGAAGCTCTTCTTATATAACTGCGACGAAACAGTTGCGCCATTAGGCGCAATATTCCATAGACACTGTGCCATATGGCACAGTGGAACTTCATGCCTCGTCGCTAAAATAATCTTTCATGTCGTATGTTCACATCAATATTAAGAAGATACGAACATTCTTTATCGAAAAACCTGTTTGGCACAAAACATGCTCGCATGAGGGCGTGTCGGCGCACTGCAGCGCCCCCGTTTATCACGCTGAATTACATGGGTGTCTATGAGTTATCGCGGTTTCTTTTTCCTCGCCACGGCGGCTCTTTCCTACGGCATTCTGCACGTCGTTGACAAGTCTGCCGTCAGTCGCGGTGTAGATCCTGCGGCATATACGGTAATGCGGATCGTCATTGCCATGGCCGTCCTGGCGGCAGTTGTCATGCTGAAAGGCGATGATCGAATTCGCAGTGTATTCCGGAAGGACAATATCAAGGACCTCTTCATTATCGGCGTGTTTGGCTCGGGAATAGGACTTTTTTTCCAGATCAAGGGACTCTCTCTTTCGAGTGTGACGAATGTGAGCCTTCTGCTGACGCTTGTAGCTCCCATGACCAGCTTTTTGGCCTTCTTGATTCTCAAAGAACCGATATCGAAGCGGTTTATCCTGTCCTCAGCGTTTATGGTGGCAGGAGTCTGTTCCATCCATCTCAGAAACACCTATGCTCCTTTCAACAGGGGCGATCTTCTCGTGACGTTCGCCATGGTCGGATTTGCCTACAGCAATATCCACGCTCGGAAAACCATGAAGAGCATGTCCGTGACGCTGGTAACCTTCGGCCGGCTTGTCTTTGGCTCGTTGTCGCTGGGAATCCTGATGCCCTTTCTCGGGGCCTCGCTGCCCAGCCTGTTGAATGCTCCGGTGCTTGTCGTGCTGGGAGGTTGCCTTTTCGGCGTCAGGATGGCGGCGTATTACAAGGGAATTGAGATAGAGGGCGCATCCGTTGCGGCCACCTTTCTCCTCTTTTCCCCCGCCGTGGCCGTCCTGAGCGCACACCTTGTTCTCGGAGAACCTATCACCGGGCCGATAATGGTCGGCATCGGCTTGGTGATTGTTGGAGGATTCCTGTTGACCGGCATCAGGCCAGACAATGCCGCCTGCGTGATTGCCAATGTCGACCGGAAGGGGGAGTAGGCGCCGCTGCCCTGCTCTCGGATCGCTAACTCAACAACTTTATCAAGGAGGATGTTATGAGAAGAATCATTTTTATTGTAATGATCGTTTTAATTGCTTTACCGTTGCAAGTTCAGGCGAAGTATCCTTCCCGAGCCATTACCATCATCGTTCCCTCGGCGGCAGGAGGTTCAACCGACGCCACCGCACGGATATTCATCAAGGCAGCGAAGAATTACTGGCCCGAGGCAGATTTCGTCGTTAAAAACGTCAGCGGGTCCGGCGGGCAGAAGGGCTTCGAGGAAATTGCGCGCGCAAAGGCCGATGGCTACACGATCGGCATGGTTTTTACGACGCAGGTTGTTGCCCATATCGTTTCCAAGCGCGCCAAGTACACTCTGGACAGTTTCCACGTCATGGGCAATGTCGGTCAGGACCCCGAGATCGTAGTCGTTCCCAAAAACAGTTCAATTACCAGCCTCGATGAGTTGGTCAAGGCGGCGAAGGAGAAAACGCTTACAGCCACCGTCAACGGCATTGGTTCCGATGATTTCGTGGCTATGAGAAAGTTTGAAGAAATTGCCGGAGTGACGTTCAATATGATGCCCACCAAAGGTTCAACGGAGCAGAAGGCGGCCATCCTCGGGGGGCACGTGGACGTCAGTTTCATGAATCTCTCCCAAATGCACGGTCAGCACAAGGCGGGCGACGCCCGAATTATCGCCATCCTGGACGAAACGCGATCGGATCTGGTGATGGACGTGAAAACGGGCATAGAGCAGGGTTACAAGGTTCTTATGACGGCAGCTCGCGGTTTCGTGGCGCCCGCAAAAATTGATAAGGATGTTGCCGACAAGCTGGATGATTTGCTGCAGAAGGTGCTGAAAGATCCGGGTTTCATAGCTGACTGTAAAAAGGACAGCCTTTTCCTGCTTCCGATGACCGGGACGCAATTCCTTGGGTACCTCAAAGAACTGCAGATAGATACCCAAAGATACTATAACAAGAATCCCTGGTAAGAAAAGGCGAATCAGAACGACCCCCGGAAGGCTGTTGGCAAGGAATGTGGCTATTCCTCTTCTGCGAGATGCTTTTCAATCGGGGCAAGGAGCGATGCAGGTTTTCATCGAGCCCGACGACAGTCTCTTTCTTCGCGGGCAGCTTCTCCGGGGTGTTCCTCAAAATAAAATAAGCGGTGATATGTTATGAGCAAGCGCTTGTCCAAATTGATGATCATTGGCGCGCACTTTCTTCTTGCCGTTCTGCTGTTTCTCAGCACGGCCCGATATCCCGAGTGCGTTCAGAGTTCCACGGCCACCTATGTGCGTTTTATCGGCCTGACACTGGCTATTCTCTCGGTCATTCAGTTCCTGCTATGGTTGAAGGACCCCGACAGGAGCTTACGGGAAAAACTCGGCATTATAGTCAATGCCCGAGGTTTTTGGGGGTTGCTCATTCTTTTGCTGTGTTACGCAGCGGCACTCGGAATGTTGGGCTTTTACATTTCATCGGCGCTGTTTCTGCCCGTGACCATGTACCTCTTGGGCGCACGCAACATAGCAGCAATCGGAGGAACCTCCGTGTCGGTATTGCTTTTCGTGTACCTGGTTTTCGGCAAGATTCTGGGAGTCCTGATGCCGGAGGCCCTGTTGTTCAATTAGAAGGATGGCAAGCATGATTATTGAAGCATTACAATCCATTCTGACCCCTTCAGCGCTCACTGCCGTGTTTGTGGGAACCGTTGCTGGGGTCCTGGTCGGCGCCATACCGGGATTGACGGCCACCATGGCCGTGGCCTTGCTGATTCCGGTAACCTTTGCCCTGGAGCCTCTTACGGGTCTTGTCCTCATGGGCGGCGTTTATTGCGGCGCCATGTATGGAGGATCGATCCCCGCTATTCTCCTCCACACACCGGGAACGCCCGCAGCTGCGGCAACGGCGCTTGAAGGATATCCCCTGACAAAAAAAGGGCACGGCGGACTTGCCCTGAAGGTATCCGTCGTTTCAAGCTATATCGGCGGGACCTTTTCGACGATCGTTTTGCTGTGCGTAGCGCCAATCCTGGCGAGATTCGCCCTGAGGTTCGGACCGCCTGAGTATTTTCTCCTGGCTATTCTCGGTCTCGTGGGCATCGTATCCCTGGCCGACGAGGGGGAGTTGGTCAAGGCCTTGATGTCCGGTTTCCTCGGACTGGCAATTGCCGTCGTCGGAACGGACCCCATATCGGGCGGGCTGCGGTACACTATGGGCATTACGGATCTCTTCGACGGCGTCGCCTTTATGCCTGTTCTGATCGGCATGTTTTCCGTCGCCCAGATGATAGAATTGACGGGCGTTAAATCAATCATCACCGACAGGACCACCTTTAGCAAGATCAAGCGAGAAAAGATGCCCAAGGGGCTTGGCAAATTTATCGGACTGGGCTCCGTTCTCGGAACGATCGTGGGCATTCTGCCGGGCGAGGGCGCTACGATCGCGGCTTTCATATCGTATAATGTGGCGCGACAAAACTCGAAGAACCGGAAGCTTTTCGGGAAAGGCAATCCCGAAGGAATTGCCGCCGCCGAAAGCGGAAACAACGGCTGCGTAGGCGGATCCCTCGTGCCGACGCTGACTTTGGGCATCCCTGGCAATAGCGTGGCTGCGGCGCTTATGGGCGGATTGATCATTCACGGGCTCATTCCAGGTCCTGAGCTTTTTACGAAACACGGTGTGATCACCTATGGGTTCATTTTTTCGCTTTTCCTGGCAAACCTGATATTCTTGGCTCTGGGCCTGTATCTCGCCCCTTACTTTGCACATATTTCGCTCACTCCCACATCATTGCTTATACCGGTGGTGTGCCTCTTTTCCGTTCTCGGTTCGTACGCCATAAACAACAGCCTCTTCGATGTTTTCGTCGCCCTTGCGGCAGGCTTATCAGCCGTAATCCTTCACAAGGCAGGCTATTCATGCAGCGCCCTCGTCCTGGGACTTATCCTCGGTCCGATCGCCGAGTGCGGCTTCGCTCAGGGGCTCATCATCGGGCACGGGAGCTATTCCATTTTCTTCACCCGAGCCCCGAGCCTGGCTCTCTGGGCTGTCATCGCGCTCCTGCTCGTGCCGCCCTTTGTACAGATCTATAAACATCACAGGAGGAAAGAATAAACGAATCTGCGACAAACCCGATTGCACTTTTACTCTAATCGCCGGCCGCCCCAACTGCAATGGGAGCTTTCACTGCGCCGGTGAAATACTCTGATCGGCGGACGTTTGAATGACATTGCGAACAGGGCGGCCGGGACGCTCGGCGGATAACTGCGGGAGGCATCTGCAGCGATTGGCAGGCGGCATGTGTGCTTCTTCCCCCTCTGTATCTCGTACGGAGAACCTGTTCCGGCATGAAATATTCGCGCAGCAGCAATGCTGGCCGCCCTCGCGCCGCCGCAGGCTGCCTTGACAATTTCGGCATCGGCACTGGTAACGTGCGCATCGCTTCATCGCCTCGGCACGAACGACGAACAGTAGGCTGAATTCGCCGGGATTCTCACGAAGGATCTTTTTCGCAATGCTGTTATTTCGCATCAGTGTCTCGCGTCAGTAGGTCATCAAGGCGGCAGCGAAGCGGACAGCAAATTTTTTCGACGGGGCATTCCGGAAGGTTTTCTGGAGACCAATGACAAGGAGTGATATAGTAAAACAAGAACAAGTACGTTACGGGCGCTGGAGATCCTGTTTAGTGAATCTCACAGTAAAATTTTTCCTATCTGTTACCTGCCTGGTAACCGTCATTATCGCTCTTGCCATGTTGACCACGCTGAAACAGGAAACATCCTTCATTGAAGCAAAGATGAAGAAAAAAGGATATGTTTTGGCCGAAGTGATGGCCATGGCCAGCGTCAACGGGTTTCTAAGCTACGATTATTCAATGTTGAAGCGATATTTCGACACTGTCTGCAAGGATGAGGACGTCATTCTTGTAATGATCCTCGATAACGAAGGCCGCATCAAGATGCACAGCGATATCGACCAGATCGGCATAAAATTGAACGACGAAACCACCTTGGCGGCGCTAAATGTTCGCGAGCCCGTTTTCCAGGAGATGGAAGAAGAAAGATTGGGCAAGATTTATTACTTTACCGCCCCGATTATGGTGGAATCGCAAAAACTGGGCATCGTCCGCTTTGCCATGTCAAATGCCGAGATTATCCGGGACACCTCCGCCTCACGAAACAGACTGCTGCTTATCGGCTTGGCGGCAATACTGCTGGGGGGACTCGGGGCGGTTCTCATGGGCCGCATGATTTCAAAGCCGCTGCGCCAACTGGCCGCCGGCGCCAGGGCTGTTTCGCGCGGCGATCTGAATTGGAAGATCGATATCAGAGGGCAGGATGAGATTGGCGTGCTCGCCGAAGCCTTCTCCTATATGGTAAGCAATTTACGCAAGTCAATCGACTCTCTTGTTCTGGCCGAGAAAATGGCAAGCATCGGAAAGCTCGCCTCTACGATCGCCCATGAAGTCAGAAATCCCATGGAACCCATCAAGGGTTCGGCGGAAATTCTCCAGCAGGCCTTTCCTGCAAACGAAAAGATTGTTAAATATACCCGCATAATAAAGGACGAAATCAGCGGCGTGTGCGACTTTCTGGATCATTTCCTTAATTTTGCCAGACCGCCTAAATTTTCCGTTGGCCCGGTGAACGTCAACGATGTTTTGAAGGAAACTCTGTCGCTTATAGATCATTACATCGGCGACCACAATCTCGTCATTGAAAAGAATCTTGATGACGGTCTTCCGGTAATTTCAGGGAACGAGCGCCAAATCAAACAGCTCTTTCTGAATCTCGTCATGAATGCCGTCCAGGCTATGCGTGACGATCAGCCGGGAAAATTGACAATCGGATCTTCCCTTCGTTCGGTCCTCTCCCCGGGAAATGAAGGCGATTCCAGATACGGGCGCTATGTAAGCGTAGAATTCTGCGACTCCGGCAAGGGAATAGCGCTGGAAGATCTGAATCGAATATTTGAACCTTTTCACACGACTAAAGAGGACGGCACCGGTCTGGGTCTTGCCATCGGCCGCACCATCATGAACCGCCATGGCGGATTCATTACAGTGGAAAGCGAGTTGGGCCGGTGGACCCGAGTTACGGCTCATTTCCCCGCAGACCCGGCAGACGAGACCAGCACCAATCAACATGTGAAAGGATTTCTATGAAGGCAACCATTCTGGTGGTTGATGATCGGCCGAATATCAGGGAAGTGTTAACGGACATTCTGAACGAAGAATACAACGTAAAGAATTGCGGCAATGGCGATAAGGCAATTGAGATCTTTCAGGAGTTGAAACCGGACATCGTCATATCCGATGTGAAGATGCCGGGCATGGACGGGATGGAGTTGATAAAACGCATTCGAACAATGGACGAGATCGTTCCCGTGATTTTGATTACCGCCTACGGCACGATTCCTTCAGCCGTTGAGGCAATGAGAATAGGCGCGTATGATTATTTAACAAAACCGATTGATTACGATCGTCTGAAACTTGTCATTCGAAGAGCCCTTGATCAAAGCAGTCTGAAACGGGAAAACAGCCTTCTCAGGGAGCAGCTGGCAAAAAAATACAGCCTTTATGACAATATCATAGGCAAGAGCCACGTAATGCAGAAGGTTTTCAATCTGGTCGAAACCGTAGCGTCTTCCCACAGCAACGTTTTGATACAAGGTGAAAGCGGCACTGGCAAGGAATTGATTGCCAATGCCATCTATTATCACAGTACACGGAAGCACAAGCCCATGATTATCGTTGACTGTTCCACCCTGCCTGAAGGTTTGCTGGAAAGTGAGTTGTTTGGCCACGAGAAAGGCGCCTTTTCCGGCGCCGTCACGGCAAAAAAGGGCAGAATCGAAATTGCCGACGGCGGCACATTGTATCTTGATGAAATCAGCGAAATGAGCATATTCCTTCAGGCTAAATTGCTCAGGGTATTGCAGGAAAGACAGTTCCTCCGGGTTGGGGGACTGAAACCGATCAACGTTGATTTCCGTTTAATCTCCTCGACAAACAGAGATCTTCAAAAGGAGGTGGAATGCGGTCAATTCCGTTCCGATTTATATTATCGCCTGAATGTTGTCATGATAACGATCCCGCCATTGCGCGAACGGAAGGAAGATATCCCCCTCTTGGTCGATAGCTTTTTGAAAAAGTTTGCCAGACGCGAGGGAAGAACCATTAAAAGCGTTTCCAGAGAGCTTATGGAGAGCCTTATCCGATACAATTGGCCGGGGAATGTACGTGAATTGAAAAATTGCGTTGAACGCATGGTCGTGATCGGGCGATCGGAACCCCTGACGCCGGAAGATTTGCCCGAATCTATTGGCTGCCGCCAAACCCCGCCTGCCGCCGAGGACCATAGTTCCCCCTGTTACAACCTCTCCTCCATTGAAAAGAATATTGTTCAACAGGTCCTCGAAAAAACCAATTGGAACAAATCTGCCGCCGCCAGTTTACTGAATATAGATCGCAAGGCCCTGTACACTCGTATAAAAAAATACAAGCTGAACAGCTCATCAAGCGAAGGGTAGACTGCAGAGCGAAGCGGCGGGTTGGCGTCGGGGACAGTTGTGGATATTTCTACCGTGATGTTGCCTTCCCGGGCCTTCAGGAAGATTATCCTCCCTTGAGAGACCGGCCTTCTATCAGATAAACCCACAACTGGGAAATCAGCATGCCCGACAACATGAGAACACATCCCAGAAACTGCCGGAAGGAAAGAATTTCTTTCAACAAAAGCCACCCCCCCAGTGCCGCGAAGACCGATTCCAGACTGAGGATAATCGCTGCGTGGGCAGGGTGAGCCGACCGTTGCGCCACAACCTGGAGCGTATAGGCGACCCCCACAGACATGACGCCGCCATAGAGGATTGCCGGGAGAGCCCCCCGAAGATTCTCCAGAGAAGCGGTTTCGACAAAAGCGGCTGCGATCAGACTGAAAAGAGAACAGGCGGCATATTGGATACAAGCGAGTCTGAGCGAGTCCATCCTGGGGGAAAGCCAGCCGATAGCGATCACATGCCCGGCAAAGAAAAAGGCGCCGATGAAGACGAGGAAGTCGCCGGAGGATATCGTCAACTGTTCCGTCACGCTGAGAAAATAGAGACCGGCAGCAGCAAGAACGGCCCCTGTCCACGTTCCGGCATTGGTTCTCTGACGCCAGAAAAGGCCAAGGAACGGGACGATAACCACATAGAGTCCCGTTATGAAACCGGCCTTGCCGGCGGTGGTGTATACAATGCCCGCCTGCTGAAGTGAAGCTCCCCCAAACAACAGCATTCCCGCCAGGAGGCTTCCTCGAACAGCTGCTTTCCTGCCTCCGGAATCCAATTCCCAAGACAATGGGGAGCGTCCCCTTTTCGGGATGGCAATCAGAGGCAGAAGAACCAGGCAGCCCAGGGCGAAACGGACGCCGTTGAACAGGAAAGGCCCCAGGTATTCCATCCCCACCCGTTGAGCGACAAAGGCAAACCCCCATATCAACGCCGTTGAAAGGAGTATCCCGTCTGATCTTAAAGCGTGTTTATTCATAACGGCGATAGGGGCTATCCTTCATTATCATTAACAATCGCGAGGGAAACCCTGGGCGATCCCTGATTCATCCATCCAGAAAAACGCAGTCTCCATGCCGCATGGCTGGCACTGAAACCTATAATTCAAAATTTAAAAAAAGGGGCCGAAGAGGGCCCCTTTCCCCGATTTCCGATTTGCTTCCCGCCAGATCCCGTTATGTTCCCATTTCCCAAGAGTTGAGGTAGGCTTCCTGCTCCGCCGTGAGGGTGTCGATCAGGACGCCCATGGCCTGGAGTTTAAGTCGGGCAATTTCGCGGTCGATTTCGTCGGGAACGCTGTAAACTTGATTCTCCAATCCCCCGCTGTTCTTTACAAGATACTCCGCCGCCAGCGCCTGGTTGGCGAAACTCATGTCCATGACGCTCGAGGGGTGGCCTTCTGCAGCTGCCAGGTTTATCAGCCGACCTTCGCCGAGAACGTAAACCTGTTTTCCGTTGCCGAGAGCATATCCGTCGATATGATCCCTGATCCGTCCGGTATGACGACTTATTTCCTGGAGTCCCTTCAGGTCGAGCTCGACATTGAAATGACCAGAATTGCAGATAATGGCGCCATCCTTCATAACCTCAAAGTGTTCCTTTCGAATGACGTTTATATCCCCCGTGAGAGTGCAGAAAAAATCTCCAAGGCGAGACGCTTCGGCAATCGGCATTACGCGATAGCCGTCCATTACGGCCTCCAGGGCCTTCAGTGGATCGACTTCCGTAATTATAACGTTTGCCCCCATGCCGGAAGCCCTCATGGCAAGCCCCCTCGAACACCATCCATACCCGCAAATCACAAAGACGGACCCGGCGATGAGACGGTTCGTCGCCCTGATGATTCCATCGATGGTGCTCTGCCCGGTGCCGTATCGATTATCGAACATGTGTTTAGTCTTTGCATCGTTGACGGCAATGAGAGGGAACCTCAGCACGCCTTTCTGGGCCATGGCCTTCAAACGGATCACTCCCGTAGTCGTTTCTTCCGTTCCGCCTATCACGCCGTCGATCAGCTCAACCCTTGACGAATGAATGGTTGAAACGAGGTCGGCGCCGTCATCCATAGTTATTTTCGGTCTGTCGTCGAGGACGGCATTGATGTGCTGGTAGTACGTCTCCGTATCCTCGCCGTTGATTGCGAAGACGGGAATGCCGCAGTGTTGCACCAGGTACGCTGCTACGTAATCCTGTGTGCTGAGAGGATTCGAGGCGCACAACGTCACATCCGCCCCCCCGGCCGCCAGGGTTTCCATGAGACTGGCCGTTTCCGTGGTCACGTGGAGGCACGCGGCAATCCGCAGACCCGCCAGGGGCCGCTCACGGAGAAACCGCTCGCGAACGCTTTTCAAAACAGGCATGCTCCTATAGGCCCAGGCAACGCTTATCTTTCCTGCGTCGGCAAGCGAGATATCCTTGATGTGAAATTTCATGATTTTTCCCCTTGTCTGGCGTTCAATTCCGCAGCGTTGCGAAGCGTTTCAATCATATCGGTCTGTTCCCAGGGATAATCGTCGAGAAAGAGCGTCCTCGCGATTCTTCGGTACATGTCGCCGTTCAGGAGATCAAAGCGCTTAATCATGGACCCGGGAGTGAGATCGAAGGTTTTTTCAACAATTTCGGCAATCCTGCAGTCAGGAATCAACCCGCTGCCGAAAGTATTCACGTAAATGGACATAGGTTTTGCTATCCCTATGGCGTAAGCAAGCTGTACCGAGCATTTTCGCGCGAGACCGGCGGCAACGATATTCTTTGCCGCATGCCGCGCGCCGAAAGCGGCCGAACAGTCTACTTTTTCAGGAGATTTATTGACGACGGCGCCGCCTCCCAACTGCGCTCCCGGATACGCGCCGTAGAACTGGCAGACAAGTTTGCGTCCCGTTACGCCGGAATCGGCTGCGCTGCAGGAATTGACGGCGTTCCACTCGCCCGTGGGGTTGAATAAGAACTCCGTCCTCTCATCTACCCAGCCGTCGAGGCAACTGAAAGCTATTTTTTTCGCCAGACGTTCGATCTCATCCCTGCCGACATTTTTAGCCTGCCGGTAGTCGATAGCGTTAGACATCAGAACCTTTGCCACCCTGAGGGGCTTCATGTCGTCGTCATATTCAGCGGTCACCTGCCCCTTTCCATCCGGCGCGAAAATTGCGTCGCCGCAACACTCAAAAGCTTTCACCATCCGATTGACTAAAACGAAGGGCAGTGGCAGCAGTTCGGGCGTCTCATCGACGGCAAAGCCATACATGATTCCCTGGTCGCCGGCGCCGATTTCCTTGTATTTTCCCAAGTCGGCCCGCGTGCCGATATTGATGTCCGGGGATTGAGGAATAATGGCATTAAAAATGCCGATGGAATTGCCGTCAAGGCCGAGAGCGCAGTCGCTGTAGCCGAGATTGACAACAGTCCTCCGCACGCACTTTTCGATGTCAATATATATGCGGGTTGCAACCTCGCCTCCTACGACGCAGAATCCCTTGCCCAGAAAAACCTCCAGGCCGCAATGGGGCATTGTATTGATATCCATTCCGTTCTTGTTCTCTTCATCGATTATCGCGGCGATTACATTAGCCGCGATAGTATCGGCAACGATATCTGGATGACCCATTTTGACAGCTTCAGACGATATCAGCATTTCTTTTCTCCTCTCTGGAAATAACTCGATCTGCTACCGAGGCTACGTTGCTCCGGGGGCGCAATAATGCCGCCGGATATCAGCAATGTAAACGCCTCCTCAACGGTCATGTCCAACATAATGACGTTTTCTTCTGGAATCATAAGATAGAATCCCGATGTGGGATTTGGCGTTGTCGGTACGAAAATATTAAGAACTCTCTGTTCCGTCTTCTCCTGAATCTCTCCTTGTGCAACACCCGTGACAAATCCGAGAGCATACATGCCGGCTCTGGGAAACTCAATGAGTGCGACCTTTTTGAAACTCCCGCTCTTATCGCCGAGGATTGCTTCGGTCAGCTGCTTGGCGCCTTTATATATGTTCCGCACGAAGGGAATTTGATCGACGATAGCCTCGCCAAGTTCCATGAGTTTTCTGCCCACGAAGCTTTTTGTTACAAGACCGACGATGAAGATGAGAGCGACGGTAACAACAAAACCCCCGAAACCCGGAACATAAAAAGGAAGATAGGTGTCGGGATTCAGCGCCGGCGGAACGACGCTGACAAGCTTACGGACAACTTTCAGGATTATAAAAAGAATGTATGCGGTGAGACTGACGGGAATGATAACAAGAATTCCCGTCAGAAATATCTTTTTGATTTTTTTCCCCATTATTCTCTCATGAGCGAACATTGAGACGATGGAGTGGTGTATCAGAAAAGGACTCTTTTTTCAATATGTCTTTCATTTCTGACGGACGCAAGGATTTGGGACTCCAGCCAAACTCTTGGCTGCTCCTCAAGAGGCCGCCCGTCTATTCATCGCAGGGTCGATCGCATATCCGTCATGACCGGTTCCACCCTCGCCGGATGAACAATTCATTCTCTTTTTGCGATTCCGTTTTTTTCGTTGAGAAAAATGCAGGTCGGCTTCCAATGCCTTGCCTCGCTGTCGTCAACGGAGACATAGCTTACAATGATGACGCGATCGCCTTTGGCAACCTTGCGGGCGGCGGCGCCGTTAAGACATATGACGCCGGAACCCCTTGCTCCCTTGATCACATAGGTGGAAAAGCGTTCGCCGTTATTGATGTTGTAAATGTCCACCTTCTCATAGCAATATAGTCTAGCCGCATCGATTAGGTCTTCATCGATGGTAATGCTTCCTTCGTATGATAAGTCGGCATCGGTCACAGCGGCCCGATGGAGTTTGGATTTCATCATGGTTCTCTGCATAACTCTGCTCCCTTATGATCCGTATGCCGGCAAGGTCTCACCGAAAACGTGATTGTCAATGAGCCGCGTTGCTCCGACCTTGACGGCCAGGGCGATGACCCCATCGCCGTCGATGAACTCAATATCCTCCATCGCAGCGGCATCGCAGATCTTGACATAGTCGATCGCCGTCGCCGGATGGGACTCAATAAAGGCTGCAACCCTGTCAATGATAACGGCCGCCCTGCGTTCGCCCTTGTCGTACAGATCCTGGGCCAGAAGCAATGACCGATAAAGACTGAGGGCCGATTTTCTCTCTTCGGTTTTCAGATACGTATTCCGGGAACTCATTGCAAGTCCGTCCGGCTCTCTTGTCGTGGTCATGCCAACGATTTCGACATCGAGATTGAGATCTTCCGCCATGCGGCGTATCGTAACGAACTGTTGAAAATCCTTCTTGCCGAATACGGCTGCATGGGGTTTCACAATATTGAAAAGCTTCGCGCAGACCGTGGCAACGCCTCTGAAATGGCCGGGCCGCGAAAGACCGCAGAGGTTTTTGGTCACGCCTTCGACGCTCACATAGGTCTGGAACAGCAGCGGATACATTTCTTCGGGAGATGGAGTGAAAATGACATCCACGCCGACGCTTTCACAAAGCCGCCTGTCCCGTTCGAAGTCACGGGGATATTTTGCCAGGTCTTCATTAGGTCCGAATTGCGTGGGATTCACAAAGATGCTTACAACGAGATCGTCGCTGATAGATCGCCCTTCCCTCATGAGATTGAGATGCCCCTCGTGAAGATATCCCATGGTGGGAACGAACGCTATCCGTTTGCCCTTCATTCTCTTCAGATCGGATCTGCGCTGCATTTCGCGAGCAACGGCAATTATCTCCATGATGCCTTCACCTCACAAAAAAGCCTCTCCGTCATGGACGGGAGGCTTGTATCACGAACGCAACGAATCCTTGCAACCTCTCCGTCTCAGTCCTTTCGAAGGATCCAAGCGGTCATGCGGCTCGTATCAAATTGATTCATGGATGTCAAGCTTTTTGTCGCATCTCCACAAGGGTGGCGATTCGTAAAAAATCCTTCCAGCTGAGCGATTCCGGCCTCCGTCTGCCGTCGATGCCGGCCATCCGCAGGATGTCCGGAACTGAAAGACCTGTCGATAAAAGATCGTTATCGTCCTTAAGACTGTTCACAACGGTCTTCCGCCGCTTTCCGAAGGCCTTCCTGACTATACGGTTGAAAAGCATGTATGTCCCGTCGGAAACAGCTTCTTTCTTGAAAAGAAGTTTCACAACCATGGAATCAACGTTCGGACGGGGCGTAAAACAAGCGGCGGGCGCGGAAATTATTTTCATGGGTTCGGCAACGAAGGCTGACATGACAGACAGTATTCCATAGGCCTTGACGCCCGGCGGCGCCACTATCCGTTCGGCCACCTCCCGCTGGAACATCAGGGCCATCGACGTTATGAATCTTCGGAAATCAAAGAGACGAAAGAGTATCGGCGTCGATATGTTGTAGGGAATATTGCCCATGACGATAAGCCTGCCGTTCCCCTTGGGAACTCCGGCAAAATCGAATCGAAGAATGTCGGCCTGGATAATCTCCACATTCCGTCTATCCTTCAGTTCCTCACGGAGAATCTCTATCATTGGCGGATCGACATCCACTGCGACAACCTTCCCTGCCCTGTCGGCAATCATTCCAGTCATCACGCCGATGCCTGCGCCGATTTCAACGACAGTGTCCCGTTCTGTCAGATCTGCCGCCTCGACAATCCGGCGGATGACGTTCATGTCAATGAGGAAGTTTTGACCGTACTTCTTGCGGGGTCGGACTCCGTATTTTGCGAGAGTCTTAATCGGGCTGTTCATACCGCAGCCGTCGCCGAACTGCCAGAATCGCTCTGTAGGCGACAAAATATGATGGAACCGCGAATGCCGCGGCCATGATGATCCCGCCGACAATAAGCGGCACGAAAATATTCCATCCCATCTGGAAAATGCTAATCATTGAGCAGTCTGCAAAGTTCAGGTTGGCCTGTGCCGCATAGCCCGTCAGACTCTTCCCCAGGTAAAACTGCGACAGGTACAGCAGCGGTATTGTCACTGGATTGGAAACGATCGTGGCCCCCAGGACGGCGGCCGTGAAGTTTTGTCGGAACAATACACAAAGGGCCGCTATGGCTGCCGTGTGAAAGGGAATTGTGGGGGTGGCGCCGATGAACACGCCTACTGCCATGCTCAGGGCAAGCCTTCGAGGATCGCCTTTGAGGCTGATAAATTCGTCATAGAAAAACTTTATGCGTCGTTTGAGTGCATCCATGATTTCTCATTCCTCAAGAGGCCAGCGCGACACTGCTCCAAGGTCCAGAGAATCTTTGCGGCCCCGTTCCAGGAAGGCATTGCCCACCGCGGCTATCATGGCGGCGTTGTCCGTACAGAGTTCGGGGGACGGAATAAAAAGGCCTAGGCGCCGGGTCCCGACGGATTCGCGAAAGCGTTCACGCAGACGGCTGTTGGAGGCAACGCCGCCCGCTACGACAATTCTGGGAATGCCGGTCTCATCGGCGGCGCGAATTGTTTTCTCCACGAGGACTTCCACAATTGCATCCTGATAGCTCGCCGCAAGATCCGCGAGTTCACCTTCCACGGGCATATCGCCTCTCTTCCGCAGATGATAGAGAAGTGCCGTCTTCAGGCCGCTGAAACTGAAATCATATCCTTCACCCCGAAGGGCTCGTGGAAACGACAGGGCTGATGGATTGCCCTTCCGTGCCAGCCGATCGATTATGACCCCTCCGGGATATCCGAGGTTAAGCATCTTCGCTGCCTTGTCATAGGCCTCGCCGGCGGCGTCGTCTCGCGTCTGGCCCAGGAGTCTGCTGCTGCCGAATCCCTTTACGACATAGAGGTGCGTGTGTCCACCTGAGACGACAAGGGCGATGAAAGGAAAACACGGCGGATCATCGCCAAGAAAGACCGCCGCGATATGGCCCTCGATATGATTAACGCCTACGTAAGGAATGCCGAGTCCGTAAGCCAACGATTTGGCCAGGGACATCCCGACAATAAGAGATCCCATCAGGCCGGGACCCCGAGTAACGGCTATGCCGTCGATATCGGGGAAAATCACTCCTGCGGCATCAAGGGCTTCCTGGATAACCGGAACGATTGCCTCGATATGCTTTCTCGATGCCAATTCCGGCACGACGCCGCCGTACCGGCTGTGAACATTGATCTGGGAAGCGACGACACTGGAACGTATCACTGCACCTTTCTCAACAACGGCAGCGGCCGTTTCATCGCAGGACGACTCGATTCCCAAAACGAGCATTCGGTTTTTCGGCTCCACAAAGAGTGGCAAAGGGTATATAAGAAAAGCATGTTTTTGTAAACAAGGAATCTGAAATGACGGAGTTCGCCACATTATCGGAAAGGAAACAAGGTCTGCATGGAAATACGAACTGACTTTCTGGTCATAGGGAGCGGTCTGGCAGGATTATTCTTCGCCATCAGGGCGGCCGATATCGGCACAGTAGCCGTTGTCACGAAAAAGGACAAGATCGAATCGAGCACCAATTACGCTCAAGGGGGAATCGCAGCCGTTATGGCCGAAGACGATTGTTTTGATTCCCACGTCGCCGATACGTTGACAAGCGGCGTAGGTCTCTGCAATGAAGACATAGTAAATCTGGTTGTCAAGGAGGGACCTGAACGCATCGACGATCTCATTGACTGGGGCGTCTCATTTTCAAAGAAGAGCGATGCGCCCGAAAGGGGTTTTGACCTTGGCCGAGAAGGCGGACACAGCCACCGCAGGGTCCTCCATGCCAAGGATTACACAGGCAGAGAAATCGAGCGAGTTCTGTCGGAACGGGCAGAACAGCACCCGAATATCGCCATCTATGAAAACCATTTCGCCGTCAACCTGATAACCCGTTCGAAGCTGACGGGAGAGCGACGAAGTGCAAACCTCTGCCTCGGCGCTTACGTGCTCGACATCGAGGGACGCGCCATTCATACCTTCAGGGCGCCTTATGTCGTTCTCGCTTCAGGAGGGAGCGGCAAGACATACCTCTATACATCAAACCCCGACATCGCCACGGGAGACGGACTGGCCATGGCATACCGGGCCGGGGCCGCTATCGCGAACATGGAATTCTTCCAGTTTCATCCCACATGCCTGTATCATCCAGCAGCAAAATCCTTCCTCGTGAGCGAAGCTGTCAGGGGCGAAGGCGGCGAGCTCAAGCTTCGGAACGGCAGCGCCTTCATGGAGAAATATCATCCCCTGAAAAGCCTTGCGCCCCGGGACGTTGTTGCTCGGGCCATCGACACGGAGATGAAACGGAACGGCGATGATTTCGTGCTTCTCGATATAACCCACAAGGACCGTGATTTTTTAAGCAAACGCTTCCCCACGATCTACGAACGCTGCCTCTCCCTCGGCATCGATATGGCTTGCGAACCCATCCCCGTTGTTCCGGCGGCTCACTACCAGTGCGGCGGCGTTCTCGTCGACGATTACGCCCGAACGACAATAGAAGGACTTTTTGCCTGCGGCGAAGTAGCTTGCACGGGTCTCCACGGCGCCAACCGCTTGGCCAGCAATTCTCTTCTGGAAGCCGTTGTTTTTGCCAACCGCGCCTTCCTGAAAGTTTCCGAGATGCTGCCCGGGAAAACCGAAGAATCTTTTTCCATTCCTCCATGGGATCCCAAGGGCGCTACGGAGAGCGACGAATCGATCGTCGTCTCCCACAACTGGGATGAAATCAGGCGCTGCATGTGGAACTACGTTGGAATTGTAAGGTCCGACAAGCGCCTCGCCCGGGCTAAACGGCGCATCGATCTTATCAAGCAGGAGATCGATGAATATTACTGGAACTTCACAATCACCCCCGATCTGCTGGAACTGAGAAACATCGCCGACGTGGCCCAGTTGATCGTGGCATGCGCAATCATGAGAAAGGAAAGCCGTGGTCTGCACAATACCATCGATTACCCTACGAAAGACGACGCCAATTGGCGACGAAATACAATCATTCAGCAATACCCGTGAATGAAGTTCCGTTAACCCGGAAGAGAGAACTGTCGGGGCTGCAATAAAAAAGCTCCGTCGATTGCACTAACAATCGATCCGGTGGATAAACTGAACGAGATCAAGAGGATTCGTGAAGTTCTGTCGAGACTTCAAGGATTCTTCATAAAAACCTGTTGACAGAAATCCACGCGATACTTACTGTTGATCGTGATGAACATCGGGACATACGAGGTCGAGTGTCTATAATGATCGATCAACGCAAGACGACGCCTCTTTATTCCTGGCACCTCTCGCAGGGCGCCAGAATGTCTGTCTTCGGCGGCTATGACATGCCTCTCTGGTATCGAGGCGGCATGAAAGAAGAGCACTTGTCGGTTATACAACGGGCCGGCCTTTTCGATACGAGCCACATGTCCGTCCTATCAATCTCGGGCGTCGCTTCTTTCGATCTTCTTCAGCGCTGTTTCACGAAAGACCTCGCCGCCTGCATCGGAACGAACAGAGGTCCTCTGGTTCCGGGTCGGTGCGTCTACGGCGCCTTTCTCAACGAGAAAGGCCACGTGATCGATGACGCCATAGTCTACGATATGGGCGGCCGTCGATACTTGGTTGTTGTGAACGCCGGCATGGGAACGACAATATGCGACCATCTGCGACATCATGATCAAACAGTGTCCTGCTGTATCGACGATCTCTCCGACCGCATAGGGAAAATGGATCTCCAGGGCCCGCTCGCAGCTAAAATTCTCGCGCCTCTTCTCAGAGATTCCCAATCGGTCTTCGAAAAAATGCCCTATTTCAGCTTCAAGGGATTCTTTGACTCAGACGAATCGGAAGCTTCTGCCGTCCTTCTGAATGACGGCAGACCTATTCTCCTTTCACGGACCGGGTACACGGGCGAATTTGGATTCGAGATCTTCGTTGCAAGGGAAGCCGCTCTCGACCTTTGGAAACTCATCCTCACCAGCGGCGAAACAGGGGGTCTTGTCGCCTGCGGCCTGGCTGCCCGCGATTCCCTGAGAACGGGAGCAAAACTTCCGCTGTCTCACCAGGATATTGGTCCATGGCCGTTTATCCATAATCCCTGGACATTCGCTCTGCCATTCAACACTGAAGGATCGGGGTTCACGAAAGACTTCATAGGCGCACAGGCCATCGCGGAGGATCGGAACGCCGAGCGAACCTATGCTTTCGCAGGATACGATGTTCGCAAGGTTTCCACGGCCGATCCGGCAATCGTTCTCGACAGGAATGATCGTGCAATCGGGACTGTCTTGACCTGCGCCACGGACATGGCCATAGACAGGGTAGAAAACCATATAGCGAGCATCGCCAGTCCCGATAGACCGTCCGATTTCTCGCCGGGAGGTCTGTCCTGCGGTTTTATCAAGACATCGGCCGTCCTCAGACCGGGGAACATCGTCAAACTTAAGGACAAAAGGCGGGTTCTCACGGTCGAAATCGTCGACGACATACGTCCCGACCGCACGGCCCGCCGTCCCATAATCGAAATGGCGTGATCGACAATCGCAACGGTCCCATTCCGCGAAAACGACATGAACCTATACCAGCGTTATAAGGAGGCGACGCATGAAAGAAATAAGCGAACTTAATTTGCCCGATGACATCCACTATGCCGAGGACCACGAATGGGCCCGATGGGAGGACGAAACGATTAAAATCGGAATCGACGATTACGCCCAAGACCAGCTGGGCGACATCGTATTCGTGGACCTTCCTCAGCCGGGCAGCCGCTTCGAAAAAGGAGAAGAGTTCGGCACTGTGGAATCCGTGAAGGCCGTATCGGAACTCTATATCCCTCTGAGCGGCGAGATAGTCGCCATCAACAAGGATCTTGAGGATTCACCGGAACTGGTCAATCATGACCCCTATGAAGACGGCTGGATGATAGAAATAAAACCCGACGACCCCCGGGAATATGAACAACTCATGGACAAAAGAACCTACCTAGAGATGCTGAAGGGACTTGAATAAATGCGCTACTTCCCCCACACCGCGGGAGATGTCGAATCGATGCTCTCCGTCGTTGGACGCCATTCTCTCGACGAACTTTTTTCTTCTATCCCTCCTTCCTGTCGGCTGGAAGACAAACTCGACCTGCCGGATCCAATGACCGAGTGGGAATTAAACGACCATATGAATGCTCTGGCCGCCGCTAATACAACGTCAGAGAATGGCAAGCTCTTTATCGGGGCCGGAAGCTATGATCATTTTATACCCGCCTCCGTTGCCGCTCTGAGCGGACGTTCCGAATTCGTCACATCATACACGCCGTACCAGCCTGAAATAAGCCAGGGCACTCTTCAGGCGATTTACGAATATCAGACTCTAACTGCTCGACTGCTGGGCCTCGAAACAGCCAATGCCTCCATGTATGACGGCGCATCGGCCCTTGCAGAGGGAATGCTCATGGCCCTTCGCCTTTCCAAGAAACGAACGATAGCCCTCTCCCGGCTTATCCATCCCCACTGCCAAGGGGTTGTGCGGACCTATCTCGCGCCCACGGACTGCACCATCGTGGAACTGCCGTGCGGAACCGACGGAAGAACCGATCTCTCGCCTCTCAAGGGTCGAACGGACATAGCGGCAGTGGCCGTTCAATCGCCCAATTTTTTCGGCGTCATCGAAGATCTTGAAACAATAGTCGGCACGGCAAAGGGAATAAACGCCTTGACTGTCGCATCTTTCACGGAAGCTCTCGCCTACGGCCTCTTGCAGCCGCCAGGTTATTTCGGCGCCGACATAGCCTGCGGCGAAGGTCAAAGCATGGGCATCCCACGGATATTCGGAGGACCGGCGCTGGGCATGTTCGCCAGTCGCATGGAATACGTGAGAAACATGCCGGGCAGACTTGTGGGCGTCACCTCGGACCGCGAAGGAGCGCGGGGCTTCGTCCTCACATTGTCAACGAGGGAACAGCACATACGGCGGGAAAAAGCGACGTCCAACATCTGTACGAACAACAGCCTGTGCGCTCTCATCGCCGCCATATATATGGCATCTCTCGGCGGCACGGGACTCCGCCGGCTTGCTCAGCTCAACCGCGACAAGTCCGAATACCTCAAATCCGGCCTTCTTTCCCGGGGATTCCGTTCCGTCTTCACCGGTCAAACATTTAATGAGTTTGTCCTCGAGGCGCCGGCAGGATTCAGCCGCACCTACCGGAAACTGCTTGAACGGAAAATCGTGGCAGGTCTGCGCATGGACCGCTATTATCCAGATCTCAAAAACCATTACCTTTTCTGCGCTACCGAACGGCACAGCAAAGCCGATATGGACGCTCTCCTCGAGGAGGTGAATGCATGACCGAGATTGCCGGAACAACAGGCCTGATTCTGAACGAACCGCTCCTCTGGGAAAAGGGCAAAGAGGGTCGCGAGGGGTACTCCATGCCCCGCCGCGACGTGCCCGTCGTTCCTTTGGACTTCGGCGCCGCCGAATCATCCCCCGATATACCCGATCTTTCCGAAATCGACGTCGTCCGTCACTATACTCGCCTCTCCCAGTGGAATTTCGGCGTCGACACAGGGATGTACCCTCTGGGGTCATGCACGATGAAGTACAACCCCAAAACGAACGAGAGGCAGGCATCGCTGGAAGGTTTCGCCGGCGCCCATCCCCTCGTCCCCGAACATCTCAATCAAGGGATTCTTCGGCTTCTCTTCGAACTTCAAGGGTATCTCTGCGAAATTACGGGCATGGACGCCGCGACGTTGCAACCGGCGGCCGGCGCTCAGGGCGAACTCACGGGGATGCTCGTCATTCACGCCTATTATGCGGCGAAGGGTGAGCGCCGTTCAAAAATCATCGTCCCGGACACAGCCCATGGGACAAACCCGGCAAGCGCTGCCCTGTGCGGGTTCAAGGCCGCGCCCGTCGCGTCGAGCGCGGACGGACTCCTCACGGCCGAAGCCGTCGCCGCACTCATGGACGAGGAAACGGCGGGAATCATGGTGACGAACCCGAACACCCTCGGTTTTTTTGAAACCAATCTGCCGGAAATAGCGGAAGTCGTTCACGCCAAGGGAGGCGTCGTCTACTGCGATGGAGCAAATATGAACGCCGTCATGGGCATCGTCAAGATGGGACGGATCGGCGCGGACATCATGCACCTGAATCTTCATAAAACCTTTTCGACGCCGCACGGAGGCGGCGGTCCCGGCGCCGGGCCGATCTGCGTGAAGGCTTATCTTGCACCCTACCTGCCTGAGCCGCGCATTATCCATGACCACGGAGAATACAGACTATCAGAGGATTTTCCTCAATCGATAGGAAGAATTCATTCCTTCATGGGCAACGTCGGGGTCATGATCAAGGCTTACAGCTATATCAGGACCATGGGAGCGGAATACCTGAAAAGGGCAAGCGAGCTTGCCGTCCTGAACGCCAACTACCTGAAGGAACGGCTGAAGGGCGCCTATCACCTTGCCTATGATCGTCCCTGCATGCACGAATGCGTCTTTTCCGACCGCTACCAGGCCGTCCGCAAGATAAAAGCCCTCGACATAGCCAAGGCGCTGATGGATTTCGGCTTTCATCCCCCCACGATCTATTTCCCGCTTGTGGTCCCCGGCGCGCTCATGGTGGAACCTACGGAAACGGAATCGAAGGAAGACATAGACCGTCTGATATCGGCTTTTCTGGCTATCGCCGAACAGGCGGAGGAGAACCCGGAACAACTTCTCGAATCGCCGCGCAAAACCAAGGTCAGGCGACTCGACGAAACGCAAGCCGCCAGAAAACCTTGTCTGGCTGGCTAGAAAGCTTCGAAGATATCACAGAAGACGAGATATTGATTGTCTGTGAATATGAAGCTTCTACGCCGACAATCTGCTGAAGGACCATGATCTCGGCATTCGCAAGGCATGCATGCCTACCCGACAAACGGCGATTTCGCAACAGGCAGGGAACAACATTGAGGGAAAGCTGGTTTTTCATCGATCTTCCACGGACACCTTACGGAGAGGCCCTGAAACTGCAGCGCCGCCTCGTCGACGCCCGAAGAACGGCCCGCCTGGCCAGGGATATTGTTCTCCTTACGGAGCACGATCCCGTTTTCACTCTCGGGCGCCATAGCGCGGCGGAGGGATACTGCACCGGCAAATCTCCCGCGATGAGGGAGGGAATACCCGTCGTCGCTGTTGAACGAGGGGGAAACATCACCTACCACGGTCCGGGACAACTTGTCGTCTATCCCATCGTAGCGCTGCACGCCCGCCGTCTCGATGTGAGGACCTATGTGAGCCTTCTCGAAGAAACCATGATCAGGACAGCGCTCCACTGGAATATTCCGGCCGAACGGAACAACGTGAACCCCGGCGTCTGGATTGGTGCGAGGAAGCTGGGAAGCGTGGGCATCGCTCTTCGCCGCGGAATCGCCTTTCACGGCTTTGCATTAAATGTCAGCTGCACGCCCGAACCCTTCAATTGGATCAGCCCCTGCGGCCTCAAGGGAATCGCCATGACATCCATCGCTCAGGAAGCTCGTGCGCCGGTGACCGTTGATGAGGCTCGAATCGTTGTTCACCATCATCTGGCCGATATATTCTCTGTGGAACTATGTCCCGCCGATATGCCTGCTATCGCAGGAATGGGCACATTCTGATGGCTTCATCCCCTACAAGGCGCCGCGCCGACTCGTCGAGAAAACCCGCCTGGCTGAAACGATCTCTGCCGGCAGGGCCCGCCTATGAAGCAGTCCGGCGCATGACGAGACTGTCGGGGGTTAACACGGTTTGCCGTGAAGCTCGATGTCCCAATATCTGGGAGTGTTTCGGCCGCAGAACGGCTACGTTCCTCCTTATGGGACCCTCCTGCAGCCGACACTGCAGATTCTGCGCCGTCAAAAAGGGCTCTCTTCAACCGCTCGACTCCGACGAACCCCGACGCGTAGCGGAAACGGTGCAACGAATGGGACTTCGTCACGCCGTCATCACCTCGGTAACCCGCGACGACTTGCCCGACGGCGGCGCCCGTCACATAGCCGAAACGATCCTCCGCATCCGCGAACTTCTCTCAGAAACGACCGTCGAGATACTTATACCCGACTTCAGAGGCGAACCGGAGGCGATTCAAACCGTTGTCGCGGCAAAACCCCACGTAATCGGCCACAACATGGAAACGGTCAGGCGCCTCTTTCCAATGGTTCGTCCCGAGGGAAATTACGACCTGTCGCTCACGGTCTTGAAAACAATTAAAAAAGAAATGCCGGGAATCATTGCCAAGTCCGGATTTATGCTGGGACTTGGCGAAAAGAAGGAAGAGGTGGAGGAGATGCTCCTGGACCTGCGGCACTGCAACTGCGATGTTGTCACCATCGGACAATACCTCCAGCCTGACCGCTGCAATGCGCCCGTTCATCGGTTCGTGGATCCCGAGGAATTTAACGACTGGGAACGGCTGGCTTCCGTCATGGGATTTCGAAACTCGGTCTGCGGACCCCTCGTCCGAAGCTCCTATAGAGCCGAAGAGATGTACGAAAATATTTCTTCTATAATTACCTGATATCATAACCGATATTCCGCAATATCAATCCCCCGCGACAGGAAGGGTTCAAGTTCTTATCATAAATGTCGATATATTGTTCGACAGTTCTACCGGAGGACCGGTCCGGGTGCATTGATTGTCGCCCGCTACTGTTCCAACGGACGCCACGACACATCCCATGAAATTTGACATCGGTTCGAAACCCCGACGAACCGGGAAGGCATCTGATATTCATACGGACTTTTCATCGAAGGGAACGCTAAGAGCTGAGGCAGATCATGACAAACGTATCCGTGTTTAAGAAAAACATCAAATCTGATCGAAAAACCTCCAATACCGTCGGACTCGCCTACAAAGAGGGTTTTTCAGGCTATTCTCCCGAACCTGTCGAATCCTGGTACAGGTCGCTCGTGGAATGCACCGACGACTCCGTATACCTGGTCGATCGCCAGTGCCGGTACCTTTTCGTCAACACAAAACATCTCGTCCGCATGGGGGTTTCCGCCGGGCAGGTTGTAGGAAGGAATTACGAAGATTTTCATTCGTCCGATCGAACGTCAACCTTCAACAAAATGGTTGAATCGGTCTTCACAACAGATAAATCGGTCCAGCATGAACACTACAGCGAGCGCGACGGCAGATATTTTCTCAGGACGCTTAGTCCTGTAAAAGGTCCAGCCGGCCCCGTTGAAATGGTTGCAGTCATTTCCAAGGACATCACTAACCTGAAGAACCTTGAAGCTTCCCTGAGGGAGACGCGAGACCGATATCAGCGCATTTTTCAAAACCTCCAAGATATTTACTACGAAATAACCGAAGATGGCGTTATTCTTGAGTTCTCTCCTTCGGTAACCAGATCCCTGGGCTACGCTCGAGAAGAACTCATAGGCGCCTCAATATCGGATCTTTACGTGGAACTCGGTCAGCGGAACGCCCTTCTCGAAAATCTCAATCTGACGGGAGAAGTCAAGGATTACGAAATCGAACTAAGAAACAAACAGGGAGCGCCCGTCCCATGCGCTATCAACGCCGTCATTATTACGGACGAGCGGGACGGCGTACGGAAAATTATTGGCTCCTTGCGGGATATCTCGGAACGAAAGCGGGCGGAAGAGAAGCTGAGAAAATCAGAGAACAAGTATCGCACTATCTTTGAGAATACGGGGAATGCAGCAATTATAATCGACCCTGACCTGACCATTTCGCTGGTAAACACGGAATTTGAAAAACTCTCCGGATGGACAAAAAAAGAAGTGCAGGGTCGGCGACGGTGGACGGATTTCATTGCAAAGGAGGATCGCAACCGAACCATCGCATTTTTTAACGGCCGGAAGGATGAAAGGAGCAAACAATCGACGCACGATGAATGTCTCTTTGTCACCGCAGAAGGATCCGTCAAAACCGTCCTTCTTACCGTAGCGCCCTTCCCCGAGTGTTCCCGTTGGATAGCAACGTTCATCGATATAACGGAACACAGGAAAGCCGAAAGAGAAAGCGAAGAACGACGCCAGTTTCTCGAGGGCATCCTCGCATCCGCCCCGGATGCGATCGTCACCCAGGATGCCAAGCGAACAATTATAGAATGGAATGCCGGCGCCGAACGTCTCTTTGGATACACGAGGGAAGAAGCTCTTGGCAAAAACTTGGACAGCCTTGTGAACTGCCTGAATCAGGAAGAGACTCTTTCGATTACCGATATCATCCTTAACGATCTCGACGCGCCGCCCACCGAGGTGATACGCTGCCGCAAGGACAGGCAGCCCGTCCACGCCCTTGCCACGGGCTCGCCCATCAAGGTGGAAGGAGAGATCATAGGCTCTGTAATCGTCTATACGGACATCGCAAAGCTCAAACAATTCGAAGAAACCCTTCACCAGGAAAAAGAGAAGTTCCGCGTTATGGTGGAAGAAGGCCCGCTGGGCGTCATGATTGTCGATCTCAAGGGATCTATAAAATATGTGAATCCGGTAATCAGCAGAATAACCGGCTACGGGATAAATGAAATCCCCACCCTGGAACATTTTTACGACGCCATTCTCAGATCGGACGGCCGAAAGAAGAAGTTTGACGCCTTATGGACAGCCGAAGGATCCGCCAAAGAACAGCGCCGTCCCCACTCGGCAATTATTGCAATTACCTCTAAGGATTCTGTGGAAAAGATCGCCCTCTTCAGGCGGGTTGCCCTCGAGCGGGGAGACTATTTTATAATCGTTGAAGATATCACCGACCAGAGGAAGCTCGAACTTCAGCTTCAACAAGCCCAGAAAATGGAAGCCATCGGAACACTGGCCGGCGGCATTGCACACGATTTCAACAATCTTCTCATGGGAATCCAGGGCAACGCCTCTCTGGGCAACATGCACCTGACTCCCGATCATCCATCCCACGAGCGACTGAAAAACATCGAACAGTATGTCCAGAGCGGGGCGGAACTGACTAAACAGCTTCTCGGGTTCGCCCGGCGGGGCAAATATGAAGCAAAACCAACGAAACTAAATACGTTTATCCAGAAAAACGCCGATATGTTCGGTCGGACCAAGAAAGAGATACGGATCTTCACCAACTTCGATCCCGACGTGTGGACTGTCGATGTGGATCGCAGCCAGATGGAGCAGGTGCTCCTGAATCTGTTCGTCAACGCCTGGCAAGCCATGCCCGGCGGCGGCAAGCTCTTTCTCAGCACGTCGAACACCGTCCTTGATGAATCCTATGTCAAGCCTTACACGGTGACCCCAGGCAGATATGTGAAAGTATCCATCACAGACACCGGCGTCGGTATGGATGAGGCAACGATGAAACGGATTTTCGATCCTTTTTTCACAACCAAGGAAATGGGTCGAGGCACCGGTCTGGGGCTGGCCTGCGTCTACGGCATCGTGAAGAATCACGGCGGTTTCATCAACGTGTATTCCGAGGAGCGGATCGGTTCGACTTTTACGATATATATCCCTGTCTCGGAAACCGATGCAGTCCTTCCTGAGGAGAGCGCTCCCAGTGAAGCGGTCCGCATGGGCAAGGGTACAATTCTCCTCGTCGACGATGAAGAAATGATCGTCAGTGTCGGCCGAGACCTTCTGAATCACCTCGGATATGACGTCCTTACCGCCACAAGCGGCCATGAAACCCTGGAGATATACAATGCAAAAGGTTCTACCATCGATCTCGTCATTATCGATATGATTATGCCCGAACTGGACGGGGGCGCAACCTTCGATCGGCTTAAAGAAATGAACGAAAACGTTTCAGTGCTGCTATCGAGCGGCTACAGTCTCAACGGCAAGGCTTCCGAGATTATCCAGCGGGGATGCCGGGGTTTCATTCAAAAACCCTTCACCATCGGAGAGCTGTCGCGCAAAGTAGTCGAAACAATAAACAATAAACCCAACAACTTTCTCCGTTAACCGGCTTCATCGTCCCTACAGGACTGCATCATCAAGGGCGTAAAACCTCCCATCGACCCACTGTCCTCTCATACCCGCTATTGACAGATATCACAGGGAAGATGCATTATCATTCATAGAAGACTATGATCTTTCGAGCCGAATCGCACAAGCGATCCTGCTTCTCGTTCTTTGTGATAATCCAAGGCATCGGCGCTCCGTTGTCATAAACCGGACTGCATGAAAGGAGAATATGAAATGCCTCATTTTGCTGAAAGGATACGAGCACTGGGGACCGAAAACGCCTTCAAGCTTGGCGAGGACATCAGGCGAGCCGAATCATTAGGCCAAAAGGTCATCAGACTCAATTTAGGCGAACCTGACTTTAACAGCGCCGACAATATAAATGACCGCGCCATTCAAGAAATCAGGCGGGGCAATTCCCATTATACGGATCCTCAGGGCATTCTGCCGTTCCGCGAGACCATCGCCCGTCAGGTTGCCGAAACGCGGGGAGTGAAGATCGATCCTCGCAGAGTTGTAGTTACCGCAGGCGCCAAACCGACGATAGCCTATACCTTGCTTGCTCATGTCGATCCCGGCGATGAGGTGATTTACCCCAGCCCCGGCTTTCCCATTTATGAATCCTGGATCACCTTCATCGGAGCGACGCCACGACCCCTCCACCTGTCTGAAAGGAAGAACTTTCTGTTCGACCCCGTCGATCTGGAGAAACTGATTACCGCACGAACAAAATTGATCTTTCTGAATTCTCCGTCAAATCCCACAGGCGGAGTCCTGACCCGGCAGGATCTCCAGAACGTCGCCGATGTCATCAGGAACAGCGCGGCGCCTGACCTTCGCATTTATTCCGACGAAATCTACGAGAATATCCTCTTCGATGGAAGGACTCACCAGAGCATCATGTCCCTGCCCTCCATGACAGAACAGACCATCATGGTGAGCGGTCACTCCAAGACGTTCGCTATGACGGGCTGGAGGCTGGGATATGCCATACTTCCTACAGTGGAAGAAGCTAACTTATTCAAGCAGTTCAACATAAATTTCATCTCATGCGTGCCTCCCTTCATTCAGGAAGCGGGCATCGCCGCTCTCGACAATCCCGAGAATAAAAACCATGTCGTCGCAATGGTGCGCGAATTCGAAAAACGTCGGGATTGCGCCATCGCCGAGCTAGCGGCCATTCCCGGCGTTACCTGCGCAAGGCCCGAAGGCGCCTTTTACGCCTTCCCCAATATCGAAGGCCTTTGCGAAGAAATCGGCGTCATAGAAAGATACAACAATCTTTCGCAGACTGTCCGTGGCGCAACCAGCCCATCCACGCTATTTCAGATGTTTCTGCTCTACAGGTACGGCGTCGCCACCCTTGACCGACGATCTTTCGGCGTCATCGGGAGCGAAGGCAAACATTTTCTCCGAATTTCCCTGGCAACAGCTCTGCCTCTCCTGAAGGAGGGAATAGAAAATATCGCTCGGGCCGCCGTTGATCGAAGCGGTTTTTCCCGGTTCATGGATGACGAAGGCCCAAGGTTATGGCCGGATCGGCGATAACCGGAACAACCTTGAGATGCCGTAACATAAGAGGCATCCACGTTCCTTCGGAGGACAGCCAATCGCCCTTCGCATGAAGACGATGGGCGAATCGCCGGTTCTACGGATCATCTCTTCCGAATCAGAAAAGTTCTCCTTCAGGCTGGGAACAGAGCTGCCGGTCTATATAGGAACGGGCCCGTTTTTTTGTCTTGAAAATACCGAAGCGACCCTCGCAGAGAATGTCGGCTTCAAGGGCCAGGAGAATTTCTATCGACGAGCGCCAAGCTTGAAGCTCCGACCGGAATGCCGGCAGGGAGGGTCCATGAATGTCTTGGCCAAGAAGACCTCTCTTTCCGGCACGGGGCAGGGAAATAGAACCGGGCCTTTTTGTCCCGGCGTCCGGGTCCAGTGCATATCAGTCGACCCGAAGGAAAGCCGCTCAACCTTCAGACATCAATCCTCTACGGTGATAAGGGCGCCGATGAGATTGTCGATGCTGGTCATCCCTTCCCCAAGAAGATACTGTTCGATCCCCTCGATGATCTCCAAGGTCGCCCGGGGATTGATAAAGTTTGCCGTTCCCACCTGAACCGCCCGGGCGCCGACCATAAAGAACTCCAGGGCGTCGCGAGCCGTCGCGATGCCTCCCAGGCCGACAACGGGAATTGAAACGCTTCTGACCGCCTGCCAGACCATCCTCAAGGCAACGGGTTTGATTGCGGGCCCCGACAGACCGCCTGTCACATTTCTCAAGGCCGGCCGTTTCCCGGCTATGTCTATCGACATGCCGAGGAGGGTATTGATAAGGGACAGGGCGTCAGCCCCCGCATCTTCGACTGCCGAGGCAATCACACGGATGTCCGTCACGTTAGGCGTCAGCTTGACCATTACGGGCAGGGAAGATACGCCTTTGACCGCCGCCGTGACCTCAGCCGCGCTTCGAGGATCGGCGCCGAAAGCCAGACCGCCGTGCTTGACGTTTGGACAGGAAATGTTCACTTCAAGGGCGCTGACTCCGCCGGCTTCGCAGAGCTCTTGAGCAACTCGTACGTATTCATCAACGGTTGCGCCGAAAATGTTTGCTATGACGGGAATTCCAACGTTGCGGAGAAAGGGCAGTTTCTCCTCAATAAAGGCTTTTACTCCAACATTCTGCAGTCCCACTGCATTCAACATCCCTGAGGCCGTCTCCATTATACGAGGGGGACGATTGCCCACTCGCGGCGCCAGGGATATCCCCTTGACTACAATGGCGCCCAATCGACTGAGATCGAAGAAATGCGCATACTCCTCCCCGTAACCGAATGTGCCGGAGGCCGTCATGACGGGATTTTGCAGTGTGAGCGAGCCGATAGTCACCTTCATGTCAGGTTTATTCATCTTGGACGCTCCAATCAATCTCCGAAAGCGAGAAGACGGGACCTTCGGTACAAACCCTTCCATAGCGGATTCCAGGCGCCTCTCCCGAGAGAGCCACAACACATCCCAGACAGGCGCCGACTCCGCAGGCCATCCGCTCTTCCAGGGACACCTGGCAGGAAAGTCCCGATCCGATCATGCAATGCGCCAGAGTTTTCAGCATGGGCAACGGCCCGCAGGCATAGATCATCGTATTGGAATCGCGGTATGACGGCAGGTCCTGGGCAAAGAGTTCCGTAATGAAGCCGCGATGTCCCGTGCTTCCGTCATCGGTGCTGAGACGAAGATCGGCGCGGAGAGCCTCCATGCGATCACGGCCGATAAGATGACTTTCCGCTGCCGCTCCGAGATAACAGATTATCGGAAATTCCTTATCGCGCAAGAGGAACCGGTATGCCTGGGCCAGGCGCATCAGGGGAGCAATGCCCATTCCACCGGCTACAAGAACAACCCGTTGCGCTGCCGGGTCAATATCGAAACCTCTTCCCAGAGGACCAAGAAGCCCAATCTTGTCGCCTTCATGCAGACGAGAAAGACTATCCGTTCCTTCACCGGTCACCCTGTAGAGTATTTCCAGGCGGACGCATTCCGGCTCTTCCGCAAGGCCATAAATACAGAAAGGACGTGGAAGAAAAGGGACTGACCTCCCTGGCAGAATCAGCATGATAAATTGTCCGGGGCAGGCGCTTCCGTACGACAAAGGCGCTCTGAGAACCATGAGACAATGCCCGGGCAAAAAGAATCGGTTGGAAAGGATCTGCACTTGTTGATCAAAAAGAATTTCACGCATTGGCCCGCTCCGCTTCGCTGATGATCGCCGACATTTTTACAATGTCCGCCCATAGAATCAAGGCGTCCTCTCCTGTATCTCCATAGTAGTCGGGACGTATCCCTTCAACGACGAAACCGAATTTCTTATATAAGGCCAGCGCTGCTGCATTTGAGGGTCTTGCCTCCATCGTAACCCTCTTGGTGCGCTTACGTATACCCGTCTCCATCAGGACTCTCATGAGCGCCGTAGCTATGCCGCTGCGCCTTCGGCGAGGGTGAACCGCAATGTTGCGCAGATGAATCTCATCGAGAATCACGGCAAAACTGATATAGCCGACCAAGGCATCTCCAGTGTATGCAACTAGGTCGCAACAAAAGGGGTAGCCCATCTCTTCGATGAAAAGTCCTGCCGTCCAAGGCGTGGGAAATGAAACCTCTTCGATGGCCATTACCTGCGGCAGGTCATCGAGCGTCATCTCTCGTATTCGAAGGGTCTCGCCCTCCGATGAAGCTGTCCTTCTGTTTTTCACGATCCCATCTCCCGGATTTTCACCGAACCAGGTACTCCCGAACCAGGACGGCTATAACAAGAGTTCCTGCAAAAAGTGGAATAGCGCCGCGCACCTTGATCGTGGTCAATGCCACCGCAACACCCACGGCTGGAATGAGACAGTAAGCGCGGGAAAGACCGCGAAGGATCGCCGGGCTCAGCCGGATATAGAGAGCTTCAATTATCCACAGTCCTGCAGCCATGAAAATGACGATGAACGCAAAGACCGCCAGAAAGTGAGCGGCAAGCGCCCTCATCTGGAGGCGGGAAAGACAGGAAAGATCGCCGGCCTCTATGCAGGTTTCAAAATCATCGGCCAGTCTATCGTTGGATTTTGCCAGCGCCCTGTCAACCCATTGGCCGACCAGAGCGATCGGCGCTACAATGAGCACAGTCAAGGCGATGAGTGCAGGCGTCGCCCCGCCGAGAGATTTGCCGACAAGAATCGCAATTCCCGCAGCAACGACAGCGGCAATGGAATCATTGGGCGGTGTATAGGCGCCCACAGGAACTCTGTCTATCCAGAGCAATTCCATATTTGCCCCGATAACGATCCCTGTTTGCGGATCTCCGAGGAATAAGCCGATGAGAGGACCAAGCATGACAGGCCGCGAGATCATAGTCTGCAGGGTTACACGGTCCAGACACAGGAACCCTCCAAGCAGGGCCACCTCCAGGATGGTCGTCATAGAGGATCTTTCACCGTTCGAGAACGGCCGAAGAAAAGGGAATCTTTTTTACTGCATCGCATAACTTCGACGGCTTGTCTCGAGGGATGCTCTGTATTTCCACATCAACTCCACCGGCAACAAGTTTTTGCAGCAGCTTCAGATCTTTGTGATCGAGAAAAAGTGACGCCGAAATGCAGGTCTTGCCGCTTTCCTTGTGGACGTTGCCGATATTGAGCCGGCCGAAGCGAAAACCGCCATCGTAGGCTCTGACGGCGTCGGCGAAATCCCTGAAGAGAACTATGGTCACCCTGCCTCTGGAGTATTCTGTCCATCGATGCCGTGCAAAGTCGTCCACTCCGTAAATCTGAACTTCGATATCGCTGGGAACGGACATCCTGATAACGGATTCCCGGAAAAAATCGCCGGCGACTTCGTCATTGACTACGACAATAACCGAGACCTTCAAGTGAGGAACCCATCCCTCGATGATCTGTCCATGAACCAGCCTGTTGTCAACGCGTACAAAGGTGGAATTCATCGGCATGGTCTCGGCGATTCAAAGTCTTGTTCCATGAATGTAACGAAACCTTTTCCTGGATTAACAATAGGGAGTCTCGCAATTTCCACGACGAAGTTGCCGGTCTATGAATCTATCTTTCGTCTGAGAACTTCTCCGGCGATATAGATATTGTTCTTGCCGTAATCACGGACATGCTCGGCAAAAGAGGTCAGTTCCACTTCTTCCTGCTTCTCGCAGATCTTCAGGAGCATAGGCAGATTGACTCCCGTGACGACTTCGATTTTGTCTTCTCTGAGAAATGACAGGGATATATTTGACGGCGTACCTCCGAAAAGGTCCGTCAGTATGAGGATGCCCTTGCCCCGATCCGTTTTTTTTATCGCCGTGGTTATCTCCTTTTTAATGAGTTCCACGCTTTTCGATGCATCGACGGAAACATAAGTAATGCATTCAATGTCTCCTTTAATCATCTTTGCAACATTAATGAGTTCCTGCCCCAGGTTTCCGTGGGTTATAACCACGACACCGATCATAGGCTTCTCGTACCTCCTAACCGTGAGACGTAGGCTAATGAATTAACCGCTGATTGTCAAGAAAATCCGGCCTTGACAGAGCAAGATTCCCCCTTTATAAGATAACTCGGCGGGATGTGGCGTCCCGCTGATATGATGACATCGACGAGAAAACATACCTGTCCGCAGTGCGGCCTCGTTACCGAGGAATACCGTAATCCTGCGCCGACAGTCGATGTTGTCATAGAA
>JAFGGB010000207.1 GCA_016930775.1 Deltaproteobacteria bacterium
CCAGCTTTCCCACCCAGGCGAGGCCCGTGAGCGGCTGTGTGGAGGTGACGAGGACCCAGCCCTCGACGTCCAGCCGCGGAAGAACCTGAGCCCACTGCCCGGAGGCATCGATAGTAAATCCGGTAAATCCCGCCGCCAGGGGAACCGGCGTCCCGTCGCTCTCGTAGGCCGCTACGGTGACCGTGGCCCCCGTCGTGGCGCTGCTGTTGCGCAGGGCAAGAGATGAATAGTAATCGGTCGGGTCTACCTTGTAGTAGGGAATGTAGTAGGAATGCACAGCAGATGGACTGAGCTTTGCAATGAAGGCGTCAGCGTTCCCGCCATGGGTCGCCTGATACGCGCTGTGCGTGGGAAAGTTGCTGGACCTTGTTTCTCCCGCGACATAGGCGTTTCCCGAGGCGTCCACGGCTATGCCATATACGGAATCGTAACCGCTGCCTCCCAGATAGGTGGAGAAGGAAAGTGCGCTTCCCGATGAGGAAACCTTGGTTGCAAAAGCGTCCAAGCTGCCCGCAATGGTTCCCTGATGGGGGTTTTGCGTGGGAAAGTCGCTGCAAAAAGTTACTCCCGCGACATAGGCGCTTCCCGAGGCGTCAACGACTATGCCATATGCGCAATCGTAGCCTCTGCCTCCCAAATAGGTGGAATACGCAAGGGTCGTCCCTGTTGAGGAAACCTTGGTTGCAAAAGCGTCAGAGAACTCGTTATAGGTCCCTTGATAGGCGTTCTGCGTGGGAAAATCGCTGGACTTTGTTTCTCCCGCGACATAGGCGTTTCCCGAGGCGTCCACGGCTATGCCGTATCCATAATCGTCGCCGCTTCCCCCCAGATAGGTGGAATATGCAAGGGTCGTCCCCGTTGAGGAAATTTTAGTTGCAAAGACATCCGCTTCGCCGGCAATATCCCCCTGATAGGGGTTTTGCGTGGGAAAGTCGCTGGAATAGGTATATCCCGTCACATAGGCGTTTCCCGAGGCGTCGACGGCTATGCCGTATCCATGATCGTAGCCGCTTCCCCCCAGATAGGTGGAATACGCAAGGGTCGTCCCTGTTGAGGAAACCTTGGTTGCAAAGGCGTCCGTGCTCTCTTTTTTGTCCCCCTGATAAGGGGTTTGCGTGGGAAAGTCGTCGGAACCAACGCTTCCCGTCACATAGGCATTTCCCGAGGCGTCGACGGCTATGCCATAGCCATAATCGTCGCCGCTTCCCCCCAGGTAGGTGGAATACGCAAGGGCGCTTCCCGATGAGGAAACCTTGGTTACGAAAGCGTCACAGTTCCCGCCATGGGTCGCCTGATACGCGCTGTGCGTGGGAAAGTCGCTGGAATAGGTATATCCCGTCACATAGGCGTTTCCCGAGGCGTCGACGGCTATGCCTTGTCCATAATCGCCGCCGCTTCCCCCTAGATAGGTGGAATACGCAAGAGCGTTCCCCGTTGAAGAAATCTTAGTTACAAAGACATCCTTGAGGTTGGCCCTGGTTCCCTGATAGGGGTTGTGCGTGGGAAAGTCGCTGGAATCGGTTGCTCCCGTCACATAGGCGTTTCCCGAGGCGTCAACGGCTATGCCATAGCCAAAATCGTCGCCGTTTCCCCCCAGATAGGTGGAGTAGGAGAGAATGGGATCGATGACAAGGGGATAGGAGGGGTTGTAGGCGGCGACCTTGAAGCCGTATGAGAATTTGCCGATCTGGGACTTGTCGGCAGGGCCGCGGATCTCAAATCCTCCATCCACCGCCTTTTTTCCTTCTATCTCCTGATAGATATAGGGCCTCGTCTCCTTGAGTTCCCCGAAGGCGGTCGTTATCAGAAGTTCTCCTTCCCCATTCGCGGCGAGCCCCTCTATCCCATGGTAGGTCAGCAATATGTCCCGTGGATCTCCTCCCGGATGCACAATAAATTCATATTCGACGTCCGCGCCGTTTCCAAATGCCTTCAGATCTATCCCTTTGTAGATCCCTCGATAGACGACGCCCTTATAGGTGGGAATGCCTGTCTTCCATGTGCTCCTGTCATTGCCTGTAAAAGAATTGATCCTAGCAGCTTGGCGGTCCAGACCCTCTATCGGGATCCCTTTTCGGGCATGTTCAAACCCCAGATTGAACACCAGCCGTTCTTTGCTGATCGCCTTGGTCTGACGGCCCTTTTCGGCGCCCTCTATGCCCTTTCCAGCATTCTTTTCCCCGCGAAGCAGGTCGAATACGATCCCCTCGTCGGTAAAATAGAGGGTCTGGCCGGATGTCTTGACATAAAACTTGACCTTGGAATCCATCTGTCCCTTGTTTTCAATAAAATAGAGCGGCAGTTTGCCGTAGGCCTTCAGAACGTTCTCCCTGTCGGCCTTTGGAGGCGCGGCGGCCGCTGAACTGGCGAGAAACGACACAAAAAACAGAAATACAACGAGCGCTGTCAGGAAACGTAATTCACGGTTTGTCTTCATGGCGCCTCCTTTTTGTGCAAGCGTTGGGGGGATTGACTGAAAAAATATCTACGAATGTAGCATAAAACTAATAATTTAATACCATATTGGAAGGCTCTCTATCAAGAATGTACGCCAACTTGAGATATTCAATATTTCAATCGTCAATCGTTGTCCTTCTGCTGCAGTCTTGAGGAAGCCTTTCCTGCTCGACTTATTCCATTCCCGATAAACGGAAAGGAAGGGATAAAGATTTTCCGTTATCGACCGTTCTCCATTATAAAAATGGATGCCATTGAAATTCCAATGACTTGAGGATTTTCTCTTGCATTCGAACCGGCATGTGCCTGATGGGGAGTTTGCCGCCCTTTCCGTATGACTCAACCTCGTAGCGGGGAGATTGTCAGCGCCGATGCCCGTACAGAGGCCTCCCTACGGATGTTCCGCTCCATCTCAATGCGACAGCACAAGGGCCGGGCGTTTTTCGATGTCTCCATGCTCTCTGGAATAAAATCCGTATTGCGCTTGCGGAGTTCTCCCGGACAGATTCCCCACCGGTTTTAACATCAACCCGTTATTCGGCGTGCCGGAAAGCCACGCCTGAACGAGCGGTGTGATATCCACTTCAATCCACTTGTTAACTCCCTCTCCTGGGGTGAATTGCGTCACCGGCTGCGGATCGAACAAGGGTTGATTGACCCAACTGATTTCACTGGGCGCAGCAATCGTTGATGGTTTATAGACGCCGCTGCCTTCCGTCCATGGCTTTATGACGCGATAAACGCCGATATCGAGAGAACTGCCGCCTCCGGTATGGTAATGAAAAAGTTTCAGTGTTGCCTTTTTTGCAATCCCGGGATCAGTGCCGGAAAGATCAAATTTCAGGTACGCTCTTTTCTCTCCGCCCGAGGGGTGCCAACCGGCCCCCAGAATCTCGTATTTGCCCCAGTTAGCCTTGTACCATCCCGCATAGGAATATGCATAGACGTGTGAGTCGGCAACTGGAAACAGGTAAGCTTCTGAAAAATCCTGACCGGCGCCGGCAGAACCAATTTTCTTGATGTCATCTGCCACCGAACCATCCGCCGGGATTAGCGACAGGGGATTGATTGCAATGATCCGCCACCCATCCTCTGTTTTCTCCCAGAGAAAAACGAAAGAGACCTTCAGCGCGACCGGGATGTTCTGCAGTGTTATGGCCTGTAGGCGATAGTCCGCCGAACTGATAACGTGTTGTTCCTGAGGCGACAATTCCAAACTGGTTCTATCTATCTGGATAGAACTGTAGCGATTGAAAAGTTCCGCGACATTCTCCTCTACGTAGGAATACGTTAGAAACCCCTGCCAGGCGGCGTCTTTCTTGAACGATTCCATTGTCATGCCAATATTTCTGCTGGATAAGCCCTGTTCAAAATAGTCTATTCTTCCCCTGATTTCCCAGTTTTCATACGCAAACAAAGGTGTTGTGATAAATAACAGGATGCACGGAATCAAAACCAAGGTGCTTAATTTGTGTTTCAATATATCGATGCTGAATCTATTTTTCATCTTTAATTCCCCCTATTGCATCCAAAAGGTATAGAAAAACTGCGCTCCGGGATTGTATGGACTTTTATAGGTTGTGAAGTACTTTTTGTTGTGCACCACGGTGCCTTCTGCCGGATTGACATTCAATGCAGCGAACGTGAGTTTTTGAAGAAGATGGGCCTGCCATTCGTTTGCACCCTTGGAGTGCGCTACCTCATGCATCAATAGGCTTGCAACCACGCCGAGCTTGCTTTCATCGTAGGATTCAAGGGGTCCGCATGCCTTCCAAAAAGGCTGATAGCTTGTCATCCCTTCATAAATGGTGATATTTCCAAACCAGTCGCACGACGCCTCCCCAGCTCCGAACGTCGGTTTCTTCTTGTAAGAAATCTTGGCCGCCAGAATCCTGTCAGCATAAAGATTTAATAAATCGGCCATATCTTTGTCGGTCCGAGAAATCTCTCTTGCCTTCTTTCTCATGTATTCAATTACTTTTTTAATAGCATAGGTATTTAATTCGTCGAGTTTCCAGTCGGGGCCCGGGTCTATATCGTCATTGTCCGGCAAACCCGAAATTGTGGTTGTTTTTCCACCGCCAGTTACAACGCCGTAAATTTTTCCGGTTGGCACATCCGGAGTAAAGAACACCTGCACTCTGGCCCCCTGTGTCGGAATGGCGCGAGTATGGAATACTCCATACCAACCGGCCTCGATTTTGATGATGATCTTGTCGCCTTTTTCGACCTGCCGCTCCTGCTGCGGCTTCGGCTGAGCAGGTTTGATCGTCTCGCCCGTCGCGAGAGATATTCTGCTCAATGTAGAAGATCCTACCGTTCCTTTACTGCCATCTTTCTTTTGCAAGGTGACGCTCACCGCGGGTTCCTTGCCGAACTCTTTACTCACCCGCAGTTCCGTGCGGACAACGATGGTTCCGTTTTCGGGAACCTGGATTTCCGTCGTTTTTGAGAGGGTCGGTTTCACCACGGTTTCAAAATCGTGCTTCTGCTGGTCGCACGAAGCCCTGTAGTCTTTGCGAGGCTCAAATTTCTGGCCGTAGGATACCCATTTGTTGCGGTCGCAACTCTGGAACCACTGCCACCATCCCGGATCGAGGTCGTAGTCGAGTTCTCCGAGAACAAAACCGCCTCCATCCTGCAAATTAGACTGTTGCGGGTTTCTTGCGGTCAAATCGGCATTCTGTGCAAAAGCGGCAGTGGCGAAGAGAAGCAGGCAAAGATGGATTAATCTCTTCAGGTTGGCCGGTTTAAGTAGTTTCCATGACCTCTTCGCTTTGTTCATGTTATCTCCTCCGCATGCTTTTGGATAGCCGAGGCCAGAAGCATCTTGACATCGACGGTTTGTTCTTCGGCCGCAATGTCAAAGATGCCGGCCTTGCCGGAGAATCCTGACGGGCGCAGCCCGCGCCCCAGCCGAGACTCGCTAAACAGAACGGCAAGCCCGCAACACAAATCCATCCTGATTTTACAACATTGTAACCACTCCTTGGATGAGCCTGACATGTTTTCCGTCAGATCTTACGGCGCGTGTTCAGCGGGACGAAAAGCAGCGCCGATCCGGCCGGAATGAGAAAATATGTCATCCATCGTTTAAGCGATCTAAACATACATGAAGTCTCTCGTTATCCTTGCTCCACAACCAACGGTTGAGGCCGCATGCAGGGACCGCGTATGCATGCGGCAGATCGGACCGTCAGTTTGGCGCTGTCATTCCAAAAGATCTAATTCGAGCGCATGGTTATAATACGTAAACAGAAGCGTTATGGCAACACTGAGGGACACCCTGAAGGAAAGATGGATATGATTGCCCGCGGCGGCGATTTTCAAGGGCCTTTGTGGCGCCGGGGCGGATCGCCGTCCGCTCTTACGAAGCCTATTCCGATTTTCCGGGGGGCGACAGGGTTTTCCCGGTAAAGGATTGTACGAAAAGATCCGATAGATAAGCGGGGGCAGATGAAGCAGCAGGTCTGATTGTTTACAGAATGAGGGGGGTAGCGATGATATTTGAGGTTTTGTGTGCATTTATTGCGTCGCTGGCGGCAGTTGCCGTGGTCTTTGGCGTTATGTCGTTTTTGCACGGCAAGAATCGTCTGACAATAATATTTGGAAAGACATTTCCCTCGATTACTCTTGCAATGGCGCTGTTTTTTCTGATGGGACGGATCGGCATTGCCGATTTGAAAAGCGCGATCGCGATTGCAATTGCCGCATCTGCTGCAATGCTCGTTAATTATCTCTGGATCGCTCGAACGCTGATGCTCCCATTGAATCGCATTGCCTATGGCTTGAGCGCCGGCGGCGATGCCATGACGTCGGCCGCCCATGCAGTGAATATTGAAAGTCAATCGCTTGCCGAGGGTTCGTCTCAGCAGGCTGCAGGTCTGGAGGAGGCCTCTTCCTCTCTGGAGGAAATGGCGTCGATGACCAAGCAAAATGCCGCAAACGCCCAGGAAGGACTGCAGATAATCACTGAAATGGACGACGTTATACAGGACGTGACGAATAGAATGAGTCATATGACGACGGCAATTAAGGATATTTCCCGCTCCAGCGAGGAGACGAGCAAGATCATTAAAACCATCAATGAAATTGCTTTTCAAACCAACCTTCTCGCCCTGAATGCCGCTGTCGAGGCGGCCAGAGCCGGAGAAGCCGGCGCAGGATTCGCTGTTGTGGCGAGCGAAGTCAGGAGTCTTGCCGTGAAGGCAGGGGAAGCGGCGCGTGAAACGGATCTCTTGATCGAAAACACTCTCAAGACGGTGGAACAAGGCAGTGACCTGACGCAAAAAACACGGGATGCCTTCTCGCGCAATATCGATATTTCGGGGAAGATCAAGATGCTCATTGACGAGATCGCTACGGCCAGCAATGAACAGGCTGAGGGCATCGATCAAGTCAGCACCGCTGCCGCCCAGATGGATAAGGTCGTTCAGGAAAGCTCAGCCAGCGCGGAAAAACTGGCTGCTGCGGCCGGAAAAGCTGACGAACAGTCCAAGAAGATGAAAGGGTATGTGGAGGAACTGGCGTTGCTGTTCGGCGCCGGCGCCAAGGGAACGCCGCCGGAAGCAAAAAAAATGGTTCAACGCGCGGAAAAATATTTAAAGCGCAATAGCGTCGAACAAGCCTTGCGAGAATTCTCCGATCCGAAAGGGGCATTCGTTGATCGGGATTTGTATGTTTCCGTGTACGACAAGAACTTCCGCATGGCGGCTCATGGATGGGATCGAAGCCTCATAGGCAAAGACATTCATAATTTGAAAGACGGCCACGGACGATTGTTCATCCAGGAAATCTTTCAACGCGCCCAGGATGAAGGCCAGGGATGGATCGAATACAGCTACATGAATCCCGTTACAAATCAAATTCAGCCCAAGAAGGCTTATTTTACAAAAGTCGGCGATTACATAATCGCCACGGGAGCCTATCTGTAAGAGACGGGCGCCGGGAAATTTGCTCGGCTCTTGCGGAAAATTCTGGCATACTGCGCAATCCCGTGCGATAGGAAGCGCAGGATGAGGCGAAGTTCTTTTCCGGCCGGTTCAATTGGCGCATTCTCACGTTCGAAGCACATTCCTGTTTGGGTGTAAAAGCTATTTGGCCTTGTGCCGTAAACGCGGCGGCCGTCGCTGGAGAAAATATATGCTTGCAGTTGATCAGTTTCGATACGGTGCGGACAATCTCGGCTATGTGATTCATGGCGGCGGCGAGGCCCTGATTGTGGATGGCGGGGCCGTGGACGAAATCTTGGCCTTTCTGCAAAGAAACGGACTGAATGTACGGGCCATCGTCAACACCCACGGCCATTCGGATCACACGACCGGCAACAATGCGCTCCGGATGCGGACAGGAGCGCAACTGCTGGAACCGGGCGAGCTGGACGACGGGGCCGTCATTTACTTAGGCGGAGAAACTGTCCGGGTCCTCCGGACCCCGGGACACAGCCGAGATTCCCTCTGCCTTTACGCGGGGAACGCCCTTCTCACGGGCGACACGCTCTTCAACGGCACGATCGGCAACTGTTTTACCGGAGACCTGAGGGCTTTCTACGAATCGATCCGGAAGCTCATGGCCTTCCCGCCGGACACGATAGTTTACGCCGGCCACGATTACGTCAACGATTCGATTGCCTTTGCCCGGCGCCTGGAACCGGACAACGGCGAACTGGAGCGCTTCCTTGACCGTTATGATCCTGGGCTCGTTTGTTCCACTCTGGCCGAAGAGGCGTTGATCAATCCCTATCTTCGGTTCAATGAACCGTCCATCATCGCACTCATGAAAAGTCGAGGTCTCCCGACCGGCACGGAATGGGAACGCTGGCAGTCCCTCATGTCCGTCGAGTGACTCCGTTCAGCCAAAAAAACGCAAACAACCGAAGGCGTCCAGAAGATCGTCTGTTCTTTTGGTTGACGCGCTGCTATGCCAATCCATTGTAACCTCATCTGGTCGAGAAGTTATGATCGGAGGTTCAGGCGGTAGGATTTCACTCGCAGGGCCGGGTGATAGGACTGTTTGGATCGGGCAAGTTCAGGCAAGTTAACGTCGCTTTCCTTGTTGATCCATTCGCAGTCAGCCAGGAGCCGCTTGGCGCACTCGTTGTCTAAAAACTGATAGAGTCCCTTGATCCCGGGAAAGGCCTTCTCTATATTCAGCACGCCCGTATGGGCGTTAAGTCGCGAGGCCATGGCGAAAGCGCTGACCGTGCCATCTACGCGGATGACTATTCCGGGCATCTCCAGCCGTTCCATATGATTCAGTGCCTGAATAACGGCCTGCTTTTCGCAGAACAGACCTTCCTGGGTTTCCTCGTCGCAGTCGCGCTCGGCGCACCATTGTTCCAGGAAGTCCAGGCATTCCGGGGTTTCCTCCGGCGTCATCGACGTTACTCGAACGCGACCCGCATCCAGATAGCTTTTAGCGAACTGCTTTATGAGGTTCCGTTTTTTTGCATAGCGGTTTCCCCGCAATGAACGAAGATCCTCCGCCCGATAGACGTAATCGGAAAACCCCGGTTCCTCTTCCCAATCAAACCATCTCCCGAGTTCTTCCTGATCCATCCCTTCCACGACATGTCCCGGCACGAACCGGAAGACGCCGTTCCCCTGCTCTTGGGCGAGGTCATGGAGCTCTTCCGGGGACGGTAGGCGCTCGCGCGACACGGGCAGGAGCCAATGCCCCTGTTCCGGATGTTGCGTTGAATCGCCTCGAATCATAACGCGATCGTCGTCGATTGAATAGGAAGCCGGCAGCAGCGGCGTGCTCCAGATGATGAGCGATGACAGGGAGTAGACGCTCAGGGCGTAAGGCTGTCCGTCAAAGAAAGGTTTGAGACGGGGATAGGCGTCAGCCGTCAGGGGGATGAAATTCATGAAGCCTCTTTTCTCAGCATAGGCAGAGAGGCCGGCATGACCTGGAACCCCAGTCGTTCATAGAAGGGATGGGACCCCCGTTCGGCTATAAGGCCGATCCACTGGAGGCCGTCCTCATGAAGTCGCGCCACGATTCGTTGGACTATTTCGCTCCCGAGGCCTTTGCCCCTGCGGCCGGCGGCGACGGTCACATCCTGCAGGTAGGCGTCGCTTGTCCTGTCGCTGACGGCGCGGGCCATCCCGATGATCCGGCCGCCCGACAGGGCGATCAGGAAGCAG
>JAFGGB010000208.1 GCA_016930775.1 Deltaproteobacteria bacterium
AAAGACCTTCATTTCGAATATGCGGGAGTTCCAATGACATCGGGCTGCAGGGCTCTCAGAAATTATATGCCCGATCATGACAGCGAAATGGTTCGCCGATTCAAGGCAGCCGGCGCCGTAATACTGGGAAAGACAAACACTCCTGAATTCGGCCTTATGGCGGTAACGGAACCTGAACTCTTCGGTCCCTGTCGCAATCCCTGGAACACTGAATATACGCCCGGCGGTTCAAGCGGAGGTTCCGCGGCCGCAGTGGCCGCCGGAATGACGCCGGTGGCTTCGGGAGGAGACGGGGGCGGTTCGATAAGGATACCCTCGGCCTATTGCGGGCTTTTCGGATTGAAACCATCCCGCGGCCGCAATCCCAACGGCCCCGATCATGGGAGCGTGTGGCAGGGCGCCGTTCAGAACCACGTTGTCACGCGATCCGTCCGGGACAGCGCAGCCATGCTCGATGCGACCAACGGTCCCGATCCCGGGGCGCCATATGTGATTCGTCCGCCTGAACGGCCCTATTCGGAGGAAGTGAACCGTGATCCGGGGAAGTTGACTATTGCGTTCAACACCCGCTCTCCCCTGGGAACCCCCGTGCATCCGGAGTGTGTTGCGGCCGTCGAAAACGCGGCGAAGCTTTTGAGTGCAATGGGCCACCGGGTGGAAGAGGCCCGGCCGAATATCGACGGCGTCGTTCTGGCGAAAAGCTATCTCTTGATGTATTTCGGAGAGATGGCGGCGGATATCAAGCACGTCAGCTCTGTTCTCAAGCGTTCCGCCGGTCCTGAGGATGTCGAGCTTCTGACGCTCACTCTCGGTCTGCTCGGAAGGACCTTTTCCTCGGGTCATCTTGTCGAAGCTCTTCGCGTGTGGGATGGCGCCGCCAGAACGATGGGACAGTTTTTCCAGACATGCGATCTCTACATGACTCCGACAACGGCCTTTCCTCCCGCCAGGATAGGCGAGCTCAAGCCAAAGGCTCTCGAAATGGGCCTTCTTGCCGCAATCAACGCCCTGAAGGCGGGATGGCTTCTCAAGGCCTCCGGCGTTGTCGACAGTCTTGCGGAAAAGAGCCTCGCACGCACTCCCTTCACTCAAATCGCCAATCTATGCGGGCTTCCCGCCATGTCGGCGCCGCTCTACTGGACTGGCGACGGCCTGCCGTCGGGAGTTCAATTCATTGCGCCCTTCGGCGATGAGGCCTTGCTGTTCCGTCTAGCCGGGCAACTGGAGAGGGCAATCCCCTGGTTCGACAAAAGACCGGCAGTGACGACATCGTTGCTTTCGAGCGGTTCAGAAAATACGATGTCATCGCAGTCCGTAAAAATGGGGCGTGACAGCATTCATCAGCAATAAAGGAGTTGTATCATGAACGAGTCCGGCATGGGGGAAGGATGGAAGAGGAGACTGTCGCATTGTCTGACTGCGGCCGTCTTTCTTCTTTTGAGCGCCTGCGCTCAGACGACGGGCGATGCGATTCTCAGGAGCAAGAACTTGATCGAAGTCCAGGGGCAGTACGATCAGGCAATCCGGGTGCTGGAAGCGGAACTGGCGCGCAATCCCTCTTCGGCGGCCACCTGGTACTGGCTTGGCATCGGTCGCTACAAAAAGAATAATTTCACTGACGCCGTGAAAGCGCTCGAACGAGCCTTCGATCTAAGACTCTATAAAACTTATCACCTGATGGCCTATGATTATCTGGGCTGGTCGTACATCTTCACGGGGCAGAATGACAAGGCGATCAACGCTTTCAATATGGCGCTGAAAATCAATTCCGGTTTCGCGAGTTCCCTGCTCGGCCGCGGCAAGGCTTCGTTGAATAAGAGCGATATTGATCCTGCAATCGACGATTTGAGCCGGACGCTGGTCCTTCTGCCCTACAGCGTCGATGCCTTGCGTCACCGCGGTTGGGCCTATTTTTTCAAGGTCAGATACCAGGAAGCCCTGGCGGATTTCGACGGGGCGATCAAGTTGAGCAAGGACCCTTTCGCGACCCAGGACGCCCTGCGAGGCCGCGGGTGGACGAATTTCAACCTGAGCAATATGCAGGCGGCCCTCGAGGATTTTGAACAGGCCCTCCGCACTATCGATCCGAGCAACAGGGTCGGACTCCAGGATGCCTATCGTGGCCGTGGCTTGGCCAACCAGAGAATGGGCAACCTTGAAGCTTCTCTCGATGACTTTGACAAGGCTCTTCGCTATATCGATGCCGGCAACCGGTTCGTACTCCAAGATGTTTATCGGGGCCGCGGCTGGACGAATTATTACCTGGGAAACTTTCAGGCGGCTCTCCGGGATTTCGATGAGGCCATCGCTAACATCGATCCGAATAACGGCATCGGTTTTCAGGATGCGTATCGTGGAAAGGCCTTTGCGTTACTGGGCCTCGGACGGGACAACGAGGCGACTGCTTTTATCGCCAAAGCCAACGATGCTATGAACTATGATGCGAGTCAGGATCTGTCGCGCATGCATTATGCGATGGGGGACAAGCAAAAAGCCTGGGCATATCGGGGAGGAGAGGGTTTCGTCGGCGCCACCCTGCACGACTACGCCGAGGGGACAATCAAAGGAGCAAGGATCGCTGATGTCGCGCCGGGCGGACCGGCGGCGCGGGCGGATCTGCGGCAGGGCGATATCATCATTGGGTTGGACTACCGGCAAATTTCCAGCGGAAGCGTCTTTGCCCGGGAGATAGCCAAAGTAAGACCTGGTCAATCGGCAATCGCTGCCATACTGCGCGACGGCCGGCAAACAACCCGGCATATTACAATCGCCTCGGCCGAGCCGCTCATGGAAGGAGACAGCCTTATCGCGCCGGTATTGAACAGCAGAAGAGGAACGATCATGCAGGCGGCCGTCACGACTCCTCCGGCGCAGCCAGTTGCAGCCGAGCCTGCGCCGATTGCATCGCCGAC
>JAFGGB010000209.1 GCA_016930775.1 Deltaproteobacteria bacterium
CGGCCGCTCTCGCCTGTCCGACCCGATTTCCGATTCGAGCTCAGCCGGCGTCCCGAGAATCGGTCGATACGGCCGACGCTTATTTCTCGAGCTTTTTCAGCATCTCTTGGGCATGAGAATTATCAGGGTCCAATTCCAGCGACTTCGAAAAGGAGCGAATCGCTTTTTCCTTATCGCCTTTCAGGACATAGACATCGCCAAGAGCATCGTAGGCCTTTCCGGATTCCTGCATTTCGGACAGAATGCACTGAAACACCAACAGGGCGCCGTCCAAGTCGCCCCTTTCGACGAGCTGTCGGCCGATGCGCAGAAAATCTTCCTCGTCGGGCATGATGAAGTTGATCGTGTCGTTCTTGAGCCGCTTGTATTCATCGATCGCGGCTTTGACTCCGGCATGCGTTTCTATGTCCTCCTCGAGATAATGGAGGAGAGGAAGCCGCAGATGAATATGCTCAAGGGGCCTGTTGTTGAGCAGCTGATAAATCTTCAGCGTCATTTCATCGTTTTCGCACAGAAAGCTGCTGTTGCTGAGGATGACAATGATTTGCTCCCGGCCGCTGTAGTGATAATGGGATGATTTGAACAGATACATGGTTCCGTCGTGCCAGTAGAGAGTCTGTTTCTCTTTCGTCACCGGGTCCTCCAGAACGGATATCTCCCCTGCAAATCCGTTGCCGAAGGTTCCATAAAACTCCTTGACAAGTTCTCGCGGCATGAAGGGAATAAGAAAGCGGGACTTTGGATTTCTCATTTTTAAGAACACGTCCAGGTATTCTTTCGACAGCAGCCGGGTGGAGGAAAGCGCCTGACTGAACTTGAACAAATCCCCGACGGTGGAATAGATGAAACCGGAACCGAACCAGATGATGCCCGGGTCAAAAGAATGCCGGTCGCTCCAGGTCACGACCTGGTCCGGAAGGACATGGCATGAAACGGCTCCGTCTTTAAGCACCAGCCCTTTTTTGTTGCAGCCCGTATGCGACATGCCCAAGGGCTTCAGGATTTGTTCCTGCAGGATTTCTTCATAGGTCTTCCCCGTTGCCTTCTCAATGATCAGGCCGAGGATATGATACCCGGCGTTTGAGTAGCGATAGTTCGTGCCCGGCTTGAAGTGCAGCCCTCTCACGGACATCTGCTTGACGAATTCCCGAAGGTAGTCCTCCTTTTGGGAAGCGCAATAGTAGTCCTCGATATCCTCGGGAAGGCGCAGGCCGGAAGTATGACAGAGCAGCATTTCGACGGTGATCTTCTCCCCTATGTCCTTGGGAAAGTCGGGCAGGAAATCCGAAATTGTGTCGTCAAAGCGAAGCTTCCCCTTCTCCGCCAACTGTGTGACGAGCATCGCGGTGAATTGTTTTGTGATCGACCCGATCATGAACTTCGTCTCGGGGGTGTTGGGAACGTTGTTCTCCACGTCGGCCAGCCCGTATCCCTTGGAGAGGATGATCCGGCCTTGTTCGGCGACCAGGACGGATCCCATGAATCGGTGGCGGGCCGCATATTCATTGACCAGGGCGTCGATCCTGGAGGGCAGAGACTGCGGATGCCTTGGAAAAGAAAAGCTTGAAAGAAAGATAAATAAGGACAGGGTCACCACAGGGAAATATTTCTTGCCCATCATCGCCTCCCGTTTATTTTTCATTCTTATGATTCTTCGATATATATACGCGAAATCATTTCGGAGGGTTGCCCAGCAAGGATACGTCACGTCCCGGCAGCTGCCGATTCCGCCGAAGAGGCATGGGGAGTGGGGGCCTCTCTCTGTGTGGATTGTTAAGTGGCCCTTGCTTGTTTTTTTTGCAATTCTTTTTGGAAAAGGAATAATTTTCGGATCCGGGCAATCAGGTCGTAAATCGCGCTCAGTTTTTGCATGGTTACGAACTGCACCAACTCAGGCCGCGGTTTGTCGGCCACGCCGTCCGCCGCACCATCGGCTATATCCAATAGGAAAGAGATTTCCTGCTCCCAGTTGTCGCTTATCCCACTGAGGTCTGCCCACATAACGTTAACCACATGATGATTGAATCCCCAGGCGTTGACGGAACCAGGCGCTTTCTGGTGTTGCTCCATCGCCCTGTTGAACTGTTCAGCGAGGGAGGGAAAAGTCCGCTCGACCTCGGTGCCGACCCAGGGATCATTGGTTTTCGACGGATACTCCTGATAGAAGGCGTGTTCCCTCCAGCGGACCCCGCCGCTGCCCGTGCCGCCCAGAGGTGCCGGATCATAGTAGCGGGAATCTTGATAGCCTTTGCCCCAACCGGCCTGCCCGGCTCTATGCACGGGCATGAAGGTCAGTCCTTGGCAGGTTTCCACGGCGCGCTCGATCCGCTGCCCGTTTATATCCGGGTAGTAGACCTGGCTGTTGGCCTCCGGCCCCAGGTAGGTCACATACCCTGTCCATGCGTCGATCCAGAATGATCCGTCCGGTTCGTACTCCGGGTTGAAATAGGCCAAGCATTCGGGGGAAATCAGGTCAAACCCGGCGTGCATCAGGGAGCGGAGTTGATCCAGAGAGTGTTCATGGTTGATTCCACTGCCGTACTGATTCATCACGTCGAACAGGGGTCTCTGCCCGCCGTTGGCATGGCGAACCGTTGCGCCCAGGTAATCGGCGATCCGGAACAAGGTCTGTGAGGTTCGCGCCCAGGTGAACTGGTCGTACCAGGGATCATCAGGATCATCGAACAGGTAAACACCCGGTTGAAAGGCGATATTCTTGTCCGCCCCCCAACCGAACAAGCGGTGAGGATCCCCGTAGTCCGTGCAGGAAGCCATCGGCCGGGCATAGAAGACCGTTTGCCCCTCGATAATGGAATTGGGCGGATGAGTGTGGTAGGCCAACTCGTGTCTGTCGTCAATGATCTGCATGTAGGTCTCGATCCCCGTATCCTCGGGGCTGTTGATAATCTCTTCGCTCTCTGGGTCATGGTTGCGGCAGTACGTCAGGTCGTTATAGAGCCAGGCGAAACAGAAAGTGGCAGGCACGCCGGCCTCGGCCAGACTGGCGCTCATCTGGCGCAGAGTGAGAGAGACGGCCTCATAGGTGCCCGCTTCGACTTTTTCAAAGAGCTGCGGGTTTGGCTCCACGTGATAGTAGATCGTTACGAATAGAGGCCATTCGACGCCAGCGAGCCAGAAGATAGACTCCGCGCCTTCTCTAACGCCTTCAAAGGCCTCTTCGACTATGTCTGGCACACTCGCACTGCTAACGGCAGCATCACGGACCGCCCCTGCTCCTTTTCTGACTTCCCTGAGGACTGCCGCCACGGCATCGTCATCCGGCGGCACGCTTTCCAGCGAGTCGTACACCCGCTCAAACAGGACGCCAAGTTCAATGGATATGACGTCGAGTTGGTGCGCCACCGGCATGAGCGGCGAGGAATCTACGCCCAGCCTCTCTACGGCGGCATCCACTCTCATGTTGATCTCCGCCAAAGCATCGACCACCGCATGGAGCTGGACTGTCTGTGGTGTGAACGGTGAGGGCTCAGAGGTTGCCGAGACCGAGCTTGCCAAGGCTGCCAGAAGAAGTGGACTGAGCCCGAGAACGAATCGTGTTCTCATTTCCAGCTTCCTCGTCTTGTCCCCTAATCTGGAGGACAGATCATATTCAACAGATAATGAAAAATTGCATTTTATCTGAGTGCTTATGACGCGTCCGGGATCGACTTGAAATCCTCGTTTCCCATCGTCAAAAACAATAATTTAACCCTCGGCCGATGTCAAGGATGGTCAAGAGGTCAGGGAAACGGGCCTTGTGGGCTGGGCTTGTCAGCTCCGGCGGCCGTGAACAGTCAATCCGGCCGCATCTTCCCCTTCGGCCGGGCAACGAATGCGGAAACGGTTCGACCAGAGGATCGGAGGCCGACAAAAGTTCCTGATATGCAGGGTGAGGAATTGGAGATCATCGGGCGTCGTCTTCAATTGCGGGGAGAATTCCCGCTCGGCTTCTTCCGCCCGTTGCCGCATGAGCGCGGGCTTGTTCCTGAGGGCATATGTCTGGGCGAAGGCGAGGGCCGCTTCCAAGGCCGACTTGGCAAGAGCAGAGAGAGGAATGCCGCTTGCATAAAGGAGCGACCGCGCTACGTATAAGCGCGCCCAGCGATCAGGACGTTATCGCGTTTTAGGACTGTGGAAGAGATGACGAAATAAGGTCGATTCTGATAAGCTGATTTAACGAAGAGATAAGAGCGGTTTCAAGAGATGAGGATTGCTGAAATATGCGCCAATCCTCCCGAGTTTGTCGGAGGGCTTGAAAGATACTGTCTAGAGATATCGAAAAGACTGGTCGAAAAAGGGCATGAGATAGAAATCCTGACGTCCGAGTTCGGATTAAAGCATGTCCCTGATTCGGAAAATATGAAGATCAGGCGGTTTAAATGCCTGGGGAAAATGTGGGGCACCAATCCTCTCACATTCATCGGCGGCGTGCTTCTCAAAGAACAATACGATCTTGTCCATGCGCACTCCTACATATTTTTCACTTCAAACCAAGCCGCGCTTTTCAAGAAGGTCAAAAAATATCCTTTTCTGTTGCACCTTCATGGGGGTGTCGAGGTCCTTCCGGGAACGGTGTCATCCTTTCCGATCTGGTTCAAGAGAGAGATCTATGACAGATCCCTGGGGAAATTCACATTGTATGCTGCCGATAGAATAGCCTCGGTTTCGAAAAGAGATATGGCGCTGGCGGCACTGAGGTTTGGAATTCCCGAGGACAAGTTTGAATGGATTCCCAATGGCGTTGATACATCTCAATTCAGGCCTCTCACGGCCGCCAGGCGTTATGTCGGTTTTGTGGGCCGGCTTGAAAAATGGAAAGGAATACTGGCCTTCATCAGCATAGCCCGCGCCATTCACAGACAGGACAAAGATATCAAATTCCTGGTGGTGGGAGACGGGCCGCTGAGAATGACCGCCGAGGCTCTGGCAAAGACATTGCCCTTCACGTTCACGGGATTTGTTCCCCATGAGTCTATGCCTCGGATCTACTCAACGATGACGGTGCTTGTTTCTCCGTCATTGTGCGAGGGTTTGCCGACGACATACATGGAAGCCATGGCTTGCGGCGTTCCTGTCGTAGCGACAGATGTTGGAGGGACAACTGAAATTGTCCGTCCGGGAATAACAGGATTTATCGGTACGGACACGGATTCTTTTTCCAGCGCGATCCTGAAACTTACTCATGATCTCGGGACGCTTGAGACGATGAGATATAAGGCTTTCCAAGTCGTCAGGGAAAGCTTTGATATCAAAAGCGTGGTCGAGAGACTCTTTGAAACGGTGAGGGCTATTGGAAAAAAAGATTGCCATGCTCAGCATCGATGTTGAAGAGGACGTCAGGGGAGATGACCGAAAAACATACCGGGGAGTCGAACGCCTGGACTTGTTCCTCGATTTGCTGAATCGGCGGCATATCCGGGCGACGATGTTTGTCACGGGGGAGGCGCTTGTTCGATATCCGCAAAAAATCCAGGCGTGGTCGAAGGACC
>JAFGGB010000210.1 GCA_016930775.1 Deltaproteobacteria bacterium
ATTCTTGCAACCAATGAACAGTTCTGTTTCATCCTTTATATCTTTTTCCCCAGCCTCCAGTAGAACAATCCAGCCTAAATGGTGATATTTGTCATCTCTGCGGAAAAACATAAGTGCCTTGCCAAATCGTTCTTCAGCATTTTCGATAGCATTTTCAGGAAGGCAGATATCGAATATCTCTGTTCTCTCATCTCTACGACGCCTGTTAAAAACAAACATATATCCCCCTTTCAATCATTTGCGAGTTGGTCCCAGTTTTCCACGTCAATATGACTTTCTCCATCGGTACTCAAAAAAAGTGGATGAATATTTCCGCGAACGAAAGTTTCCACGTCAGTATGACTTTCTCCATCGGTACTCGGAAATTGCGCTAATTTGGACGTTTATGTAGATACAGTTTCCACGTCAGTATGACTTTCTCCATCGGTACTCAAAAAAAATGACGAACCAAATGGCGATTGCAAAAGTTTCCACGTCAGTATGACTTTCTCCATCGGTACTCATAATCGAAAAGATGAATCTTGCGCGGCATAACGGTTTCCACGTCAGTATGACTTTCTCCATCGGTACTCTTACAAGGATGACGGAATAAGAGACTACCAGAGATGTTTCCACGTCAGTATGACTTTCTCCATCGGTACTCAGGGTGGGGATTCCCCCTCCCCTTCATCCCCTCCCGTTTCCACGTCAGTATGACTTTCTCCATCGGTACTCCTACACGCCGGCAATCGCACTCGGCCAATATTGGGTTTCCACGTCAGTATGACTTTCTCCATCGGTACTCTGGCCGTCGCCTTTTGACGTCCCTCTCCCCTTTTCCGTTTCCACGTCAGTATGACTTTCTCCATCGGTACTCTCCGGTTCATGTCAGAAAGACGTTTGGGGGTATTCGTTTCCACGTCAGTATGACTTTCTCCATCGGTACTCCGGCAACCCTTGGGTTTTTCATGTCGGATTACAGTTTCCACGTCAGTATGACTTTCTCCATCGGTACTCCCAAACAAGATAGAGATTAGATTAAAGAATAGAGATGTTTCCACGTCAGTATGACTTTCTCCATCGGTACTCTGCTCATAAAAAACCAAAGAGGAGGTATATATTGTTTCCACGTCAGTATGACTTTCTCCATCGGTACTCTAAAACTTATTGGAGGTGGAAGATGAAAAGCTTAAAAGTTTCCACGTCAGTATGACTTTCTCCATCGGTACTCCCGATTGCGCACATGGGCGAGATGAATCGTCTGGTGTTTCCACGTCAGTATGACTTTCTCCATCGGTACTCGCATTCCCGAATCACTCAATCGGTAGGGGGTGAATAGTTTCCACGTCAGTATGACTTTCTCCATCGGTACTCAACAAAAATAACGAACCTTGAAAAGGAGGGATAGTGTTTCCACGTCAGTATGACTTTCTCCATCGGTACTCCAAACTTATCCAATCGTTGTTTTACGAGAAAAAGGTTTCCACGTCAGTATGACTTTCTCCATCGGTACTCGCGAGCTAAAAAGATGCAAGTCAAGTCTTTCTAGGGGTTTCCACGTCAGTATGACTTTCTCCATCGGTACTCTGAAACAGATTTGGCCAACGGCCGTTATAACAATGTTTCCACGTCAGTATGACTTTCTCCATCGGTACTCTTTACTTGAGGGGATAACTTCTCTGGCCTGACATTGTTTCCACGTCAGTATGACTTTCTCCATCGGTACTCTATAATCATTCCGCATTGTTGCAGATCCGGTCGGTTGTGAGCCGTCCCTGGATTATCCCCAATATCGCCCTCCTTTCGTTTACTTGCATAGCATACCTCGATTGTTTCGCAAAAGCCTTAAAAAACGAGACGCCGAATTGCAATTGAACATGCGAATTCGCCCCAACCTTCTGTTATGACAAGATTGCCTTTTTCGCAAATCCATGGCGGCCGAGCGCCTGCCGCACCCGTTTTCGAAAAACGCAATGGCATTCACCTCAAACGTTTTGCCTAACCCATCCATTTCATGCGTATAAAACTGCCGAGCCGTTCGGCTGTCGGCGGGCGGCGCATGAACGGTTTCGCAAATCAACGCCCGATCAAAGACTCTCATGAGGTTTGCGAACAATTCAGCCTCAGTTCCACCGGATCACGATTTCAACGGCGCCTCCCAACCCGCTGAATTCACGCAGCTTGCAGGCGATATCCGCGGAGCCGCCTTTTTTCGCAAAAGAAATGCACGATTTCGTTCCCCCTGATTCATTATCAGGATATGGAAACCGAACACACGCTCATCGACAAAGCCGCGCATCCGGACACCCTTCGACGGGCCTGGAACAAGGTGCGCGACAAGGAGGCCCGCGGTGGGATTGACGGACGCAGCGTCGGTGATTTTGAAAAAAACCTCGCCCGGAATCTCCGCCATCTGAGCGGCGACCTGACGCAAAGCCGTTACGAGCCGGAAGCGACGCAGCTTTTAAGGGTTCCCAAAAGCCCCGGCAGCAGCGAACATCGGTCGCTGAGCCTTCTCACCGTGAGGGACAAGATTGTCCAGGAGGCGGTGCGATCCGTGCTCGAACCGATCCTCGAGCCCCTATTTCTGGAGTGCAGTTACGGCTACCGTCCCGGAAAAGGTCCCGGAAGGGCTATCGAGCGCGCCCGTCATCTGACGGATGCGCAGGGTCTGCAATGGGCGGTTTCAGCGGACATCGACGATTTCTTCGGCAGCATCGATCACGATATCCTCATTCGCCGGCTTGAAGCCCTGTTGAACGATGATTCGCTTCTTCACCTTATTCTGCTATGGCTCAAGATGGGGCGCGTGGACGGCGCGGGCCGCTGGACCGACGTCTATTCCGGCATCGGGCAGGGGTTCGTCATCTCGCCGATCCTGGCCAACTTCTATCTGCACGAATTCGACCGGCACGTCACCGAAAAAGGCCAAGAGTTGCTTCGTTACGCGGATGACTTTCTCATCCTCTGCCCCGACCGGCCTGCCGCGGAGAACGCCTTCAAAGAGGCATCCGATTATCTCGCTACGGAACTCGGCTTGACTCTGAACGAGTCGCCGCATCCGATTTCCCATATCAAAGAGGGATTCGAGTTCCTCGGCATAAACTTTCAGGAAAGGTCGCTCAGGATCGCAGCGGAGAAAATCGCCAAGATGAAGGGCAAGATGGCGCACCTGACCGCCCGCCCCCTGAACCATATCGACAAGACCCTTCGGCGGATCAATGAGGCCGCGCTTGGCTGGCAGAGATATTACGGAAAGGTGGTCGATGCCACCGAGGCGGAGAAAATCCGGGACATTCACCGGGAGGCGCTTGTCGCAGTCACTGCTCGCGCCTTTCAGGCCAGGATCTTCACCGCCATGCCGGGCGCGGAAGAGGCGCTCGCCAAATCCGACATCGCCCGTCTTGATTATGTCAAAGAGCGTCACGACTATGTTCGTTCCGTCGTCCGGGAGGCCTTCGGCAAGGCACGGCAGCGTGAAAACGCCGTTCCCGCGACGGTTGGGCGCGCGATCCGCAAGAAAAAACGCCGCGTTGTCGCCGCGGCGGCCGACCACGCCCAATTGATCGTTCAGACGCCCGGCTGCTTCATCGGCAAAAACGGCCAGCGGATCATCATCCGCAGGGAGCGCCGCACAATCGCCGAAATCCCGGCAACGCATCTCAAGAGCATCACGGTCGCCGGAACCGGAATCTCCATTTCCTCGGATGTGGTCCGGCTATGCGCGGAGAACGATATCCCCCTGCTCTTCATCGATCCGGCCAACCACGTTTTATCGCTGCTTGCCGCGCCCCATTCAGCCAGGACGGAGATCGGAACCTTGCAGCTTCGCGCCGCTGACAACCCTCAACAGGGTCTTTCGCTGGCCAAACGCTTCGTCGATGGCAAGATCAAAAACCAGATGTCCCTCATGAAGTATATCAACAAATACCGGAAGCGTCTCAATGGCTCATTCGACGGTCTTGTTAAAGAGAACCTCGCCCTGATGCAAGGCTGTCTCGCCGAGACGAAAACCCTGTCATGGGGCGATCCGGAACATGATCGGGGCGTTCTGTTTTCCATCGAAGGCCGCGCCGCCTCCAGTTACTGGGAGGTGTTCAAGGCCGCGCTCAACGGGCGCGCCGACTTCACCGGCCGCAAAAGAAAGGATGCCGCCGACCCGGTCAATATGCTCCTCAATTACGGCTATGCCGTGCTTCAGGCCCGCGTCTATCAGGCCGCGCTCCGCCAGGGCCTCAATCCCCAGATCAGCTTTCTCCATTGCCCGCAAAGATCGAAGCCCGCGCTGGTCTATGACCTCATCGAGGAGTTCCGCGCGCCCATCGTCGATCGCACCGTGCTTGCCCATCTGGGCCGCGATGTTCCGCTGGAGATCGACGACAAGGGGCTGCTTTCGGCTGAAACCCGAAAACGCTTTCTCGTGTCGCTGCACCGCCGCCTTTCGCAATCGGTCTCCTTCCGGGGTAAAAACCGCACGCTGGATGAGATCATCCAATTCCAGGCACTGTCTCTGGTCCGACATCTCGAAGGAAAGGAGCGTTACCGGACCTATTCCGCGAAGTGGTGAACGGCTTTCTTTCATTCCAAAGCCGCTGTGTTCTCGGCAACGGTCTTGTTGGACGCAATCGCCGCCTCCACGAGCTTGCGCAATGTCTCTCGCTGATCCAGAAGTCCCAGACCGATTTCGAGGGGGCGGCCTTCCTCGACGCTCTCGTTCGCCTCGTTCATCAAGTCGGTCACAGGGATGCCGCCGCGCACAAGAACAGGCACGGCAAAGCGCCCCAGGTTCGCCTTGGCCTCTGTGACGATCTCTGAGCGAATGGCTTCGAGTTCCTCAGGGGTGTAGTGATCTCCGCCTCGTTTGCAGGAGATGCAGATATAGTGACCCTGCCAGAGCAGCACAATGTCGATCTCGGTCTTGAATTCTCCATTTTGCGTTCTTTGCCATGCCCATCTCGGCCCCATGCAGAGGTCGAGAACCTGTTGGTTTCTGCCTCTCGCGGCAATGAAGGCCGCGGCAATGGGCTCTTCAAGCCATGTGCCTGACAATCTTCGTTCTCCGTCTTGATTTTGATTTCCCCAGGTTCCCGCGATTGTCCCGTTCAATTCATGGCCGTTGTGTGACACTGTAACCATAATGTTGACTGATCCCGGCCTGGTGGGGTTATCCTCGCACCGATCAAATCGAATAAGATTACCGTCGAATTCACGGGAGTCGCCTCCTTTTAATAGGCCGGATAGTCTGCCGTTCAGATTTTTCCTTGCCGCCTTTGCCATTACAGCACTCAACCGCTCAAGGAAGTCTCTTTTGTCGCCGTTTCCTCCGATTCCATACAATTCATTTTCGGTGCGTCCTTCAACAGGCCCGCCGCAGACAGCCGCCTGGAGAAGAATCGGGGCGAATGCGAATTTCTGAAGCTCCTGCTGCGCGGCTGCCGGAACCAGCCGGACGGCCACCTGTTCCCGGTTGTTTAACGACCACACTTCCACCCCTTCGATTGCGGCCATGTTCCAGGTCTGGGCCTTTGTGCCGGGGGAAATGTTGACGATCCATCCCCCTCCCTGCATGCGTTCCTGCAACTCTTTGTAATGGCCGATCTTCCCGTTGAGGTTCGCGCCCCAGAAGATCAATTTTCGGACGGGAATCTTTGCCCGTTGGTCATAAATCCGCTGCGCCAGCTTTTGAACCTCCGGGGTCTGTGTTACCAGAATAATCGCGGTTGCCGGTTTGTGGGTGAATAGCGCAAGCAGAGTCGCGCTGGGATCGGAACCGAGCGCCACGAGAAGATTCGGGCCATCCCATCCGTCCGGATGCTCATCGCACTCAACAAATCCGCGAGGGGTAAGGTTAAGGGTATCTTCGCGATCTCCTTCGATGCGGCCGCCGGGCGGCTTTTGCATCAGGGCCTCTATCTTTTTTTCAGAGGCGCGACGGTCCTGCGGATTGTGAATAAAGGCCTTTGCTCCATAGGAAAGAAAACGATTTTTCGTGGATTCATGGTCGGTCTCGACCATCAGATCAAGTTGCAGGCGATTGAGCCGCGCCGGATTTTCGATAAAACTCTGCACTTCCCTGGCACGCCTGAGAAGAACTCGTGCGCCCCCCATTTCCTTCAAAAAGAAGCGCACAAGGCCGTGAATGCGGCCGTGGCGTTCCATAATGGCTTCAAGACCGAAAGGGGCATCTCCGCCCTGAATCTGTTTTATAGTCTCGTTCCACGTCAAGCCGTATAAGGCCAAAAGTTCAGCCCGGCCCACATCCTTAAGATCGTATTTATTCTGCCCGTCGGTAAAGGCACCTCTCATCGCATAGAGATGGTCATAATCCGCATAGATGGGAACAAACTGCTTTTCGCTTTTCAGGAAGAAGGAGATCAGCGCGATCTGATAATTAAGGCCGGGGGAAACGTCGAAATAGACGGGACCGGGCGGGTCCGGTTGATCGAGGATCTGCTGAATACACTGCCACGCAGGAATCAAGCCGCTCTTTCCGGCAATAGGCTCCGCCGGAATCGGCCATGAGGTGGCTGTAATGCCCAAGCTCCTCAGATATTCGATGAGGCGGTCGCGATTGTCTTCGATGTTCTCCCCTCTTGTATGCAGAAGGACAACGTGCGAAAGGCCTGCATTCTTATGCAACGTTTTGGCCGTGACCGCCACGGCGCCGGGCCGCAGCCCGACCATCGTAATCAAGACGCTCATGATGTCCACTCAAAGGCCGATGTCCTTACGAGACGGTCAAGCCGCCCGTAACCCGTGCGGGTTTTTGCGCCGAATCCCATTTCCTTTAACGCATCAAAAAGAATGTTTTCAATTTTGTCTATAAGCCATTTGTCTTCCTTGCCCTGCAATGCGAGGAAGAAGCGGAATTCAATATCGCGTTTGACCGTCAGAAACGGCACCGGGACCGGATCGTGATAATCGGCAGGGTAGGCTTTTCCCCGATAAAAATCCTGGTAATGGACGTTGGTTATTCCAAGATCAAAGATATTCTGCTGATTTGGGCAGGGAAAGGCGTCACAAAATTCGACCCCTCCTTTTCCTTCCCTACCGCCGAAGGCCTCGCGAAAGAACTCGCCGTCTTTGTCGATCACTTTATCGAATTCCTCTTGCGGGCAAAGCGAATCAACAAACTCGCCAGGGGGAATCGCGCTCTTGATACGGTTATAAAAACTTGCTTGCCCGCGTTTCGCCAAAAGCGCCTCCTCCAGAAGCTGAAGGGGAGTCCTTTTTAATTTCGCGATGTCGTCAGGACCCAGAACCGGGACGCCCGTTTTATCCGCAATGCTCAGAAGGGCGTAGCGCCTGCAGACACCCTTGATCCCCTCCCCCTTCAGATACGGAACCCCATAGATCGGGTGGAGCGTCAAACCCGCTTCCAAGGGCGCTGCGTTTCCCAAACCTGTCACAAGTTGATTCAGCGTTTTACCGGAATAGGCATAGACAAGCGGAGAAGCCGCCTTCAGGAAATATCCATTGCACATCCTTTGTAGGAATTCCTGGGTTTCTTCCGCCGAAATCCGTTGGTTTCCCTTGCTCAGCACTGCATTTCTGATCAGGGGTTTGTCCTTGGGTGTGAAGCTCCAATCCTTATCATTGGAACGGGGAATATAATGGTAGTAAAGAGCATAGAAGTTATCGGCAGCGCCGGGATCGCTGCCGATGATATCCTCGGTCGTCTGAGGCAGAGGCAGCGGAAGGTTCGACGGAAATTGTGCTATATTTCCTGTCTGCCGATTTCCCCTTCTATTGTTGTGGTGTCCGTTGGTCATGACACCACCTCTCCAGCGCCTGGATCCGCTGCTTCAGAAGCGACTCCGGTTACTGGATACCTCTCGTCCAACGCTTGCTTCCCTTTGGCGAAGCGTTTCAGATACGCCAATATCTTCAATGCCTCCACGGATGCGCGCAGATAGGCCCTGCCTGAACAGCCCCTTATGGCTTGCATCAAATCGGGGGTCGAAGGATTCGGGCAGGTCAAGGGGGCATCGTAGTAAAGGAAATCGTCGTCACCAGGCAGTTCCCGGCCCAGAAGCCAGTTTCCAATGTGGCTCTTCAACAAACTGTGGGCCGGACTTTTATTTTCTTTGGAAAACAGGAAGGCCGTGGACTGACCCAGGCCGGCGGTCTGGATATCGGCGGGGAATTGCCGAACCAGGCTGACATAGTCTCCGAAGGCAATTTTATCCCTTGCTGCATTTTCTACGCAGCCCCAGGCGTAATCCGCCCGCAGTTGATCCAATGTTCTATGCAGGTATTTGCGTTCCATCGCCTACTCCTTTCGGGCCGAATCCGGCGGCGCGGGATAATATGCCACGCGGACATGCCCCTTGCCGATGGTCTTGTTTCCGCCCATCTGGATTACTGCGTCTGTGCCGAGACTATTCGTGAAGGTTTTGATAGGCTCGGACTGCTCCGCTCTGATTGACCCGAAAAGGAAGGTGTTGAGAGGCAGGTATTCCTCTGACCAAGGGCCTTCCACCACGGTTCCCGCCTCACCGATGCAGATGCGGGTTGTCACCTCGGTTGAGAGGATCGCGAAATCCCGGAAAACATCATCGGCCAGGATGACGATTCTGTTTTCGAGCGTTTTGCGAAGATGGTTGTAAGAAGATTGGGAAGGCAGCATCGCCGAAGCGTAGGCCGCCAGGTGTTTGATGATTCCGCGCTCTTCATTCTCCGCCTCAAAGGCGATGTCTTCGAGGATAATTTTATCGGGTTGCCCCTCGCGCTTGATCCGGTTGATGTTAGCCGCCGAGACAAGGGCCGTATCTTCAGGCGCATCAATGTCGGTCTCGAACGGCTTAAATCCCAGCACATCAAGACGACGGCAAAAGTCGCTGATAATCTCCGGGCAGGTGATCCAGGCAAAGAGCCCCTGGTAGGAACGGACCGGGAAGAGCAAGATCTCCGCATCCGAAATATCGAGCGCGCCGCCGTGCTGATCCGGGGTGGGATCGTCGTCCTTTTTCTTCTTTTTGGGAGGAGGCGGGCCGAATGCCTTGAAAATATCCAGTCGTTTACCATCACCCAGCTTCTTTTCAGCCCGCTCGCGGAATCCCCCTTTGACGCCTCCGGCGTTGATGATGGGGAAATCCCTGTAGTCCCGCTGGATGGGGAGATCAATGTGGGATCTGCTGTCGCCCGCGCCAGCGTGAAGCGGCGTCTCACAAAAATACATGATCATGCCCTGACAGGCTTCCGTCATCGCTCTGCCTCCTTAAACGAATATGTGTTTCATTCCCAGCATCCCACGCAGGCAAGCCCCAAACCGGCCCCCCGCAGATAGCGGGCAGCCTGGTCGCCGCTGGAATGGTTCATCGCGGTTTTGAGATGAAATGTATCCATCAATACGTTTGCCTGCTCTTTGGTCAAAGCTTTCGCTGTTTGAAAGAAATAGACGCTTCCGGCCGGCACGGCCCGCTTCAACGGCCGCGGTCCGCGAGCCGCCAGATTCCATCCGCCGATCTCCCGGCGCTTGCCAACCGCGGCGGCAACCAACCGAGCCTTGACTCCGTCACCAAGAGAGAAAAAATAGGATTTATTATCTTCTTCGCCCTGCTCATCAATGCCATCGGGCAACCAGCCTTTTTTAAAAACGGCGGGGGTCAATAGACAGAGTTTGAATTTGCTCTTTCCTGTCAACTTACCAAGCAGTTCATTTTTTGTCTTTTCGGAAAACAGAGAGGGCGCCTCTTCTTCCTTGAGAACGCTGAAATATGCTGAGCGCGCCTCGCCTCCGAGCGAAATTATTCCCTTCTCTCCAAGCAGGGCTTCTTCGCCGCCATTCTCGCTTTGCATGCGGAACAGGAAAGCGGCTCTCTCTTTATTCTTATCCTTTTTGACCAGTCGGGTATAGACCGCCGTGTAGATGAGCCCCTTTTCCGCGGTTCCGGCGGCGTTTCGGCCGATGCCTACCCGCGGCTCATTCACGGCTACGGCCTCACCTTGCATTTTGGGGGTCACATCATTCTTCAGGTAATGCATGAATTCCACATCATCCAGATATCCATCTTCCGCTTCATTTGTCTCGCCGCCGCCGCTGACAAGATGACAGGACAGGCAAGGCGGCGAGGAGGCCCCGCTGTCTTTGGCGCATTCGACAAGTTTGAGCCTTTCCAAATGCCCCTCCTTTGTCTTCACAAGATCCCTCGGGATCGGATAGCGCGCATGGTTCCTGCCCAGCGTCAGGAAGGGCCCGGCAAAAGAGAGCGGCCCGAAATCATCCGGACTGCCGACCAGATCCCAACCTTTTTTGTTTTCCTTGTCCTTGTAGTCCGAAAAAGCGATTCCCTGTTTTTTGATAATCCGGCTGCGCAAGGCCCCGGCAAAGGGCAGGCCGGTCGGCGGGAAAATTCCCGTTGCGCGGGCCTGTTCCCCGGCATCGAAAGGACGGCTGTCTCTGAAAAGGAGAACGTCAAGGGGTTCTATGTGAATCCACATGGTCAGGCCTCCTTCCCGGCGATGAACCGGCACAGCTTCAGAAACTGCGACATGGAACGCCACGGATCGACGGAGGAGAGCGGCTTGATGCCTGTATCCTCTTCATTCGCCGTGCTTAAAACCAACAGCGCCTCATAAAAAGGGAGCAACGTGTCAACGATAAGTTGCTGTTTGCCGGGTTTGCTCTGCCTTTGGGCAAGGAGGATCAGTTCGGCCCTCCTTGCCTCGTTCAATCGGTCCTTTTCATTTATCGGGAAACTGGCTGCCTCGGCCCAAAGCACCTCGGTCATCTTCGAAGCGATGCTGCCGCTGACCGCATCCTGCCTGAAGAGATCGAGTACTTGTTGGTGCTGATCGAGAAGATCGCAGAAAGAGACGCTGTTGGGTTTGGTAAAACGGCTGCCCGCCTCCGTCGCCTCGCCGGATCGCTTCAACAGGCGGATGGCAAAGGCATCCCGGCCCAGGGCCTTTTTTGCGGTCTCTTTCAGAACGGCCTGCGCCTGCTGCACGGCAACATCGAGGGGCAGGGAGTGATGCGCAATGACCACCCCCATACTGGCGGTCATGCCTTCGCAAGTAATTATTCTCGTTCTTTCATCTTGTCTTCGACCGCCCGCCGCACGCAGCAGCCTGTCGCCGGTTTGAGTATATCCGCCTTCCGCTCCGCGAAAACGGGTGTAGAGTTTGCGCATGACCGGGAACAGGTCTTCCACCGGAAGGAATGCGAGCACATCTTCACCGCCAGCATAGATCAGTTTCCCGGGATGATCTATTTCGACAGCTTTTCGCACGATGGAAAGGGCGAAGTTTTTCAGTGTGCCGCTCAGGGCAAGTTGAACCGCGGGACCGAGCGGCCTCTTGGCTCTCTCAATGAAAAGAACCGGATCATTTTTTGCCGTTTCTCTGACATCGGGATGATACAGCAAAGACCAAAGCGGCCCGTAATGGGATGTAAGCCATTCGCCCATGTGATCCCCATCCATGGCGAGAACCGAATAGTATGTTGACGGCGGTCCAACACCGGACTTTCGTGCCTCGGCAAGAAGGGTCTGAATCGCATCGGAAGCTTCTTCGGGCAGCGCCTCCATATCTTCGGGATCAGGCTCCTGATTCGAGGCGCCGGCCAGCAGCCATCCGCCGTCGAGCTTCAGAAATGTCTTGGCGTCTGCTATCCCCTCGGCCCTTTCCTCAAGGCATTTCGGGTAAGCCGCCGGATAGGGGCTCTGTTCCGCGTGTTTCGTCACTTCGGAAATGTATGTCTTGAAGGCAGACAATAACTCTGCATCTTTTTTTGCCAACGCCTCCAGAAGACGAGAACGAAATCCTGCCGTGGCTATCCCTGCCGTGGAAGGAAACATATGGCGCTCGATGAGGCCGAGTTCGCCTTCAAAGTAGGCGTCCAGGGCCAGCCGCCGCGTCAGGCATGGCGCGCAGAGCCTTTCGCCGCGGCGGATTCTGCCCTTCAGCTTTATACTCTTCTGGTCATCAGGATCACGATCCAGCCCGGACAATGTAACCCAGAAATCTTTCAGTTGTTGATAACTATCCGGTCGTTCTTCGGGCTTCTTATTTTCCGCGCAGCCTTCAGTTTCCGCACCGTCAGGGGAAAGGCTCTTCTGTATTGCCTTGTCAGGATGGAGCGCCTCCCAACGGCCGCAAAGCGAACATTTGTGTCCCGGTTCGTCAACCGCATCGAAATTCCGGAGGTTCTTGCGGGCGGTCAGCGCCCGGCCTGCCTTGGCCGAGAGAAAGGGATAGAGCATGCCGATATTTATCTCATCCTTGCGATCCTTCAGCCTTCTATAAAAAGTTTCAAGATCATTGCGATCCGAGATATTTCTTTCTTGCGCCTCCTCCAATATCTTTTCAAAAACAGTCAGGGGATCCTGCCCCCAAGGCAGGGTTGTCCAGAAAATGCCGAGGCCGTCGAGAAATGCCTTGCCTTGCCTTTTCCAGATTCTCTCCCATCCTTCCGCGAGAACAAAAGTTTTGTCACCGCTGGATTCGATGGCTTTCTCAATCTTCTTTTTGACGACCCTCCATATCTTTTCCCAATGGCAATGAACAGCCTTCTCCGCCTCTTTAGCAAGTGCCGCAGCCTGGTGCGCCGGAACAATCGCCGTGAAGACGTTGGGGAAATTTCCGATCTCAAGGCTGGATTCATCCGGTTTTTTGATCTGGCTCATCCCCTTTTCATCGCGAAGCCATAAGTCCACAAATGGCTGGCCGTGAAGGGAAGGATAGACCACGGCGTCCGGGCCGCAGGCGTTGATGACGACTTTCATCGCCTGCCAGTTGAGGTAGGATAAAAGATAGCTGCCCATCCAAACATCCTGCGTGCGCCGCGCAATGCTGACCATCTCCTGAGCGGATGCGATGGTAAAGATGAGAAACGCGGGTTCGGGCCATGCCCCGGCAATGGCGGAAGCCGCGGCCGCCTGCTCCCAGACGGTCGTGGAGGGAACGCGCGGATCGGCCGGAAGATGACGCCATGTATCACCAAAACCGCTGATATTTTTATCAGCCAGTCGGTCGGCCAGGCTCCGCCAGAGGGAAAGGAAGATTCGTTCCTGATCGACGAGGTCTCCGGCTTCTTTGTGTATCGCTAAAATATTATCGACTTCGACAGAAACCTTTTGGGCCATTTCCTGATCCGCATCAAGCGGCTCAGGAAAGGCGAGAGGCTTTTCTTGAGCAGAGAGAGGATGAATTATAAGGGGTCTGTTTTTAAAACAATATTTATCAATTTGTTCGACGGTCGGCGGGATGTTCAAGCCACGGGCCGCGGCAGTGATCTTTTTAAGATCGTCGCTTTTGCCCTTTTTCAGATTGAGCAGAGACTGAATTTCGTCAGGCCATGGGAAATCGGGATAAATGGAATACCACGGCGGCCGGTCAAGAAACGCCGCCGTCTTCAATGCCCAGTTTACTTTAAAATCCCGTTTTTCTTCCATTGCGATACCTGTTTTTGTTCAGGGCAACATGGTTTTTTCTTCCAGCTTCAGGAACTTCATGAATTCGTCTAAAACAGAAGAAACATCTTTATCATCGACGGGCTCAATGTTCTGAAAACGCCTCCACTCATAATTATTATCAAATAAATTATGGTCTTGTAACCGGTTCCATCTTCGGCCAGAATGAATCAAAATTTCCTTCCCCAAGTCTTCGGGGAAAAATTTGGATTTCAAACCCAAAGCGATCACGGCATATTTGTTATGCAACTGGAGAGGTCCGAACAATAACGGCGAGGCTCTATGAAAATATTTCTTTTTATTGTTTCTGTAATCATTATCAATCCAACCGATTTGTACGGAAAGGTCAACCCATTTTCCAGGACTGATTTCTTCAGCCCGGCTTTTAGATTGTATCCGATAAGGCAGTCCCAATACGTCATTTCGAGGGTTCCATCTTCCTGTTCCAACCGCAGTCCTTAAAAGGTGATGACGCCACTTACCGTCCGCTTCTCCCTCGGGTGAAGGAAGAAAGTATTTCACGTAATCATTATAGTCTTTGGTCCTTGCATATTCATCATCTCCTTCGATGCCTCCAAGCGTCCGAAAATGTCGGTAAGTCTTTCCCATGTCGTCCATTGTTTTTGAAAGAGTCGTCCAATCGTCTTTTGAGATAATGGCTATCTGCCAGCATCCGGCGCGTAAACAGGAATAAGGGGGAAGATTCAACGACGAAGGTTTATCAAATATGGTCTTGATCCGATTGGATTGGATTTTCTTCCCCGGTTCAATTTGGTTCTTCTCTGCATATTCTTTAAAAATCTTTTCGATCTTTTTAAAATTATCCTCGTAGAATTTGTTTAAACCGTCGAATTGAGGAGGCAGGGAAAAGTCCGGTAACCCGTCTAGTGATGGCATATTTTCAATCGCGTGGCATCGCATCCTTCCAAAACCGCGCCTGCTTCTCGCGCCGAATCCCCCCAGATGCAGAGCCATCCATAAAGATGATAAGACCATTTCGTAGAGCCATTTATATGACTGACAAAAAGTCAAGGAGAGTTCGGCGTCTGCTTCGCTATGATTTCCGGGCATGAAGGCTCTGCGATTTTTGAGAGGATATCCGATATATTCTATGCCGTACAGTCTTTCTGCGGGATTACCCTTGCCTAAAAATGTTACCTGCTCAGGCTGTTTCTTGACGGAGAAAGTTATCCGTAGGGGAGAATTCGACGTGTCTCCGAAAACCCCGCCTTCAAGGCTATTGAGTTCGGCAATTGTGATGTCGGGAATGATGCCGCCCAGCATGGCTCTGAACCAGAAACGCATCATCGATTTGATGGCTTGGCCGTTTGGCGTTGATACAGTTGTTTTGGGATCTGCCCCCCCCAGATAAAGGGGGCTGACAATTTTGAGCTTGCAGGTGACCTTTTTCATAAAAGCACCACCATAACTCGTTGGATGGGTCCAGAATACGATGGACTTTACATAAAGGAAGGCATTCCATTATGTAACTTTAAACAAGATGGCAGACCTTATACACGTAATGATTATAAAAGGCAAGGGATGCGATCTATATATTTCGTAACACGATCTCGATAAGATGATTTACCGGTGATCCCCAGAATCAGATTGACGTCCCAAGCAGATTCCTTCCCTGAGTTCGAATCAGGTCCGCGAGCTTCGCGACGACCCCATTGACATGGACGTGAACATTGTCAAGGAAAAGAAGCTCACGAACATGCGGGCTTTCACCTCGGACCAGACGGTGATCCTGCGGCCCGCGCGCCTGATGTCGCTCGATCAGTGCATCGAGTTCATCGCCGAGGACGAACTGGTCGAGGTGACCCCGGAGAGCATCCGCCTCCGGAAGCGGGAACTCGACGCCCAGGCCCGCATGGCCCGCTACCGCGAGGAGAAGTGGGGCTGACTACCTCCGACAGGCAAGCAACGTCGGACGGATTCGGTCCGGGA
>JAFGGB010000211.1 GCA_016930775.1 Deltaproteobacteria bacterium
CCGTGTACCGACCTGACCATGCGCTATGAAAGACTCGGAAAATGAAAAAAGGTGTCATGCTTATTTCCTCCGGATCAAGAGTCCTGATCTTGCAGTTCGCACCGTTCCCCTCGAACGGAAATAGCGGGGTTGGTCTTGTTGGCAATCAGGGATGGAATGCCCGAGACATTCAGATGGTTGGCATGCAAGCCGGTAACCGTGCCATCATCCTCAACACCAAGCAACAGGCCGCCACCCTTGGTGTTCGCCAAGGACACTGCCGCCGCCATCGTCTACTGATCCTCCACTTCTACTTGCCCGGGTTGTGCACTATCCCCGCATCAAATGAAGATTTCGGATATAAGGCACTCAAAAATGGAGGTATCGAGGCAACAGTGGAATGGCTCCGGTTTGCGAGCATACATATGCGGCAATCCGGCTGGCATTTGAATTTATTTTATCCAGCGGGAGATTTTTCAGCAGGCCAAGGCAAAGAGCTGCTGTGAATGAGTCTCCAGCGCCAACGGTATCCACTACCTCGATGTTTTCACCATTAGATATACTTTTATCTTCTGGAGTTACGAGAATACTTCCTTTGCGTCCCCTTGTCAGTGCGACTACTTCTAAATTGAATCTTTTCATGAGTGCCAATAACTGCTCTTCCATCTCACCATGAACGTCTAACATTTGGCAAATAACTGGCAATTCCTCATCGCTCAGCTTAAAAACATTTGCCAAAGACAAAGACCTTTCCACAATTTCGGGTGAAAAATAATGCTGGCGCAAGTTTACATCGAAAATCCGCAAACCATTAATTGGTGTGGAAGCGACCAGCTTTTGGATAGTCTGTCGGCTGACTTCGTTGCGCTGAGCGAGAGTGCCGAAACAGATGGCATCAAACTTTGCCGCCATAACCTCCAATTCCGGGGTGCTGAGAAGATAGTCCCAGGACACATCCTCACTTATCACGTAGCTGGGGTGCATTTCGTGGTCAAGGACTACATTTACGGTGCCGGTGGGCATATCGGCATCAACCATTATAGTGTCGCTTGGCAAACCGAGTTTTTTTATTTCTGCCAAAAGAGCCTGCCCGTCTTCGTCATCGCCTATCTTGCTCAAAACCCTTGCGTCGGATCCGAGAGCCATGCAATGAGCCGCGAAATTTGCGGGGGCTCCTCCAATACGTCTTCCTGAAGGGAAAATATCCCAGAGCAATTCCCCGACCCCTGCAACAAGAATTTTTTGATCGCGTCCCATAAACGGTAGCCTAGTTTCTACATTAATCCGTGAGATAAATAACCCCGAGGCGATTTAGACCATTGAACCAATTTAAGATGCTATCGGGTGTGCAGTGGCCAGCCGACCATTCGCAGCGGTGGGTGACCGAACCATGATGTCTGATAATTATCCGGGTTCGGGTAGGATATCGCAGTTAGCGATACTATGCCTTCATTGGCGAATACCTCGATGATTGAGCGGTCGACAAGTATGGAAAGGGATATCCGGCCGTTGTGAGGGGCGAGCGGCGCAGCTACCCGGTGCCCCTCGGAACAGATGATAAACAATTCAGCCCTAATTGGATCCCAGCCGATACGCACCGGTGATCCCTTACCCTTACCCTTGAGCACTTCCAGACCCAATGGCGCTGACCCTGTGGCTTCAAAATCTGCCGATATTTCCAACTCTCGACCTTCAGGAGTTTCGGTTTGGGTGCCGCGCAACATCTGGATTTCGGAGGCGGGTAATTGCGAGACAACCAATCCTTCGTAAGATTGCTTAAGCGACAGTTCCCGCGGCATGGTCTGCGCCCCAGTCCAGACTCGCTGCCCCCTCAAATCTGCTGACTCTGGAATCCAAGCCATCAATAGTCGTCGGCCGTCAGGGACATCGTTGAAGGTTGCAGATGCGTAGGATTGCCCGTGGTGTATCCGCCGGACTGGAACTGACCTGTCACGGACAAAGCTTGTTCCATCAAAATCACCGACAAAAGCAATGTTTGACAGTTCCGTCCCGCCTGTAGGTGTCGGATGCACGACGCTTGTAATCAGCACCCAGCGGTGATATTTGCCGCCATCAACAGATAGTGGAAACAAGTCTGGGCACTCCCATATCCCCGGTGCCGTTAACTGATCTCCAAACTCCCCCAGAATATCCCAATCGAACAAATTCGCTGACCCCCAAAACAACGCTTTTCCCTGCAGTTCTCCCTCGATGGCCACCATTATCCAACGCTTGGATGGCTCGTGCCAGAATACCTTAGGGTCGCCAAACTTACTGCTTCCCAAGTCAATGAGCGGATTTCCAGGATTTTTTTCGAACGTGCGGCCACAGTCGAGACTCCAGGCCAAATTTAGAGTTTGGATTTTATTTTTTGTAAGCGCGCCACGGTTGGCTGTGTATAACGCCACCATCGCTGGAGCGCCGCTGCGGCTCAAGCCGCTTGAGTCAAGATGGTCCACGACAACGCTGCCGCTGAACATAAGTGTGTCACCATCCTCCTCCTCGCAGAGGGCCAGCGGCAGATGTTTCCAGGAAATCAAGTCGCGGCTGACAGCATGTCCCCAGTGCATGTGCCCCCATTCACGACCAAATGGGTTGTGCTGGTAGAACAGATGATACTCGCCGTTGTGATGAACCAGTCCATTGGGGTCATTCATCCAATTCTTTGGGGGAGTGAAATGGAAAGCAGGGCGATGTCGCTCCCCGACGAAGTTATCTGAAGTTCTCTTCAAATGTATTGTCATGGTATTCCTAACCCTTTCTTTTCGCTATTTTAGCGTAAGCCGCCCATATTGTGCATGCGTCTTGTCATGCATAATGCCGCTGAAAAACTCCAACCCTTTCCGTGGCAGGCCGACTCCGTCGGAGTCATTCACAAGCACAGAAATTCCCAGCACCTTGCCCTGTTCTATCCATTCCGGCTCAAACCCTAGTTGAGCCCAGGGCAGAGTTAGTTCGTAACGTGTGATTTGTTGTTCTTCGTCACGGGTGATAACCATGGGGAATTCTTTGCTTGCATCACCTTCGCCCAGACGGTTTTTGTCAAAACTGCGGTGGCGCCAGGCGATCGGCCCTTTCGGAGTTAATGCCGCACCGACCTCGACAATTCGCTTTGTGAAAATCGAGGTCACAGGGTTGTACACATCCTTCTGCTCTGGATGCGAGTCCATTGCGATCTGCAGGCTGTCATGCTGCCAGATGTTGCCGTCAGTTTTCTCCTGAAAAAAAATATCGTCATGACTTTCAACATTCAAGTAGAGACTGCTTGCGTCCCAGGCGAAGGCGAGTTGTGCAGTGTCGGTTCTGCCACTAGATCCCCTGCCGGCGATAGTTGCCCGTGAGGGCAATTGACCCGGCATTTCAGCGCCTTTTGGTGAGGCTCCAAGGAAGTTTATCTCCTGTTCAACAGAGAGCGGGGGATCCCCGTGAGTCGATATGGTCAATTTTACTTTCATACGTCTTTGGGGATCGGGCAATCCTTTTAGCGGCAGTGGGAGGAGACCGATCCATGGCTTGTCCGGAGCTATGGTTATATCTGATTCCCCGGTGGTAACACCATCGGCGTTGAGTTCTATGTTCACAGGGAGAGACAACACGCCAACATTTACAAGTTCGAGTCTCATGTTCGGCTTGCCATTTACCAGAACCATACCGAATTCTTGCATTTGTATGGATGGGCGAAGTACACACCATGCCGTTGAAACGTGGGTCTGCCCCATTTTGTCTGCATACTCGATTCTTATGGAACGAGGCCCGCACTTGGCTTTGGCCGGAGCACTCAATTGGATGCGAGAACTCTGGCCTTCCAACGCTTTGACTTGGATGTCACTTTTCTCTGCGGAGGCAGTACGCAACTGCGCCCCCGTTGGCAATGGAAGCTTGATTTCGCGCGTCTGCCCCGCGTGTATGGTGAAGACGTCCGCGTCGTTTTCCGAAGAGAGGAAGTGCAGGTATATATCATCCGACACATTGGAGATATATTGCGGGGCAGGAACTAATTCAAGTTGGATCACTCCACGATCTGGCTTGACCATCTTGCTCACACCCATGAAATCAACTATCCTGGTCTCCTTGACCTCTCCCACAGGAAGCATCAGAGGCGTTTGTCGCTCGACTGTCCACAAGACCAGAATCGCTTGCCCTGCCCGACTGAAAGTATAACCCCAGACATCTTCACCGAAAAATCGCAGATGGCGTACCGGTGTCGTTCCCTCTAAAATGTGTGCCCATACCGCCAAGGCCGGCACCGCCGGCTTGGGGAAAAGAGACTTCGAACTGTGCGGGTTAGGCTTGAGTTGGGGATTGAAGCAAATGCCGTATCCTTCAGTGTCCCCGGTATCGTGGATGTAGAATGGCAAGAATGCCCGCCAGCCTTCACCCTTGAATATCGTGGCTACCCGAGTCAGCCACTGTGCCTGTTCACGATGAAGGCTCATTGTGCCGTAACGGCTACGATAACCTAGTTCGGTGCAATATATCGGGAGTTGTTTGCCATTGTTGTATGAAGCCATCATCTGGTTGAGTCGTGTTGTTTTTTCAGGGATTCCGACCTTTTCCGGTGGAGGCGTATGGTAGGCGTGGGTGTTAATGGCATCGATGTATTTCAGAAGGCCTCGTTTGAACAGTTCCTCATGTGATTCTATTGCCCCGTCATGCAGCAGCGAGGAATAACAAGGGCCGATCAATATCCCGTCAGGGTCAGTCTCTCTCAAGACCTGGAGACTTTTTCTGTAAAGTTCGACCACGTCGTCGTAATTATAGTTTGGCTTCAAAAAGCAGCCGGAGCCATAGTTAAGATTCACTTCCCAGGCAACGTCGTAAAGCCGAGGCTTCAAATGAGGATAGCGAACTTTTTCCACTTCGATGTAGTCCTTGAACATATCGAGGAAAAAAGGCCATTCTTTGTAGGCCGGTGCGGGTTCGGCACGATATTCCGCCTTACGTGCCCAGGGCGGAACCTCGTCCCCTATATTAGCCCGTGACGAGGATATATGTGAGCGGTATGCTGGCCAGCCTCCGGTCTTGCTGGCTGCCGTCAAATCATCATATTCGCCGGAGAAAACTCCAACAGTGGCGGGGCCGTCGGCAATCATTTTCCCAGCCCACGCGGCCATCCCCCCGGAACGGTCAGGGTGCACGGGTTCTATCCAAAGCCATTTCCAGTACTCGTTGCGCCAGCTCAGGCCGCAGAGATTGGCCAGACCGAAACGGTCACCGTGAAGTCCTAAAAAAGCACTTTGGCCGTGTTTCCTGAAAAGCTCCAAACTTTCTTCGGCGGTATTGGCCAGTACTGCGAAGATCCCCAGACCGAATGGAACGCTGCCGGTGGCCTTGATCGAAGAGTCTGGATCAAGTACCCTCTCGTTCATGTCTATCCAATGGGCTTGGACTTCGTAATAGCCTGGGGGCATCACCCCCAAGTCCACGGAGTATTGAGTTTTCTCATTTGACAGCATGAGCTGGCCTTGTACGCTACGTTTTCCCCAATAATTGTGGATGACATAACGTACACCGGCCGCTTCGGGCGGTGCTTGCCCCCCTGGTGCAAAGTAGATTTTCACCTCTTCTCCGCGTTCAAATAAATTCAAGCCGGGTCGTGAAGTGGAGAAAATCAACCAACCGCTTTGCTCGGGACTCCTCACCAAAGCAAGTTTATCCAAGTATAGCACATTCTCTTCTACGGCACCGCCAAAAGTTATATTGGTTATTTTGGTCGGATCGGGATGCTTGCCATTCTTGACCATGTCAGTGAATCTAACAATACGGTCAACTATGGCGGGTTCAATATATTCGTAGGGCAACAGGGGCGCATTGTAAACCTCGCCGTCACAAGTTACGCCAACGCTCAGCCACCATTTGCCGGGACTGCGAAGACCCAATACTACGCGTATGCCCTCTGCCTTCTCCCATACTTGCTCTGGTTCGACTGGACGACTCAGACTAAACCAGGCACGCCCTATCTCACGCGATGAAGGCGAGTTCTTGAAACCTTCAACCCGTAAGAATTCACCTGTAATCCCGGGCAGACGAATGCCGAAGTCAAGCTTCACCTCAACACCGCTCTTGAGGCTCCAGGCACTGCTGGCTGAGCCGGAGAAATTTTCTAGGATTACCATATCCAAACCGACTGAAGATAAATCGGTCAGATTGACCCCGGCTTCCAGGTTGCTCTGGTCGTCGGCATGAATTGCTTCTAAGGTAAAAGCAAAGCAGAACAGGCAGATCATCAGACATGTTACGCCGGAATTGCATTGACTTCGCCCCTGTGACATCTGGCATCCTTACATGTTTATTATAGACTATAGACTCGACAACGCAACTAGCTCTCAATTGGCCCAGCCGACCGCTTCAGCAGGGAGTCCCCAGGGGTACTTGATCCATCCGGCATGGCCATCTAAAAACAGCGCGTTTATGCCCATATTGTGTCGGAAGTCCACCCATACCGGGCTCCATAATCCATTGGGCATTCCGAGGTCAAAAACGTTTTCCGGTGTATATGTGCGGTTTGCACCGTCCAGCATGATCACAGCACCTGAAGGGTCTTTTACATCTCTAATCCGCTTGGCACCACACCACGGAAGTCCCGTCGGCGGTGCCCCATTCCAGAAATTACCGCAACGTTTGTGATACATTATGTTCATCTGACGTTCAATCTCCTCCGGCCCTGAGGGGCATTGAAAAAGAGACACAACAGCCTTGGGCGTATCCGGCGACCATCCGCCGTAATTCCAGTCACCCCCGCCCAAATAGGTGGCCAGCAATGTTGGCCAATAAGCAGCATTCTCCGTGGTGCGTTGAACACTTAGCGGGAGGAAATCCGACCAATCACCGGTGTAATTATGCATCGCAAGGCCGCTTTGCTTAAAGTTATTCAAACATGTGGTCCGCTGTGCCACTTTTGTCACTTGATTCAATGACGGCAAAAGCAGAGAGGCCAGAATGGCAATGATGGCAATCGTGACCAGCAACTCTATCAAGGTGTATCCCCGGGTCTGTGAAATTGGCTCTCTGAGAGGGCCGGTTCTAATTTGTTCCTTGTCACGTGATAGTATTCTAAGCTTACAGAACTCAATTTGAACTAGTTTAGTCTGGAATTTACCCCTTAAATATTTCATGCGAAACTCCTTTTTTTACAGACAGCGACATAAATTGTTGGCTATGTCAAGTCCTGATTTAAATTTGACACTTTAAATTAAAATTACTTTGATTTATTTCTCTGAAGCATTGGGCGATATACTGGGAGGA
>JAFGGB010000212.1 GCA_016930775.1 Deltaproteobacteria bacterium
CCGCATAAGAGTGGATCCGGGAATCCTTGCGCACGAACAGTCCTGAAGTGACCAGGGTGTGCGGTACGGAAAAATCGACCAGCCTGCTCCGGTCCTCCGAGTAATACATCCCGGCAAGGACATCGATGCGGCCCTGCTCCAGATTTTTTCTGACTTCATTCCACGGACCGAGCCTGAATTCAGCGTCGAAACCCATGACATCGGCTACCGCACGCATCAGCTCGATGTCGAATCCCGTCGGTTTCCCGTTTTCAAGAAACTCGTAGGGCGGGCAGTCATGGTCGCCGCTGACGGTAATCTTCCGCCTGGGTGCCGAAGAGCCGGCCTCGGCCCCAATCGGAACAGGCAGCGCCAGAAAAATACAGAGAATCAAAATAGACCGGATCATCTTAGACCTTCTTAGAGCGCTTTGACGGCCAAAAACAAAAAAGCCGCTCCATCAGCATTCTGCTGAATCGGGCGGCATTGATGGGACTGCCTCGATCACCTTTTTCAAAACCATCCCTCTCGGAGTGCGTAGCAATAACGGGACAAAGGGTGATTGGCTCATTGAGAGTTTAGAATGTCCTACAAAGATAAAAAAATAGCAATCGGGCATTCCCCTAGAATATGCAGAAAAATCCCCGAAAGTCGTTGAAAGTAAAAGAAATATCTAATCAATCGAGGGGGGTGATTCCCTCCCGGATGGCGTATCTCGTGAGTTCCGCGACATTGTGGAGATTGAGTTTTTTCATGATCTGCTGGCGGTGGGTTTCCACTGTTTTTACACTTACACCGAGAGCAAAGGCTACTTCCTTGGTGCCCTGTCCCTCCGCGATAAGCTGCAGCACCTCCCGTTCCCTGTTCGAGAGAAGCGAGCTGGGCAATGATTGTGATTCGGGCAGACGCTTCACGTAATCCCTGACGATGATTCCCGTAATTTTGGGGCTGAGATAGGTTTCGCCGCCGGCGACGACGCGGATGGCCCGGACCAGTTCGTCAGAGGCGCAGTCTTTCAGAATGTAGCCTTTGGCCCCGGCGGAAAGTGCTTCGACGACGAAACGCCTGGCCGAGTGCATGGAGAGGGCCAGAATCCGGATTTCGGGGTTCTGGCCGGAAATCCGGCGAATCGCCTCGATGCCGTTCATTTCCGGCATGGCGATGTCGATGACGGCGACATCGGGTCGAAGCTCTCCGGCGAGTTGCAGCGCCGTTTTCCCATTGTCGGCCATGGCGACGACGTCGATACCCGGCTCTTTTTCCAGAATCGACATCAGACCTTCCCGTACGATCTTGTGGTCGTCGGCAATCAGGACCCTCGTGGTCATGGCTTTCTCCTGTTTGATGATTCTTCCTTGCTTTTTCTGAGCGGAAGGGCGAGCGTGGCGCAGGTGCCCTGTCCAATCCTTGATTCTATCTCCAGATTTCCTCCCATGTAGTCGATCCGTTGGCGAATATTGAAAAGGCCGAAGCCGCGTTTCCTTTTCTTGCGTCCCATCCCGTTTTTGGCGTCAAATCCGATACCGTCGTCCACCACGCTGATTCTTAGCCGGTCGGAGACTTTTTCAATGGAAATTCGCACTCTTTTTGCCTTGGCGTACTTTGCCGCATTTACCAGGAGTTCGCGCACCATCTGATACAGGGCGACGCTTGTTTCTTCATCGAGGCGTTTCGCCTTTCCGTCGTCCCTGAACTCCACCTGAAAGCCGTATTTCGCCTCGAACTCCTCTCCAAGCCACTCGATTGCGGCTTCAAAGCCGACCTCGTACAAAAGCGGCGGGCTCAGCTGAAAAGTAAGCGACCTGATCTCCTCGATGGACTGGTTCAGGCATTCCCGGATCTCTCCGACAAGTTTCTCGAAGCTTTCGGATGGAGACGGGACCGACAGCGAATCGAGCTTCATTTTGCTCAGGACGAGGGTTTGTCCGACCTGATCGTGGAGATTGGTCGCAATGCGCCGCCGCTCCTGTTCTTCCGCGAGGGACAGTTCCGCAGTGAGGGAAGTGAGTTGCTCGGTTCTCTCCTTGACCCGGAATTCCATCTCGTCATGGGCCTTCTGCAACGCCTCCTCCGCCCGTTTTCGCTCAGTGATATCGCTAGCGACGCCGAGCACGGCAAATACTTTGCCCCCCGCATCGAAGAGAGGGATCTTGCTGGTTTCAAACCATGCCACACGGCCATCCGCATAGAGTAACGGCTCAACGATATTCAGTTTTGGGACCCCGCTCCGAAGCACCTGGCGATCGTCTGCCAGGAATTTCTCGGCATCTTTTTGCCAGGGAAGCTCGTAATCGCTCATGCCGACGAGCTCCGATGGTTCTCCGAGTCCGGCCGCCAGGGAAAAATTCCTGTTGCATCCCAGATATACCGAGTCCAGGTCTTTCCAGAACACGACCCCTGGGAAGTTGTCCAGCACGATTCGCAACATCTGCCGGGATTTACGCAGAGACTCCTCCGCCTGCATGCGTTCGGTTATGTCCCAGACGAAATCGGTCAGAAAAGAGACAGCTTCCACATCCTCCTTGTTATAGGCAGCCGGTTTGTTTCCAACGCCGAGAATCGCCACGATGCGGTCGCCGCGAATGACCGGCACGATCACCTCCCGGATGAGCGGGGCATGACCCGGCGGCAAGCCCTTGCGGTGGGGAAGGGATGCGTAGTCGTTGTGGATCACCGGCCCCCGTTCACGCATGCAGTCGATCAGGACCCCTGATGCCGATATGTCATAATGACTGTCTTTTACTTTCACCCGGCAGAATTCCGCCTTGGTCCGGGTGGACCAATTTTGCGGAGAGAGGGTTTCCTGGTCGGCTTCAAGAAAATGGAAAAATCCGATCAGACTGCCGGTCAGCGCCTCCGCCTCATTCAGGGTGGCCTCCAGAAGTTCGTCCAGCGTGTGCGTCGCGGCGAACTGGAGCAGGCGCAGGCGTGCCATGATGACTCGTTCGGTCCGTTCGCGTACGGTGATTTCCTGCTGGAGAAGCTCATTGGCATCACGCAAGCCTACCGTTCGTTCTTCAATCCTTTTCTCCAGTTCTTCCTGCGCCTGCCGCAAAGCTGCTTCCATGGATCTGCGCCGGCTGATGTCATGGAAATATCCTGCAATCAGTTCCTCGCCGTCGAGTTCCAGATAATTGGCCGTGACCTCCACAGGCACCAGGTCCCCTGAAGCTACCCGATGCATGGTCTCGAACCGGACGGATTTATTGTTTCTCAGTTCTCGGATAAACTCTTCGATGTGTTCCGCGTCGAATACGGGATCCCAGTCCGGCAAGTGCAAGGACACCACCTGCCTGCGGTCCATGCCGAAGTGCCGACAGGCCGCTTCATTTACATAGCTCATTCGGCAGGGATCCTTGTATCTGGAGACATATACCGGATCACTCGTACATTCGATCAGAGTTCTGAAAAAGGCAGCTTCCATCTCGGCCCTGACGCGTTCCGTAATGTCGTGCACTATGCAGCAGATATATTCGGCATCGTTGTAGACGAAGTAGTTCGAGGTTATCTCGACCGGAATGACGCGGCCATCCTTTGCGGTGTGGCGCCTTTTCAGATGCAGGATTCCCGTTCGTTTCAGTTCGTCGGTGTCGGATGGCACATCTTCGCGGGAATATTCGGGATCGATATCATGGACCGAAAGGCAAAGAAATTCCTCGCGGCTGTAGCCGAGCATGCCGCAGGCCGCCGCATTCACATTCGAGATGCGACCGTCCATGGTGATCCAGTAGACCGCATCCGGAATAGCGTCGATGGAGAATTGGAGCAGATTCAGTTTGTCTGCGAGCCGCTCATGCTCATTCATGGCCCGAAATAACCTTTTCACTACGCCGGGGCGAGATTTTTGGGGAACAGAGGAACGCCCGCAGTGTTTCCAGCAGACCTGGCGTTGCCAGACGCCGCCGGGCGTCAGGGATTTTCCTCACTTCTTCCGTTTGCGTTCGTCCATGACCTTGTAGGCGCAGAATTCACCGCACATGGTGCAGGCGCCGTGCTTTTCGTTCACCCCCGACTCGCTGCGTCGCTTGCGGGCCAGGACCGGGTCGATGGCCAGGCGGTACTGGGTTTCCCAGTCGAGGGACTTGCGGGCCCTGCTCATGGCGATGTCCTTATCCAAGGCGCCGGGCAGACCCTTGACGATGTCGGCGGCGTGGGCGGCGATGCGGGTCGCCATGACTCCGTCATAAACGTCTTTCGCCGTGGGCAGGCAAAGATGTTCGCTGGGGGTGACGTAGCAGAGGAAGTCGGCGCCTGCGCCGGCAGCGACGGCGCCGCCGATGGCGCAGGTGATGTGGTCGTAGCCTGGGGCGATGTCGGTCACCAGCGGGCCGAGCACGTA
>JAFGGB010000213.1 GCA_016930775.1 Deltaproteobacteria bacterium
AACAACGGCGGGGGCGATGGAAGGAACGCCCAGCAGGTTCTCTGGGCTTCGCCTATCAGAGCGCATATCCGGATCATCTGCAAACAGCGTCTGAAAACCCTCGTCGTCGCCACCAATCACCATCCATTGTCCCTTGAAGCCGGCAACCGCTCCATGTACGAGCGGTATATCCCGCCTTTTCGCCGCCTTCTCCATCATCAGCCGATCAGGGATATTGTCCAAGGCATCAACCATAACATGGCAATCCTTCACGATTGCGTCGATATTTCTTTCGTCCAGCCGGACGGCATGGGGAAAAACAGCCACCGCAGGATTGACGGCAGCTACGACAGATGCTGCTTCATGAGCCTTCAGCCGGCCCAGCGAACCCTGTCGGCAAAGAGACTGGCGATTCAGGTTCGTTTCATCGAACCGGTCCCTATCGACGACCGTGAGCGCCCCTATACCGATCCTGGCCAGCAAAACGATAACTTGGCCCCCCAAGCCGCCGGCACCGACGACGGCAACGTGGGATTCGGCAAGCTTTAGCTGCTCGGCCGTGGAAATGGCTTCCCCGTTCCTGATATAGCGATAAGGACAGATATCGAGGGCGAGCGCAGCCAGATAAATCTCTCGCACAGTCAGCGCATGGAGCTCCGCAAGTTCCCCGACCGACTCGTCCTTGATCACCAAACGTTCGCGCCCGGCGGCATCGGCAATTGAAACGGCCTTCTCCCTGATCTCGCTGTTAATCGCTTCTTTGTCCATGACGGTCATTCCTGATGCTCGACAGACTTTTCCGCCGCAGCCGTTTCATGTAATAAGTTATTCAAATAACTTGCATATACCGTTCGTGAATGCAAACGATTCTTTGCTTATCGTTATGTAATGTGATATCTGTTAGAGCAACCCCGCAATAATCATAAAATGAAAAAGGCGTCATGACCCGAGTCCGTATATGAGTTACGATAATTTCAAGAACATAACCATGCAGCAGATCGAGGCCTTAAAAGAGCTGGTTGAGGCGGGCAGTTTCACCCGCGCCGCCACGAACATGTTCATCACCCAACCGACTCTCACCAAACAGATGAAGAACCTCGAAGATACCGTCAAGACAAAGATTATCAACCGAAGGCACACAGGCATCACGTTGACGCCTGAAGGCAAAATCCTCTATGACTATGCACGCCGGATTTTGCGCCTCCGGGACGAAGCCAGGGAGAAGGTTCTTTCCTTGCAGAATCACGACTCGGGTCACATCCTGATAAGCGCCAGCTCGATTCCCGCCACGTACATACTCCCTCCCATACTGGGACAGCTGAAAAAACAGTATCCCGACATTCGCACGCATCTGCGGATGACCGACAGTGAAGATACCTATCAGACAATACTCGACGATCTGGCAGAGATAGGATTTGTCGGCAAAGAGATTGTGGACAGGAGACTTGTCGTTGTTACGCTCTGGAAGGATCGTCTCGTCCTGGCCGTTCCAGCGGGGCATCCCTGGTATCAAAGAGAGGCTGTCACTTTGCGGGAAGTGGAAGAGGAGCCCTTTATTATGCGTGAGATGGGATCGGGCACCCGTGAGGTCATGGAACAGTTCTTTCAGAAGGAGAAAGGCCACTACGGGCCGAATTTCAATGTCGTCTGCGAAATAGGAAGCTCCGAAGCCGTCAAAGAGGCCATCTCCGCCGGCATAGGGATATCCCTTCTGTCGATTCATGCCTTAAAGAGGGAGTTGAGCCAGGGACATTTCCGGGAAGTCCCCATCGAAGGCTGTTCCATCGAACGGAATTTCTACATGATCTACAAGAAGCAGTTTCATCTGATGAATCATCACCGGAAATTCATCAGTCTGATCAAGAACCAGATCCCTTAAATATCCCGCATCAGGGCCTGGTTTCCACAAGCTGACCGGCTCTCACCCGCTTGGCCTGTTCGGGATTCCCGTCAATCATAACCCACGCCGTGTTTGCCTGGAGCTGCTCAGTCATGAGCAGCGTGACCGGCAGCCTTGACTGATCGCATGTCTTCTTGCCGGTCAGAGGGTCTTCCACATCACTGAACGTGTAAACGGAGAGTCTCGATCCCTCATTCAGCCCGTTGTTTCTGCCGATATTGATCAGCGCGATTCTGTCTTTCCCGTCGGGGCTCGTCTTGGTTTGCAGGATGTACCCTTTGGCAATGAATTGTTTAGCCAGAGAGGGTCTCAACAGAGACATGTTCTGAGAAGCCGCTTTCTTGACGCCTCCAACCACTTCCGCAAATCCCGGGTAGGGCAGTTTACCCAGATTTTCCCTCCCGACAATCTTTTCCGAAAACAGGACTTCTGCCGTCTCGACATCAATGATACGGACGATTACTTCGGCATCAACCCGCCAGCCCTCAGCCGCCTCGGCGGCTGCCGCTCCCGCCACACCGGCAGCTAACAACGCGACACTTCCCCATCCCTCTGTTTCTCTGCTGGCCCTGTTGCCGATGTCACGGGAGCCGCGGCGGACCGAGGCCAGGCTTTTATAAGATATGGCTATATTGTTGAACGAGCCCGTGACGATATAGCGAACGCCCGCTAGTTTGCCCAGTTTCACCGCCGTTGTTTCATCGACCATGCCTGACTGCTGGAACTTCATTTCGTCAAATACCTTCGGTAGGTCCTTGCGGGTGTAAACCTTGACGCCGCCAAGGTTCTTGAATTGATCCATAACGCCTTCCTCGACGGATTCGCTCAATTTGGAATTCATTTCCGACTGGGACATCCGGATGTCTTTCTGAAACCGCCTCTGCTCATTCACGCCCCACACGACGCCGACGCCTCCCGGTGCGACACCGGCAGCAGCCGCGCCGCGAACACGTCGATCCGATGAACCCGAAACGTTGGCTTGAATTTCCTTGGCATAGTCAAAGGGCGTATTATTGGAAAACGGCGCAATGGCAACCTTGGGAATAGACGACTCATAGAGGCTTTTACAGGCAGGCGGGATATTCTCTTTCGGTGTTTTATCCACAATATACGCCGATGCGTCCATCTTCATGGCCGTCGGCGTGGCACCCGTAACACAGCCTGCTAGACTGATACAACCAATCAGGCATATGGCAAGTCTCTTATTCATACGTCTCCCACCTTTCTCTCTGCCCGGACTCCAGGCGTAGTTTCCCGAGGCCCGTAAATCATTATCTCTTATAATCCAGCACCAGTGAATATGGGGTAAAATTGACCAGATCGAAGTTTCCCTTTTGTCTCAGGCTGTTGGCGAGATAAAGGGCGTTTTCGGGATATCCGACTGTAAATTCTCCCATTTCCTGCTCCGCAACATCTGTAACCCAGACGGTATTCTGAAGAAACCCCTTAACCTCGATATTCGTGTCCATATCCTTAACGCCGTTCACTTTAATGCGTACTCTCTTGACGTTACCCTGTATATACTTGAACGCCTTGTCCAAGACCTTCGGTGTCAGGCGTTCGGCAAGGTCTTCCATGCCTTTCGCCGCCGCGTCCTCGACATTGTTCGCCATGCCTTTGCCGGAAACGGCATCCGCTGTCAGGATTTCCATGTTGCCGGTTCTGGTATTTCTGGCCAGCATCCTGTAAGTGAGCCGTACGGTCACGTTATTGAAAGGCATGGACAGTCCGTAGCCGATGTCCTCACCTTTCTTGGTGGATATGGTGTAGTCGATCTTACCCACAATCACCACATTGGAAAGGTAGCGGTAAAGCATGCTGCGGACGACCATCGTGCTCCCACCCTTGGCGGCTTTTTCAATGGCATCGGCATCGCCCGGATTCGCCGGGGCGG
>JAFGGB010000032.1 GCA_016930775.1 Deltaproteobacteria bacterium
CGAACCATCGGCTCACTTCATCGGCATTTTTGCCGCCCCGGCAAAAACGCACGGCGGAAGCGATGGTTCGCCAAAATGTTTGTTACTTTAATGGGTTTTTCCACTTGACCCCAGGAAAACGCGGGAAGTCGGTATCGGTGGAAATTAACTCACAACCGTGTTCACTGGCCAGAGCGGCCAAGTGCGCGTCGGTCACAAGGTTAGCGACGGCCTGACCTTCGACCAACATTTTCCGAAAGATGATCCAGTGCCGGTCGGCAGGATGAATGATGCGCGTACAGGGTTGATCCAACCAGCTTTGCACACGAGAGAGCGCCTGATCGAGAGACAGGGGGTGCTCAAAGACGCGCGGATTCGTGCCGATGCGGATGAACGCACCAATGACGGACGGTCCAGCAAAGACACCCTGGCAATGCACCAGACAACTGAGCATCCCACCATTCGCGTGCCATCAAATGGCGAGGACTCTGTTGGTCTTCTGCATACAAGAGACGTTGGCATCTACGAGGATCACCGGTGATCTTCCCCCTCGATCTGAGATAGGAGCGCCTGGATGTTGCCCAGATTCCTTCCGGCTTTTAGCCCCATCTTGTGGGGGTGGGTTTGATAGGGTCGAGATCGCGGCGGGGTATCCTCAATCATCTGCAATCCGATACGCAGTGCCTCATTAACCACGTGCCGAAAGGGCGCACGAAGTTTCGCCGCAGCGGCTTTCGCTTTGTCCAGATGATCGTCGTCTATAGTAAGTGTTGTTCTCATAATGTCGCCATAGCATCATGCGGTGTGATGTCAAGGCATCGTTCTGGTTGGGCGTCACTCCTGAGACGTGGCCTTTTGGACGTCGCCTCCAGGAAATTGTTCGGCGTCTAATGCGGCGGGAAAGGTTAAGATGAAACGCTTGATTTCATCCCTTACACGACGATAGTGGATCAATGCCTCTTCTTCGTTTGCGGCTCCCGCCGCCAGTTTCGGTGGGTCATCAAAACCACGGTGCATCACTTTCGTTTTGGCAGGAAAGAAGGGGCACGATTCGTTCGCATTATCGCACAAGGTAACCACGTAATCGAATTCTTTAACGCTTAGTTCTTCTGTCGTTTTGCTCTTCTGACCTGAAATGTCGATGTTGATTTCGCGCATTACCTTCACGGCAAAAGGGTTCAGCCCGTGTTTCTCAATTCCTGCGGAATACGGCTTGAGAACGTCGCCCCGGAATTCGCGGCACAGACCTTCTGCCATCTGACTCCGACAGGAATTACCTGTACAGAGAAAAAGCACCTGGAATCTATCGCTCATGTTTCCTCCGCCCAATCGGGATAGGGAGACACCTCACTGTGTCTCTCCCCCCACGCCACCGTGCGTACGGGTCACGGACACGGCGGTTCGGCTGATTAAGTCGATGTTCACCTAAGACACCTATGGAACATCAACCGGAGCGTCCTCTCTTCCTGTCCCAGAGGTGGCTTCATCCTCAATGAAGCGCAGTGGGCCAGACCGAGTTGATGCGGTTGTTACCCATTAATTTCGGGTTCGTCAGGCAATTGAGCGCCGGGCCATACTGCCACGATCCATACGGCATCATCCTTAACTTTATAAAAAAAAACGATAAGGGCTTACAATAACTTCACGAAAAGGAATATCAGGAAATTCCGGTATTGGTCTCCCCGACTCGGGAAATTTCTTAAATCGAAAAAGAGATTTCTCCGATTTCTGACGGAATGTTATTGCCGCAGAAGGCTTGTCACGGTAAATGTAGGCAACAGCTTCAAGGAACTGACGGCCGCCTGTGGGTGTAAATAAGATTTTCAAGCTTTTGCAGCCTCAAGATAATGGTCAACTTCCTTTAGTACGTCCTCAAGTTCATGTCCTGTTCCTGCAGCAATCTCCTTCTCGCCTCTGGCTAGCAGATGTAGAATATCAAGTTTGCGCTGAGTTTTTTCATAGACTTCCATGCTAACCATGACAGCAGCAGCTCTTCCGCGTTGAGTAATGAAAACGGGTTCTCTCGAAGATAGAACATTCTTCACCACATCGCTGGCGTTCTGCCTAAGATCGAAAATGGGTATAATTTTTGGCGTACTTGGAATTGGTTGTACCTCCTGTTGTACTGTTAATTGTAGCACCGGTGAGTAATTAGTCAAGAATATCTGTGGCAATTATTGTGGGTAACGCCAGCATCACCCGCTTTGCCCAGAGTGTAGTGAGCGTAGCGAACGAAGCGGCGGGTAAAGTCGGGTGTATGCACTTGTTAAGCTTCCAAGTGTTTGCCCCGCGCAGAACGATGCTTAATCCAATTCAGTGATCTTGGAAAAAACACTGCCGCTATAATTGCGGTAATTCCCCAAAATAAATAAAAATACCGATAAGGATAATAGATCGCAAAAGCCAGAAAATTAACTGATACATGAAACAGGATGGCAGGAATTACACTGCCATGAGCTTTTCCTACAAATATAGCCATTGGAATGGTCCAACAGATTAGTAAGTAGATGAAGAAAAGCACTGAATGACCATACTGGTAAGATCCTGGTATGAAGAACAGGGGTAAGTGCCAGAGTGCCCAGAAAAAGCCAGTGGCAATGCTACCTTTGAACAAACCAAAACTTTCTTGAAAGCGAGGTAGCGCAAACCCTCTCCAACCGATTTCTTCACCAAGTCCGATATATATCAGTAAGAAAGCCATTATTCCAAGTGGCATGGATGGTGAGAACCAATTCTTTGCAATTTGCGAGTCATTGATCCAAACTGCCGCCGTTCCGCACGCAAAGGCTACCAGTAGAGGTGTCAGCAATGAGGATAAATACCATTTCGGACTGAACCGCCAATTTAAGGAATGGGTGAAAAGTTGAATTAGTGAGCCTTTACCATTAGACAACAGTGTTACAAAGCTTGCTGAAAACAGGGATGCAGGAATACCTAAAAGGACAAGAATTCCAACCGGTTCCCGAATGTCGTAGGAAAATGATATGTCAAATAGTTTTCCGATTCCAAACAAAAACCATAAATAAGAGTAGGAGATAGCAATAAACAAAATGAGCTGCGACCTTCTGGATTTTATTTTCATAATTCAATGTCGTTAACTTTGGTGTATATCTTTTAAAGAAAGTTCATAGCTTAACAATTAATATATCAAATTGGCATTGTACGCAAACTGCGGACAACCCACTTCGTTGTAGATGAAGTCGAAGTCGATATGCGCTCTGATTTTTCGAAGAACATGGTCGTGAGGCATGCGATCGTCGAGGTTGGCATTATAACAAAACATCTTCTTCTGAGTATCGGATTGACGGCCCATCATTGCAATGATCTCCGGCAGAGTAACTGAATGATGGCCTGCATATACAGTATAGCTCATTAATGACCATATGTTATCTTGCATTAGGACAGTTTTTACTGCACGCGCATTGTCAGCATCATACAATCAAGCGGCTTTGGGCAACAGCCACCGTCAAGGGCTGATCCCGCCACCTTCTTGCTTGTTGAAATATCAAATATTATAGATGACAATAAGCATCTTGAAACTATTTGCTTAACTCATTAGAAAAGCATATGGATTGAATACGAAATCGGAAATGATTTTCCCAATCACATCTAAGGAGGTTCCTGGCGTGATGGTACAAAAAGACATGTTTCGTCTGACGCTCTGTGTATCATTTCTGAGCGCATTTCTTTTTGCATATCCAGCTTTTGCGGAGATCAAGGTCTTCGAGAAAGAAGTGGAGGAGGCCGTCAGTCGGAACCAGAGCCAGGAGCAGGTAGAGGCCTTTGCCCTGCAGAAGGCAAAGCGTCTCGCTGTGGAAGAAGCGGGAACTTACATCTCTTCCCTTACAGTAGTGCAGAATTACGCGCTGGCCAAAGACGAGATAACTGCCCTTGCGTCGGGCGTGCTGCAGTCCCAAGTACTCGGCGTGCCGTCAATTGCCGTCAAAGAAGGGATAGTTCATGTGACCGTCAAGGCGAAGATCGTCGTAGACACCGCCGTATTGAATCATCAAATCGAGGCTTTTATGAGAGATAAAGGCGCCTTGAACGAAAGAGACGAAGCCGTAAAAAAGATGAGGGAAGTGGAAGAAAAACTGGCCAATTTGAAAAGCACAGAAATACAGCGGTTGGAAGAACTCAATGCCCAAGCCTTGGCCCTGGAACGGGATCGCGATCGCCAGCGACTCTTCCGGGAGGAGCAAGTGCTGAAGGCGAAAGGCGAATTGAGCCGCGCCGAGGCGGATCGCATCGCGAAGGAACGGGAGATGTCCGAGAGAATCAACCGAACCCGGGCGGAGCAGGAGAAAGCCAAAAGGGCAGAGGCTGCGGCCTTGGTTGCGGAGCGAGACCGCATTAAGCGCGCCCAATTGGAAAATGAGCAGCGATGGAACGACTTGGCGAGGAAGGCTCAGTTGACGCAGGATCAATGGATCGTGATAGACGACAGCCTTTCTCTTCAGCAGGCCATGACGGAAGTGAACGACCTGAAACAAGAAATAGCCAACCTGAAGGGCCGTCTCGATTATCAGTACGGAAAGAGTACAAAAAACCTGTCGGACGCCTATGCCCAGCAACGTGCCCTAACGACAGGACAGCTGCCGCCCGAACCGCCCCCGAAAGACATCTTCGAAACCACCAGATCGTACAATGAAAGAATCTCGACTTACGAACGTCGAGTGAAAGAGACGGAGATCGAAATGGGCGAGGCAGAGGAATACCTCAAAAAGGAAGAAACGCTGAAACTTGCCGAAGCAAAGGCGGATTACCTGGGTCAGCAGATCCGAGTGCTGGCGCCGTTTATCAAACGCCTCCAGGATTTGCAAGATCGTAAATTCACCCTTCCCGAGGGAGGTTCGATAACGATTGATCTGGGCGAACCGGATGCGGACAATAGTCGGTTCCCCATCAGTCTGCAATACGGCAATAAATCGTGGTCAGTCTGGTGGAATTATACGGATGTTGCTATCGCCAAAGACTTTTACCGGATGAGGACATACCTGAAGGCTGAGGGACTATTTCAAATCGAAGAGACGGCAAAACTTAGCCCAAAGCTGACGGCAGCGCGTGTCATTCATCCGGGAACCCAAGAAACGCGTGAATTTGCTTTGGAGACGCCAAGAATATTAGCGGAGATCGATCAGTTTGGGGTAATGAAGCAAGGAGAGACAGCGGCCAAGCAGGAAAGCAAAAAGGCAGAAAAAATGCTTTCTGTAAAGGAAATCGGAAAAGACGGCCCGCTTATCGCTTACGACGACGGGACAGTCTTGGATATGCGGACGAACCTGATGTGGGCGGCACAGGACAACGGATCAGATATCAACTGGCATGATGCCAAGCACTATTGTGAGAATTATAGCGGAGGCGTTTACACGAACTGGCGGATGCCATCGCAGGTTGAACTATCACGGTTGTATAACAGCAGCAAAATTTATAGAACAACCCAATGGAGTAATGATGTCCATTTGACAAAGTTGATTCAGTTGTCCGCTTGCTGTCCTTGGGCTTCTGAAACACGCGGTTCAGATGCTGCTAGCTTCCAATTCACTGGTGGTTCTCGGTTCTGGCATCCCCAGTTCATCATCACCAACAACCGGGCGCTCCCGGTGCGTTCTCGCAAATAGATTATTTGGTTATTTTCTTTGATCGCGTGCAGGGTGGAACCTTGCTAGCTAAAAAAGTGGCACGCTTGCCTGAGAGGGTCAACATTTCATGGATCTTTCGAAAAGCGGTCTCATTCTCGAAGGCGGCGGTCTGCGGGGCGTATACACCTCCGGCGTCCTCCGGTTCTTCATGGACCAGCGGCTGTACTTTCCCTATGTGATCGGCGTTTCCATGGGCGCCTGCAATGCGGCGAACTATATCTCGCGACAGCCCGAAAGAAACCGGATCGTCAACATTCGATATGTGAAGGATTCGCGATATATGAGCTATGCTCGGCTGCTTGCCGGCGGCGAGCTCTTCGGCATGGATTTCATTTTTGACGCCATCCCCCGCGCACTCGTTCCTTTCGATTATGAACGATTTGAGTCAAGCGACGTGATTTGCATTACCGTAGCGACAGATTGCATGACCGGGAAAGCCCTCTATTTCGAAAAGAAGGACCTGGGGCAAGACTATCTGGTTGTTCTCAAGGCATCGAGCAGTCTCCCCTTTATTGCGAAACCAGTTCAGTATCGCGGTTTCGTTTTGATGGACGGCGGGCTGTCGGACTCCGTGCCGATTCGCAAAAGCATCGAGGACGGCAACCAGAAGCATGTCCTGATCCTGACCCGTCCGAAGGGCTACCGGAAAAGTCCTTCGCCTTTCACCTGGCTTGCGCGAAAATTGTACTCCCGCTACCGGGGCCTCTGCGAGGCCGTCGCCGCTCGCTATGTAGGATACAACGAAACGATGGATTTGATCGACCGGCTCGAACAAGAAGGCTCTATCTTCGTGATCCGGCCCCGGTCGCCGATTGCCGCGGGACGCATCGAGCGCAGCAGCGAGAAGCTCTATGCCGCTTACGATCAAGGCTATTTCGACGCCGAAAAATGCTGTCGGGACTTGTTCTCTTATCTGGACAGGACGATATAACTTTCTCTCAAGAAACCCGGCGGGCGATATGGTGAAGATTCTTCTCGCCGGGAACGCTGTATCGCATCACGGAAGACAACCCTGGAACTCCCTGTTGCACTCCTCATAAACGTGATACAATTTTCTAAAAAACGCCGGAGGTGCAGGCCATGGAACGCTTCGACAAGAAGGGCATGCTTATTATTCCCAACCCTTCCGACCGTGAATTCGTCCGTCAGCCGGCGGTTCTGGTGGTGGAGCGATTGTTCTGTCCCGAAGGTCACAGCCTGATGAGCCGGCGGGTTCTCTTCAACGGCCGCCCCGGCATAGTGCTTGCCGTCAAGGAAGGAAAGAACACCGGTTTAATAGCCCTGAGTCCCGTATACGGGGAAAAATGCCGGGTCACGCTCGACCTGAACCTGACGGAAGGCTCGGTGGCGGAACTCTCCTGCCCCCAGTGCGCAACGGAACTTCCGAGGTTCGGCCCCTGCGAGTGCGGAGGGGATCTCATCACGCTCTTTCTCACGGAGGAAAAGAGCGACGCCGACTGCGCCGTCATCTGCAACCGCATTGGATGCCCAAAGTCAAAACTCATTGCAAGCAACGAGGTATTGACCGGCGCCTTTCTGGAGTCGCTCTGAAGGACTCTCTCTATCCGAAAATCTTGGAGAGTTCATCCTGTTGAAAAACGGGCAGTGGAACGACGCCAAGTTTTGTTCTAAGCCGCAGGCCCTCTGTCTGATCGGTGAAGCGGCCGACAATCGCGGCCGCGATGCCGGCTTGCTGCAACTGAAGGACAATCCCGGCTGATGCGGTTGGCGCCGCCGCGATGAGAAGCGACCCCGATGCGAAAATCCCTAGAGGATCAACGCCGCAATATTGGCAAAGAATCCGCGTTTCCTCGCTGACGGTCACTTTTTCCACATCCACCTCGATTCCCGTGCCGCTGGCTGCGGCCATCTCGTAGATGCCGGTGGCTATGCCTCCTTCAGTGGGATCATGAAGGGCATGAACTTCCCGGCAGGAGGAAACGATTGCCGCGTCGGCAAGTACGCTGATGCCAGGGTTTCTGAGGTATCCGCGGGCTCGCCGGAGGACCTCTTCCGGCACGCCGCTGGAACGCAGTTCTTCTTCCTTTTCTATGGCAATTATCGCCGTTCCCTCGATAGCCGCCTGCTTGGTCATGATGAGGTCGTCGCCGGGGAGGCATCCCGCCGTGGGCTTCAGGTTTTCCTTTGCGGCTTCGCCGAGCATCTGGCCGATTACGACGGGCGAGGTCACGCTTGTCGTTATTTCGGTATGGCCGCCGCAGTAGACGATGCCGAGCTCGTTGCAGCTTTTCGCTATCTGGGAAAAGATCCGGTCCAGGTCGCCCGCGCAACTACCTTCGGGCAAAAGAACCGTAGCGAGAAACCAGCGGGGGATGCCGCCCATGGCGGCTATGTCGTTTGCATTGATGTTGACCGCATAATGGCCGATTTCCTCGGCGGCATTGGTGATGGGGTCCGTCTTGGCGATGAGATAATGGTTTCCCATGTCTATGACGGCGGCATCCTCGCCGATGCCCGAACCGACGACGACCCGGTCGTCCCGACCGGTATAGGCGGCAATGAGCCTCATCAGAAGCTTGCTGTCGATTTTTCCGACGGGAAGACCGTTCATAAGGCGGCCCTCCGGCCCCCTTTTTTTATCCCGCAGATGAGCCAATAGAGAAGGCCCGCCGCAGCCATGGAGGGGATGGAACCTCCCACGGGGTATTGGCAGCGGGAGATCGCCTCGAACACAGCAAATCCCGCGCCCCAGGCCGCGATCGCCGCAACATGGAACCCGCGGCAGTACCAGTACGCGCCGCCTTCCCGGTAGAGTTCCTCCACATCAAAGCGGCGGCGCCGGATGACGAAATAATCCGTCAAGACGACACCGAAGAGGGGCACGAACATGGCGCCGATGAGGAGAAGGAAGTTTTCGTATTGATCGATGGGGAAAATCAAAGCTACGATAATGGATAGGATGCCGGCGATCCACATGAGGGCCTTTGGCCTGATCCTGTCGGAAATGTTCATGACCGAGCAGGCGGCCGAATAGATGTCGGGAAAATCGGAGGTGATGGTTGAAAAAATAACCATGATGAGTGCGGGAACGGCCATGCCGATTTTGCCCATGGTTTGAAGGATCACAAATCCGGGATCGGTGGCGCCGGTGACAAGCGTCGCCGCCAGGCCGAGGGCATACATCCAGGAAGAAACAATGAAGTAGCCCCACCAGGTGTTCCAGAAGGCCGGGGAAGTTCTTTTCGACATGCGGGAATAGTCGGCCACCAGAGGCATCCAGGATATGGGCATGGCGATAACGAGATCGAGTCCCGTCATAAAGGGCATGTCGCCCGAGGCGGCCGCCGCCGCCGGAACCAGCTCCCGAAACGAAACAACGGTCATTGCCGCCACAACGAGAACAAGGGCGGTCATAGTCACGGTCTGCAAAACCTTCCAGACCCGCTTGCCCGTGTACAGCGCCCAGAGGAGCGTCCCCGCACCGATGAGAATTACCCAAAATTGCGTCGCGGCCACGACGCCGCCGAACGGTCCGCCAATCATCGCGCCGGCCCTTGCTCCGATGATGAGCATGATGGAATGCCATCCCACAAGCTGGATTATGTTAAAAACTGCGGCGATGCCGGACCCTCTGATTCCAAAGGCCGGGCGGAGCGACACCATGGACATGATGCCGTGATCGGAACCGATAACGCCTCCCAGGGCCATGAGGCTGTTCCCGATGACATGACCAAGAAGGATGGCCCAAAGTCCCATCCAGAATCCCATGGGCGCCAGGAATCCTCCGGCCCATATCTCGGCGAGCGATATGGCCACACCGGCCCAGAGAATCAAGTAATCAAGGCCCGAGAGCGTCCGCTCTCCCGGCTGCGTCGGTCGAATATCCATTATGAACCCTCCGTCTTCAAGGCTGAAGGCATTGATTAGTAATGGTTTTGCCCGTAAAATTCAACATCAAAGTGGGCGCCTCGTTCCCCTGGCGGTCAAATGTCGGCGGCCCCTAAAGATTTTGCCCCTTTCTGCCGATAATAATATCAAACGTCGGCTCCCTTCAATACTTAAGCATAAACCGAATGCCGCCCCATGATGGGGCAGGAAGGACGGTTAATAACATGCTCGGAAGCGGCTGTGCGACGTTATCGGGCTTGCTGGGATGCTCGTGACGGATACGGCATCCCGGGAGCCCCCGATTTCAACGCCCGAAAGGCTCGCAATACATGTTCAGAGGAGATTCGCCCGTGAGAAATATCGATCCAGCGCCGGTCTTTTCAATGACCCATGAAAACGGCGTCGTGTCGCGAAGGATTCGGCGGATCGAAAAAGAATCCTGGGAAAGCTGGCTCAGCAGGGGCGATGCCGTTCTGGAATGGTACATCATCCTTTTTACAGCCTCGTCGGTTCTCTACTTTGCTGCAGGTCTCCTCTGGCATCTCGTGGCCCGCTGATTGCCCGTTCCACATTTCAACAGATCGGTCATTGTCTATCTTATCCGCCCCTTATTGGCAAGAGACACTCCCGTCAGGACCAGAACGGCCCCGAACAAAAGAGACCAATCCACTGACTCGTCCAGAAGAAACCATCCGAGCACGACGGCGCACAGGGGAACAAGGTTGATAAACGCGGCCGCGCGAGATGCTCCGAGGGCTTTTATTCCCTGATAATACCAGGTAAATCCGAGAACGGTGCCGAAGATGCCCAGGTAGGCGAGAGACGCCCAGTCGGCAATACCGTAGGATGCGATTTCTCCGGCCAATCCTTCTCCGAGAGCGGCGGGAAACAGCAGCGCCGCGCCGGCGATGCAGGAGTAGGCAACGGCCGCAAGAGGCGACAAGGTGCGCATAGCCGTTTTGCCGATCAGCGAGTAAGCCACCCAGCTCGCTACGCAACCCATGATCGCAAACTCCCCGCGGCCCAATCCTCCCCGGACAATCATGGATAAATCGCCCCGCGTGATGACCACGGAAGCGCCCACAAGACAAAGCAGGATCCCCGCCGCATTAAACCAGCGCAGGGGCTCCCGCAGAATCGCCCAGGCGAAAAGCGCTATGAAAACGGGATTGGAGGCGACAATAAGGGCGGCCCGGCCGGCGGTTATCTCGCGCAGTCCCGTCAGAAAAAAATAATTATAGGCAAAGGCGCCCGTCAGGCCCAGAATGACGGATATTAAAATCTGGCGTCCTTGCGGAAAACGCAAAGGTCCTTCTTCCAAACGAAGAATCGCCAGGAGAAAAACCGATGCAATGGCAAAGCGGAAAAAAGCGGCGCTCAAGGGCGCCGCATGACGTGCCAGCATACGGCCGGCGATGAAGGTGCCGCCCCAGAAAAAGGCCATGAGAACAAGCTTGCCGTAGATGGCAACGATTATTTTTCTGTTCATTGGCGGTCCGCCGCTTTCTCAGGGAATCACTGCTAGAATCTTCCCGGCCGCCCAGTACAAGGCCATGCCGGCTACGACCGTTCCGGCGAGAGACCTCGTCTTCAGGGCCACAATAAGGGTTGGAAGGGCGACGAAGAGATCCATTCTGCCTATATCCAGATGGCGCGGGTCTCCCGATGTCATGAGGGAAGGCGCCAGGAGGGCGCCGAGGATCGCCGCGGGGATAAAATCCAGCCACTCGATAAGCCAGGAGGGCAGACGTCTCCTGGAAAGCAGTATAAGCGGCAGCCACCGAGGCAGGAACGTAACAAGTCCCATGCCTATTACGATCAACGCATAGGATTCTCTCACGGCAATCCCTCTGTTCGCGGAACCCGTTTTCGCTTGAGAAAAAGTCCGGCCGTTGCGGCTGTCACGGCGGCCGCTATGATGTAGCCGTTCCCCGGCGTCACCGTTGCAAGAACGACGGAGATGCCCCCGGCCAAGAGGGCAACAACCACATGGATGCGCCCCCGCAACTGAAAGACCAGAAGACAGAGGAACATGGCGGTGAGGGCAAAGTCCATTCCGAAGGCGCCCTCAGGAATCAGTTCGCCCCCGTATCCCCCGATGACTGTCGCCGCGATCCAGGTGGCGTTTGCCGTGTGGTTCAGGACAAGGGCGCGGCGCCAATCCCAGCCGTCCCCGTGAAAACGGGCAAGGTTCAGGGCAAAGCTCTCGTCGGTAACGCCGTAGGAAAAAAGGGTCAGCCACCACCTGCCGGGCCGGTCCAGGTGGAGGGCCAGGGCTGAACTCATGAGAAGATGCCGTATGTTTACCACAAAAGTCGTCGCCACAATGGAAAGGACGCCGGCGCCGGCGGCGAGCATGGAAACGCCTATGAACTGCGAGCTCCCGGCAAAAACGACAAGCGACATGAAGCCGATTTCCAAAGGGGAAAGCCCGGACTTCTGAGCGATAACGCCGAAGGCCAGGCCGATGGGAAAATAACCGAGACAGATGGGCCAGGCTGCGGCCATGCCATCGGCGAGAACTCTTTTCAGTGCGGCGCCTTTCTGCGGTTCGGCTGTCAGTATGCGGTCTTTATCGGTCATTTTCACTTCATTCCATAGCAGCGAACGGAACAGCAAGGCTGTCATAGTACAGAGAAAGCGGCCGGTCTGCAAGGCTCTTGACGGGTTCAAAGGCGTCTATAGTTTGTTATTGTCATCAAGGCAGCGCAGTGCTCCGGAATTCCTTGACAGGTCGGTGAAATCGTTCTAGAAAAAAGCATGTATCGTTAGGCGAATCAATTACATGTCTCTTAAAAAAAAGATTAAATTTCTCCTTATAAATAATCGCTTGACCGTCACGCTTGTGCACCGGCTTCTTTCATTGTTCTCTCGAACGGTTCGCCTCACCGTGGAAAACGACGGCCCCATTCTGGAACTCCTCGCCTCCGGACACAATGTTCTTATCGCAAGCTGGCATCAGCGTTTCTTCGTGGGCTTCTACCTTCCCGTGCATTTTAGAAGACCCCTGTGCATCATGATATCCCAGAGCCGGGACGGCGATTTCATATCGGAGGTGGTCCGAAGGATCGGCTGGCTGCCCATCAGGGGATCCAGCTCCCGGGGCGGAAAGAAAGCCTTGCGCGAGATGATCGAGGCTCTTACGACATGCGGCTTGGGCGCTCATATCGTCGACGGTCCCACGGGACCGCCTCGCATAATCAAGGCTGGCCTCATTGCGCTCGCCCAGCAGGCCGGCGCCGTCATATGCCCCGGATATGCGGCCTTTGAAAAACCCTGGATCTTCGACAGCTGGGATCGATTCATGATACCCAAGCCTTTCAGCCGTGTATACATAACGTTCGGCGAACTGGAGATCCTGCCCCGGGAATGCAACAGCGATGAATTCGAAGAGCTGAGAAAATCAATCGAGGAAAAAATGATCAGGCGATACGCCGCCTTGGAAGATTACTGGACTGGATCGGCTGACGACGCAACCTCCTGAACGGTCAGCGTTGCCGCTCCACCACGTGGCGGGCAATGGAAAACAGGGCTTCCTTGGGCAGCGATTCCTCGAAACCGGCAAGGGCTTTCGTGGCCTTTTCTACATGATCCCGTGCCTTCGCAAGGGCGTAATCGATGCCCTGGTATTTATTTATGAGAGCATTCACTGCCGCAAGGTCCTCCATACTGATTGCCCCTCCTTTGAGGACCAGCGTTTCCAGAAGGCTCTGTTCCGGCGGATCGGCGCAGCCGTAAGCCCTGATCAACGGAAGAGTTATTTTCCCCTCCTTCAGGTCCATGCCCGGACTTTTCCCGAAAACGCTCTCTTCGGCCATGTAATCGAGAGTGTCGTCAGTCAATTGAAAGGCCAGGCCGATTTCGGCGCCGAAATATCCCAAGGCGTCGACCCGCTCTTGCGGGGCGCCAGCCAGCATGGCGCCTGCGGCGCAGGCCGCTGACATGAGGACTGCCGTCTTCTTCTCGATGATTCCGAGATATTCTTCCTCGGAGATCCCGATATGACTGCTTTTCACAAGTTGGATCGTCTCTCCCTCCACCATGGACATGGTCGCCCGCGCCATAAGACGCTGAACAGCGGGGGACATGCAGTTGACAATCAATTCGAAGGCGCGGGAATAAAGATAATCGCCCACGAGGATGCTCGTCTGATTGCCCCAGATGCGATTGGCGGATTTCCGGCCGCGACGAAGACTCGCATGGTCCAGCACGTCGTCATGGAGCAGAGATGCCGTATGAATGAATTCAATTACGGCGGCGGGGGAACTGCTTTTTTCGGTGCGCAGGCCGCAGAGATCCATTGAAATGATAACGAGGAGGGGTCTCAGGCGTTTTCCGCCGCCGGCTATGATATGGCGGGTTACATCGGCAAAAGGTGAAACGTACAATTCCAGTTCGCGTTGTATGAATTGTTTGACAGCATCGAGATCCTTCTCGTAATGACGGACCACTTCGTCAATCTTCATCGCACCCGCGGTTAATGGAAGGTATAGGTGAAGCCCTTATAGAGTAATCAATGAGATTTGTCAAACGCGAGCGTTCTCCCCAACGATCAATGCGACGCCCGTTCGATCAGACGCGGGTCATTGTTTCGGGGCGAATTCACAAGGGTCGAAACAGGATAGGCCTCCAGCTCTTCGTTCTCTCGGGACATTAACATTCCTCGCAATACCTCGGACTCCGTTTCGGGATCGAGCCACAGGCGCCGATCTTCCGGGGCTACAATCACGGGCATGCGATTGTGGATCGGTTGCATCCGGCTGTCCGCTTCCATGGTGACGATTGCGCAGGTCCAACGTTCACGGCCCTCGCCATCTGACCATACGTCGTAGAGGCCGGCTAATCCCAGAGGTTCTTTCGAGGCGCTGCGGATAAAGAAGGGTGTTTTTTTTGTTTTCCCGAGTCTCCACTCGTAATAACCGTCGGCAGGAATCAGGCAGCGCTTTTTCTTGAAGGAACTTCGAAAACTGGGCTTCTCATGAATGGTTTCAACTCTGGCATTGATCAGGCCAACCCTGCCGGAGATTTTTTTCGACCAGTGCGGCACAAGCCCCCAGAGGCAGGCCCGCAGGACACGCCGCCCCTGATGGGCAATGACGGCCGACACAGTGGAACCGGGCGTGATGTTGTAATTTTCCTCCGGCAGAAATTCAACATCATCGATATTAAAACTCCCGCACAGATCCGAGAGATCGCTTATCAGGATGAAACGGCCGCACATGTGAACCCTCGTTGATCAGTCCTAATATGTTATTGCGATTATTATATCACGAACGGTTGTGCAAGCGCTCCTTCTTCCCATTGGGACCCTTGACCCGCAGATTGTCTTTTGCGATAAGAGACCCATGGAAACAACAACCCCTTTCAGTGCGACGCTTCTTCGAATCTTCATGGCGCACTTTTTCATCATGGTCTGCGCTTCGCCATCGGCAGGCCTTGCAGCGGCCGCGCCATCGGCGCCGGTGACCGAAGCAATTATGTGCGAAAGCATCAATGCCGTGACAAAAGAACCAAGAAAAACGGCATCGGTTTTCAGCGATGCATCGAGCGAAATCTTCTGTTCTGTTGCTATCCTTGAGGCCCCTTCCGACACAACCATCACTGCCCGGTGGATTTACATCGACGGTGAAGACAAAGAACTGTACAATCACGTCTTTCTCGATTTTCCTCTCTCCGCCGAAGGAACTCGGCATGTTGCCTATTCAATTGTGAGACCGGAGGAGGGATGGATTAAAGGACGCTATCTGGTCCGGTTGCTTATCGGCGACCGAGTAGTCGCGGAATGCGCCTTTTCTATACAATAAAAGATGATAAACGCGTAACAAGGTCCGCAGGCGCAGCGCGCACATTCTGAGGACTTTTTACGAAGGAGTAACGGATCATATTTTTCGGACTACCGGAATTGTTCCTTACAAGCGAAGGAGGCGTGTCTCATGACCAAGAAAATTCGTTCCATACAGGATTTGAAAGACTTCATCACCGGCAGGGTTCCGGTCATTGTGCGGCAGGTAATTACAGATCCATCGGCCTTTTACGGAAACATGGAAACAAGCGGGGGGTTTGAAGAACCGGTTGCCTTTGTCGCTGTCATGAGCGTCGCCCTCGTTGTCATCAATCTTATTCTCGCTCTTTTGGGTCTGGGCTACGCCGGGCCGGCCAGCGCGGCACTCATCTCGATTCTGATCGGTCCCGTTGTGGCCCTTCTTATGAGCTTTGCGGCCGCCGCAATTTTTTTCATCATCTGGCGGCTCATGGGCTCGGTTCAGAGCTTCGAAACGGCCTATCGTTGCATAGCCTACGCCGGTTCCATAGCTCCCCTTACCGCGATTCTGGGCATTATCCCATACCTGGGATCGATCGCCGGCCTCGCCTGGACATGCTATATTTTTGTCACGGCAAGCACAGAAGTGCATCGCTGCCCTCGTCAAAAGGCCGTGCTTGTCTTCGCAATCATTTTCGTTATTCTGGCTCTGCTCTCCGTCGGATCGCAACGAACAGCCAGAAAATTTGAAAGAGAAATGAAATTTTTAGAACGGGAAGCGGGAAAACCTATGTCGTACATAGCGCCGGACGAAGCCAGGAACGGATGAAACAACCGGGAGGGCATCACAATACATCAGGGCCGGAGGGCGCCTTTCACCCTTCCGGCCCTGATCCTTCGGGAATGCCATAATCTAAAAATGTACGGCGACTGACGCCGGTTTCACTGCTCTAGTATTTCATGTACTGCTTCGGCGTGTTTTCGGCAATGAATTTTACCGCATTGTACATGCACGTCCGAATGGCCTTTTCCATGGGCGTCTTGGCAAAGCCGCTCAGACCCCCGCCCATGCCTCCGCTGCCGCCGGCAATTCCTGCCAGAGCGCCCAGGTTCACGTCCTTGGCCACGCCTTCCACCCGCGTAGCCGCAAGAACTTCCGAGGTGTTCGTATCGACAATGCGGATATCCATCGCCATGGAAGATTTTTTAAAGGCGCCGCCTACGGCGCCCATGACGGCCGTTGCCGTGCCCAGCAGGCCGCCGCCGATTCCGCCGCCGCCGCCGGAACTTCCGGGATCCCATCCGGTAATGGCGCCCATGATGAGCAGATCGGCGCCCTTGATTTTGCCCTTCGTGGCGCCGCTTTTATCGGTGTAGCCCTGGCCCGTCAGAGCCATTTCCTGCTGCAGGGAAGAGAGGTTCTGCCGTTCGAGCACACGGTAGCGTTTGCTTTGAACCATCGTGGTAGTCAGCATGTCTCTGAGACCCTGGGCGTAGCCTTCATTGTGACTCGACTTAATCGTTATAGGCGACGCTCCAAAGCCCGATATGGTTGTCGAACTGGAGCCTCCTCCCACTTTCCACTCGAAATCCGCTACAGCCGCGCGGGCCCGGGGGCCATCGTAAGGCGGAAGATCGAGGGCGGCGCCCTCGTCCGTCTTGGCCGTCGGTTCGACCATTTTCTCCATAGCGCCGCACCCAGCGATCAGAGCGACAATAACGCAGCAGAAAACGGAAAGGACTGCCATTTTCCTCATCATGCGCGCTTCCTCCTTTTCGTTGCAGAAATGTCTTCGGAAAATATTTGTCACTTTAGTATAAAGATTCTCGGTAGTCAATGCGGCTCGCGTTCGGCTCTGTCAATGAATAAAAGATGTCCGGTCGGCGTTTTTTCATATACAATAAAACAAGATCCGCTGTACGCAGAGGTTGTCCGCCTATGATGAACCGCCGCATATTTCTTTCAACGGTTTTTTTCGCCGGCCTCGGTTTCTCCGCACCCCGTAAGATTCTTCGGCTGGCGCTCGCAGCGGACGCTTCAGCGCCGGCCGATATCGCCGTGGTCAGCGGTTTGTCGCCCGAAACCATCACCAGGTCAGCGGTGGAAATTCTCGGCGGAATGAGCCGGTTTGTCGGCCGGGGCGACAGGGTCGTCGTAAAGCCCAACATTGGCTGGGACCGTCCGCCGGAAATGGCAGCCACGACTAATCCTCATGTCGTCGCCGAACTTGTGCGCCTCGCTCTTTCAGCTGGAGCGAATAAAGTTACCGTGCTTGATAACACCGTGAGCGACCCCCGCCGTTGTTACACCCAAAGCGGCATCGCCGCCGCGGCTGCGGCGGCCGGGGCTGCTGTCTCCTACGTTGAAGACCGAAGATTCATCGATGCAACCCTGGGAGGGACAATTCTGAAACGATGGCCTATCTATCGCGACATCCTTGAGGCCGACAAACTGATCAATGTTCCTATAGCAAAAACCCACGGAACGTCAATTCTGACGCTGGGCATGAAAAATCTCATGGGCGTTATGGGCGGGTGGCGAAGCCGAATTCACCAACGTATCGACGAGAGCCTTGTTGATCTGGCTTTCTTTGTCAAACCAACCCTCGTCGTCCTTGACGCCGTCAGAATCCTCAGGAACAACGGTCCTCAAGGCAGCCGAATCGAAGACGTGTCGAAACTGGACACCGTCATTGCCGGCGTCGACCAAGTGGCCGTTGATTCCCTGGGCGCCTCGCTGTTCGGCATGGAAGGCCGCGATCTGGGATATGTCAGGATAGGCCATGAACGGGGTCTCGGAACGATGGACCTTGCCCGGCTTGTCGTCAGACGGAAAAGGATATGATCGATGGCGAAAAAGTCCCGCCTTTTCAACCTTGCATCGGACGTCCCCTATCTGCTGTGGCTTCGACGGTCCTCCCAAGCGTTTTTTCTCCTGCTCTTTTTCTTTCTTTTCCTCCAAACGGAATCGAAGGGCAACGACGAACTCGGCTATCCCGTACGGATTTTTCTTGACCTTGACCCGCTGATATTCTTTTCTTCAATCCTGTCGTCCCACAGGATTGCTCTGATGCTTCTCTGGTCGCTGGCAACATTGGCGCTTACGGCGATAGGGGGCCGGTTCTTCTGCGGCTGGATCTGTCCTCTGGGAACGATGAACGCCTTGGCGGGAGCTGCCGCCGGCTCGCCAACAATATCCCGGCGGCGATCCTGGTTCAGGATAAAATATTATCTCCTCGCCATCCTTCTCGCCCTGTCTCTCGGAACGGTGCAACTGGCAGGACTGTTCGATCCGCTATCTCTCACAATCAGGTCCTTTTCTCTCAGTTTCTACCCTGCACTTAATTACCTGGCAAACTGTCTTCTAGAATTTATCAGTGAATTCAAATCGATAGGATTCACGCAAGTTGCTGAGTCTCTCTCGAGGATCTTCCGGGGAACATTTCTTGCCTTCTATCAACCCTTCTTTCGGCAGGGTCTTCTCATCGGCGCCATTTTCACAAGCGTTCTGGCGCTGAATATCCTGGAACGCCGTTTTTGGTGCCGATACCTCTGCCCTCTGGGTGCGCTTCTCGGGCTCTGTTCACAGCACGCTCTCGTGAAGCGGTCCGTCAGCGAAGGCTGCACGGCCTGCGGAACCTGTCTTCGCCATTGCACGGCAGGCGCCGTTGCCGACGAAAAGGGCGTCTCGATAGCGGCGGAATGCCATCTCTGCTTCGCCTGCGACGATCCCTGTCCCGCCGGCGCCGTCAGGTACAGCCGTCGCGGCGCCATGCCGGCAATCCCCCTGGACATCGGCAAACGAAGGCTCTTTCTTGCGGCTCTTGCAGGCGTTGCGGCGACGCCTTTCTTTCGAACAATGCCGCTCTCCCGGGCAGCCGTTTTCTCGGGAGACTTGATCCGCCCTCCCGGCGCCCTGCCGGAGGACGAATTCCTCAAGAGTTGCATCCGTTGCGGTGAGTGCATGAAAGTCTGCATCACCAACGGCTTGCAGCCTACGTTTCTCGAAGCGGGCGCCGAAGGGCTCTGGACGCCGATCCTCGTGCCCGCCATCGGCCACTGCGAGTTCCGGTGCACCCTCTGCGGCCAGGTCTGCCCCACTGGGGCCATACGACGGCTCTCGCTTGCGGAAAAGGCCTCGACGGTCATCGGTGCCGCAATGATCGATAGAGGACGATGCCTGCCCTGGGCTTTCGGCATTTCCTGCGCAGTTTGTGAAGAAGTCTGTCCCACGCCGGAAAAGGCGATCAGGTTGGAACTGGAAGAATTCAGAACACGGGGGGGAAAAACGAAAGAGGCGAGGGCGCCCTTTGTGGACCTGACGCGATGCGTCGGCTGCGGAACCTGCGAGGCCCATTGC
>JAFGGB010000214.1 GCA_016930775.1 Deltaproteobacteria bacterium
ACCGTTCAGGGACCATCATGGAATTGAAAATTTCCGATCCTCTATTCAACCCCCCGATGAGGTTCGATTCTGGCACCTTGACATCCCGGAAAAGGAGTCGTCCCGTTCCGCCGCCCCTGGTGCCCAGAAGGCCGTAAAGGTATTTCGTCTCGACGCCTTCACGGTCTTTCTCGATCAGGATAAGGCTGATCCGCTCGTGAGCTTTGCCGCCGGGGTTAGTGTTGCAGTAGACGATGAAGAAATCAGCTCCGTCGGCGGCAACGACAAAGCGTTTCTGACCTCGAACGGTGAAATTTCCGTCCTTCAGCTCCGCTCTCGTTGCGGCGCCGAAGAAGTCCGATCCTCCCCGGGGTTCCGTGAGCGCCTCGGCCGATATCAGTTCGCCTCGGAGGAGCGGCTTGAGGAAACGTTCCTTCTGGTCTTCCGAGCCGAATTTCACCAGGGCCTCTCCGACGATGGAGGGCATGGAAAAGGCGCATCCAAGCGTCGTCCCGAGGACGCCGATTTCTTCCAGTGCGGCGATCTCGGCCGCCCAGGACATTCCGCGGCCGCCGTATTCCCGGGGGAATCGCAGGCCCAGGAGATTCCGTTCCCCCAACGCCCGGACGAAGTCCCGGGGATACGTGACTTCATCCTTGTCCATGCGTTTGATGAGATCTGAAGAGACCTCCCTCTTGACAAAATTTCGAACCTCCTCCTGCAATGTTCGTTCTTCTTCGGACAGGAGAATATGGGGAAGCATAGGCGCCCTCCTTTACCGGTTTTTGAAACATACTGTACCATTGTTGCATAGAGAGCATACATCATGTAGGATTCAAATTCACTGGTCCCGGACGGTGTTCCGCAATCCTGCGGCAATTGACGCAGTTTCTGTGACGGAGCGGATTTTTATGAACGGACAGAAAGAAAAACCACAGAAGGCGACGAACAATCTTGAAATGCTCGACCGGCCGGAAGTCCTGACGTTGCTCTTCCATCCCCGGCGCGAATATGGCCGATTCTCCCGTGATGATGCAGATCTGCTAATTCCCGTATCGGGCGGCGATAGAATCGGCGCCCGATACTTTCTAGCCGGGACGCAGGCGCCGACGATCCTCTTCTTCCACGGCAACGGTGAAATCATCGCCGATTACGATGACCTGGCCCCTCATTTTGTTGCCCGGGGCATGAATTTTTTTGCCGCCGATTATCGGGGCTACGGGCGGTCGACAGGGATGCCGACGGTGACGGCCCTTCTGAAAGATGCCATAGACATCTGGGATTTTATGGTCCGCTATCTCGATGACAGGGGTTGCGGAGGAGACCGTTTTGTCATGGGGCGTTCCCTGGGGAGCGCGCCGGCCCTGGAAATAGCCGCGGAACGGCAGAAGGAAGTTCGTGGGCTTATCCTGGAAAGCGCCTTCGCGTATACGATACCTCTTCTCCGCTTCCTTGGCGTTCCCGAAGAGATTCTGGGCTTAGTCGAGGAGGCCGGGCTGTCTCACATCGAGAAAATAATGCGTGTCGCCGCTCCGATTCTTGTCATCCACGGCGAGTCCGACAGGATCATACCCTATACCGACGGCCGGGCCCTTTACGAAGCCTCCGCGAGCGTCAGTAAAGATTTCCTGCTTATCGCCGGCGCCGGTCACAACGATCTTTTCCTTCGGGGTTTCCAGGAATATTTAGATGCCGTGGAAAGGCTCGTGAAACAGGGACGTCCCGGCCGACAGGCCTGAAAGAGGCGGCGCCGTCAGTAACCCAATCCCCGGTTTACCGGATTCAGCAGGGCTTCTCCCGAGCGGAACCGGCGGAGATTCTCTTTCAGTAGAAGAATGCAGGAGCGGTCATATTCCGCAAAGAATCCTCCCACATGGGGTCCGACGATGACATTGGGTATGCGCCACAGAGGGTTTTCAGGGGGCAGGGGTTCAGCGGCCGTTACATCCAGGGCAGCCCCGGCGATTGTCTTCGAAGTCAGAACATCGATGAGATCTTCTTCCCTGACTGTCGAACCTCTCCCTATATTTACGAAAAGGGCTTCCGGTTTCATGGCTCTCAGGGCGGGACCGTCGACTAAGCCTTCCGTTTCCTTCGTGGCCGGCAGGATGTTCACCACCACGTCGCTCTCTGCGAAGAATTCACGCAGTTCGCTGGGACCGTAATACCGTTCGGGTATAACGCCCAGCGGGTCGCCCGTGCCGGGAAGATAGTATCCGGTGTCGCTCTTTTCCTGGGGATTCCGCTTATAAGCCAGTACTCGCATGCCGAAAGCCGCGCCCAGGCGGCCGATTTCGCGGCCGATGGCCCCGTAGCCCAGGATGCCCAGCGTTTGGTCCCGGAGCAGGGGAACGGCGAAGGAGAACCAGCGTTCCCGCCTCTCGGGCCACCGGCGTTCGGCCTGAAGTTCCATGATGAGATTGATTCTGCGCCGCAGAGCCAGAATGAGGGCGAAGGCATGTTCCGCCATGGCGACACTGTTGGCGCCGCTGGCCGTCGTTACAGGCAGATTGGGCGGAATAACGCCCCAGACAAGATGCTCGGCGCCGGCAAATGAGAGCTGTATCCAGCGGAGTCGCCATGAGGGCGACCATCTGTCGGGACCGTTGATCGTGAATAAAACGTCCGTTTTGGGATGCCGGTCAAGCGAATCGGATACTTCGACGGAACTGAAGGCGGGATCGTAGATCGGCGTCATCCCCAGGGAGGCGTCTTCCGTGAGAGCAAGAAGCTCCGGCGTGAGCTTCCGTGCGATCAATACATTCAAGGATTCCATATTACCGTAAAACCATTCCTTTCCAAGAATCAGCACGGTGATGCTCACCGGTAGTTTCAATGATGACATAAAAGCGGGCTGGAATCGAGAGTTAAAAGGGATCGGATGAAACTGCAGCGGATTTTTTGTTGACTCTTTTGCAGACAGTTGATTCAATTGCTGAAGATAAAGAAAAAAGATGCGTAGGGGAAAATATGACGGCAACATTTTTATACTACGAGTTCGTTCCTTCAACGGTCGGCGTCATCGGTCTCATCTGGAAGGGAGATCGGGATAATGCTATGGTCTGGGAAATCCTTCTTCCCCGACAGGGTCTTGCCATGGAGGAGTGCATTGCAGCTGCAGCGCCCGGTTCCGAAGCGGCTTCAAACAGCAAAATCGAACACTTCTGCGAGCTTCTCGCGGGAATCATCGAGGGCCGATCGGCGGAGGGAACCCTGGAATATCTTCAGATGGACCGGCTGAGTTTCTTCCATAGGCGTTCCATGGAAGCAGCGCTCAAGATACCTCTCGGCATGGTTGCTGCCTACGGCGTTATCGCGCGCTTGGCCGGTGCGCCAGGCGCCGCCCGGGCCGTGGGGACAGCGATGGCGGAAAATCCTTTTCCCCTCGTCCTTCCCTGTCACCGTGTCGTCCGTTCCGGCGGCAACATAGGAAAGTTCGGCGGCGGATCTTCCCTGAAGAGGCTTCTCCTTCAGAAGGAGGGAGTTCGCTTTGCCGATGAAGAAACTGTTGAAAGGGACTGCCTGTGGAATGGCGATTGTCAGTGACAATCAGGGTTGCTTCTTTCCGTCGTCGCCCGAGACGGCCAGGTTGTCGCGGTGGATCACTTCGTCGTAGAGCTTCTCGCCCAGGACCTGCTCGATGTGAGACGTCTTGAGTCCTTTTATTTTGCTTATATCGCCCGAGGAATAATTCACCAGTCCTTTGGCGATGGCGTTCCCCTGACCATCGATGCAGGTCACGGGATCGCCGATGGTGAAAACTCCTTCGACCTTGACGATTCCCGAGGGGAGAAGACTTTTGCCCTGGTAGACGATGGCGTCCCGTGCGCCGTCATCGAGATGGAGCTTGCCGCGGGACCTGAGCGTGTATGCAATCCAGTATTTTTTGCTCCGCAGATGCTGTTCCATGGGAAGAAAGAGCGTGCCGACCTCCCCGCCGTCGAAAATCTCCCGGAGGATTCCGTGCCTTTTGCCCGGGGCTATGATGTAAGGGATGCCGAAGGCCGTTACCTTCTTTGCCGCCATGACTTTGCTCTTCATGCCCCCCATGCCCAGAGGGTCCGCCTCGGAACTGGCCATCGACTCGATTGATTCGGTGATTTCCCGGACAAGAGGAATCAGTGTGGCGTCGGCGTCGCTTGACGGATTTTTATCGAAGAGCCCTTCGGTATTGGTGAGGTTGATGACGATGTTCGCCTCCATGATATTCGCCATCATGGCTGCAAGGTTGTCGTTGTCGCCAAACTTGATCTCGTCGACGGAGACAGTGTCGTTTTCGTTGATAATCGGAAGAACGTGCCATTCGAGCAATGTCGAGAGCGTGTTCCGGGTGTTGAGAAACCGCTGCCGGTCGATGAGATCGCTCATTGTCAGAAGCATCTGGGCGACGATCATGCCATGCTTTCCGAAGGCATTGGAATATACCCGCATGAGCCTGCCCTGGCCGATAGCCGCAAGGGCCTGCTTTTGAGGGAGACTGTAGAGCTTGCCGGTGAAACCCATGCGATGCTTGCCAGAGGCGATTGCGCCTGAAGAGACCAGGACGAATTGATGCCCCGACCTGGATATTTCGGCGATATCGTTTACGAATCCTTCTATGATTTCCAGATCGAGACCTTCTTTGCCCGTGAGAACGCCGCTCCCGACCTTGACGAGAACCCGCTTAGTATTCTTCAGGATTGTCTTCCGCAGTTCTTCCATGAAATTTCCCCGCATTCTGATTGTGCGCCAAAGCTTTCGCTACGGCCCCCAGCAGTTCTTTTACACCCTCGCCCGTTACGGCGGAAAGGGGGTAGAGGATCAGTCCCTCGCGCCGGAATCGTTCGGATATCTCGGACAGCCGTTCACGCGTTGCCGGCAGATCGATTTTGTTGACGGCTATGATTTGTGGTTTCTGTACCATACGGCTGTCAAAGCTGACAAGTTCATTGTTCACTGCGGTGAAATCGCTCCATGGGTCCTGAGAGTCTTCACGGCTAATATCCAGGATGTGAACGAGAACAGTCGTGCGTTCAATATGCTTGAGAAACCGGGTCCCCAATCCCATTCCCCTGTGAGCCCCTTCGATGAGTCCAGGAATGTCGGCCACGACAAAGGAATCGTCGCCGTACCGAACGACGCCCAGGTTGGGCACGAGGGTTGTAAAGGGATAATCGGCGATTTTCGGTTTCGCCGCCGATATTCTCGATATGAATGTCGATTTGCCCACGTTGGGAAATCCGATGATGCCTACGTCTGCCAGCAATTTCAGCTCCAGCCGCAGCGTTCTCTCTTCGCCTTCCATTCCCGGCTGGGCAAAACGGGGCGCTCTGTACGTAGAAGACTTGAAGTGAGCATTTCCCTTGCCGCCGATGCCGCCGGAGGCGATGATATGCGGCTGGCCCTCCTCCGAGAGGTCCGCCAGCAGTTCGCCCGTTGTCGCGTCATGAATGACCGTGCCCACGGGCACGGCAATTATTATGTCCTCTCCACCCTTGCCGGATCTGTTGTTGCCTTCTCCATGGCCGCCCCGCTCCGCCCGGTGATGTTGATTGTACTGGAGATGCAGAAGTGTTCGATAACTCGGGGAGGCAACAAAAATCACGTCGCCTCCCTTGCCGCCGTTTCCACCGTCGGGACCGCCCCGGGGGATGAACTTCTCCCTCCGGAAGCTTACGCAGCCTCTGCCGCCGTTCCCCGCTTTCACGAAGATCTTGGCCTCGTCAACGAATTTCATTATATCTC
>JAFGGB010000215.1 GCA_016930775.1 Deltaproteobacteria bacterium
ATTCAAGGTCATCTTACGCCCGTACCCGGGTGAGGCGGCAAGACAACGGGCGGTCTTGCCCGTGTAAAAACCGTGGCCGATGAGCTGCGGGCAAACGGCGAAAACGTCCTTCTGATCGACGGAGGAAACATAATCGGCAGGAATAAGAAATATTCAGAGCAGGTTATGGAAAATATAGGCGCCCTTGCAATCGAGAGCATGAATTTAATCGACTACGGGGCAATCAATATCGGATCGGACGAAATGACCCTCGGAATCGAAACCATGAAACGAGTGCTTAACAAGGCTGCGTTCCCGGCTGTTGCGTCGAACATACTGTTCAAGGATCAGACGGCGTCATACGCGAAGCCTTACGCTCTCATCAAACAAGGCAATCTAACGATAGGAGTGCTCGGCGTAATGTCCCCGCGCCTTTCAGGCGTGACAGCGTTAAATGCGGAAAGTGAAGAGATCCAAGTCATCGAAGCTGAAGCTGCTCTCGCGAAGCTCCTTCCCGAGGTGCGGAATCAGTCCGACATTGTCTTGCTGTTGTCCCAGCTTTCCACCGAAGAAACTCAAAAACTGGCTTCAACTGTTCGAGGCATAGATCTAATAGTCGCCAGTTCCTTCAATAGCGCGGGCAAGTCGGATCTGCCGGCGGGCAGTTGCGCCGGATCCACCACGATTGCCGAGGTGACCGGCAAATCGGCAGCATCGCCTGTTCCCGTTTTCATCGTCAGCCCCGATGGAGCTGAACTTGGTGCGGTTACCATAGAAAAAACAAGCGACGGGCGTGTGGACATTTCGAATGAACGCGTTATCAAACTGAGCAAGCGAATTGAAGACAGCGAAGTTGTCGTTGCCATTCTAGGAACAGAGATCAGCAGTGCTTTGCAGAAAAAATTGACGGAGCAGGTGGAGAAAGAGATGAGCGAGATCAGGAAACTGTCTCCGGAAGAGTTCATAAGACGCACACTAATGGAAAAAGGCACACAGGGAGGCAAGAAGCAGTGAATACTAAAATCGGATTTAAACTTTCAGCAATCATAGTAGCGCTCGGCATCGTCGCAGGATGCGCATCGCTTAGCGGCATGCCGTCAGGAGAAAGCCAGGATTCTCTCGTAACCCGCGCAAGAACAATGTGGGATGCGAAAATAAGTATGGATTGGGGAAAAGTCTACGACATTCTGGCGGAAAGTAAAAGGAAGGCTGTCAGTAGAGAGAAATATGGCAAGGAAGGCGCAACGGCCGTAAAAAAATACAACATTCTGCGTGCGGCGATAGAAGAGCCGGGGAAACGAGGACGGGTGATTGTCGAATTCATCATCAACAGCGGCGGGTACAATTTCACATTCATGGCAAACGAAGAATGGATCTGGGAAAACAACAATTGGTTCATGAACCTGAGCAAACCGTCAACTCGACAGGAATTGAAAAAACTGGGCGTAGACAGTAAATAACAACGTATCGAGAATGTAATAAAACAGAGAAAAGGGGCGCTCCATCGGTATGACGGAGCGCCTTTTTTTATTGAAGCGAATCGCCCAAAAGCCATCGGCATTCGTCGCTGTTCATCAGGAACAATCCACTCAGCGGGTTGCCGAGAGACGATTCTGCCGTCATATAGGAGGGACCGTCCAAAAGGCAGCCGTCAAATAAGGCATCTGTGGTCTCAGCCATTCTTGCGTTAGGATTGAGAGTCCGCTCTCGCGAACAGATCTCCGACCCTTCCGAATCGAACAGTTTCAATACAATGTTGTCCGGTACGGCGCCGGCATTCATCACGGCAATACCCGTGTTCCATGAATCTGTTTCAGCAACGAGCGGCAGTCGCAGCTTCGATCCATCAGGACCTTTTATCTGCATCCCTTCCAATTGGTATCCATCGGTCGAAATATACTTGATGAAGCCGCAGAGCGGCGACCCGCCTGTCGATGCAATCTTCAGCGAAGCGATAATTTCAGGAAGGACTCCGGTAAATATAGTTGATATCTCCGCCGCAAAATTCTGTTTGGGCGCCAGCTCTACAGGAACGCGCGCTATAAAAGCACCGGAAGCGTCATAAGCGTCAATGTTCCCTATCGTCGCGCTCTCGCCAACATTCATAAGAGCCATTCCCGTTTTCCATTCATCGTTAGACGCAACATGCGGAACAATAAGCTTTTCTCTATAGCCATTGGATGACAAGGCTATGAATGCTTCTCCACGCGGCATCACCCATGGCAAGATGCACTTCATATACCCTATAATCGCTGCTTTTCCACCAGCCACCGCAATCGAAAGAGACCTGGCGGCGGAAGGAAGCAATGAGGTCGGCGTTTGAAATTCCATCTTCTGGCCAGCATTAAGTTTCAAAGAATCGGATGGCAGGTTGAAGCCCTGCTCGTCAAAGGGCTGTCTGACAATGGTAATGGAACTGGCGCTCACATTAATGATGCCGAAAGTAGTTTTCCATCCGTCGGTTTTCGCGATATGAGGGAAATAAATGGCGCTTGAAGCCGCATCTTTCGACAGGGCGTTCATTCCGAAAGATCTGCTGTTTCCGTCTGTGACGGCCATGAAGCCCTGCAGCGGCGTATCGGAGTCGATCCGCACATAACCGTCTTCCATCTGGGTTAGATTAAAATCCGTCTCCAGAGATCCGCGGCGTTGAAATGCTCCGGAAGACTTTTCGATCGCATGGCTCTTCTTGACGGCCCCGCTTCTGTCGACGAGCGTCATGATCACTCGGTCAAGCTCCCCCTCGTCATTCAGAAAACCAACGCCCTCGGACCATAGACCCGGCGGATTCACCGGGAAATAGTAGGTGTAGGGAAGCTTTAACATAATAGAAATCGAGTAGATTATTTCGTCACCCATGTTAAGAGGTCTGACTCGAACAAAATAATCGCCTGTTTTCAGGGCGTCGAACGAATAAATGCCCGAACCGTTGATCGTTCCGATTTTCAATCGATTAATGTCGTAAATTTCAGTAGCAAGACCGTTCTCGGACTCGGAATCTATGATAACCGTAAGCTGATCGCCTGTGCGGATGGACAGCTTGAAAAAATCGTCGTCGATCGCAAGCATCGTATTCGTTCCAGGCCCGATCTGCACCGCGGCGTCAAAAGAATCGTTTTCCTCGAAAGAATCGTCCACCGACGCTACAATTTTTTTTACGGTTTCGTAATCTAACGAATCGTTAACCGGATCAGGTCCGAATATCTCATAGACGTCCTTTGGCGGGCAGGAACCGCTTCCATATTCCCATCCGCTTCCGATGACCGTCGTTCCGTCTTCAGCAAGATCAAAATAATAATTATAGACGGCCATTGACCGTTTCGTGCCTGTAAAATCGGGCGTTACCTCGCTGGAGGCATAGTCTATCCTCGTCTCGTAATGAATGCGCGACCCTGCTCTCTGCGACGACGATTCGAACTTGAAGACCGGGTAGGTCCAGATCTCTTCGCCGCAGCCTATATCGATAATCACCGATGTTCGCTCCTCGCAGAGAAATCTGTACATCAGCTCATGGAAGTCCACGGGAGATGCAATTGGATAACGTACATAGAGGGCGCTGTCATATGCGGCGGTCAAAAGTCCCTTCTTGTCTCCCACATTGAATATCACGCCATTGTAAATTCCCCTGCTCGTCGGTTCCGCCTCCATGATCGCCGCCGCAGCCACATTGAAGCACATGCCCCCCCATGACTTGCCGTCCGGACGATAATACCGGCTCGCGCCAAAATTTGTCGCAGGTCCTGGATAATAACCATAAACAACTTTATCGTACTTAGCGAGAGGCGACGGCATTCCATCGTAGTCGCCTCCATTTGCGAGTCCTCCTATAAGAGTCGGCCACCAATAGCCCGACCACGGCATTTTCTGCAACTCGCATCCGGAAGCCAGCGCGTTTACGGCAACAAAGCACATGCAGGCTGCACAACAAGCTCTTATTATGGCACGCATAGTCAACTTCATCCTATTTTTTCCAGTAGCGCATTGAAGAATTTTCTCCGTAGACCGGCCAACAGTCAACATCACCCCAGTACTGCTTAAAAAGCAATCTCTCGCCTTTATGACACGTCACTTCAAACAATTCTGTTCCCTTCCTCCCGAGAACCGAATTTGGAGGAGCATTTACAGCTTCAACTTTCTTTACACACTGCGTAACTTCCCGCCTTATTTTCAAATCGCCCTGCAAGTCCTTGTAGGATGCGAAAACGGAGCAGTTTTCAGGCAAAAGAGGAAAGACCGGCCAGTCGTACGGCGCCAATCCCCGTTCCGTGGCAACCGGGTCCTTTCCAGTCTGAGGCATATCGATGCCGGTCCAGATGTCTCCCTGTTTCTTTTGGATCGCAACGCCGGCGATCGTGCCCTCGCCGGCGTTAAAATAGAGTCTCGTTCTTTGCCCGATTGTTCCGTCAACGTTTACGACGGATATGACATTGCAGTTTCGATTTCCGTACAATTCGGGTGATTCAACGGTATATATCCACGTATAAACTTTATCATCCCAGAACTGCGAACCCATCCGAAGATATTGAGCCTCCACAAGCCACGAATCGCCGACTCTCCACTGTATCGGCGATCGAGAGCCAGCCCAGGCATGTTCGATCCGAATTGCACATAGGGCGTACAGCACGATCAAACAAAT
>JAFGGB010000216.1 GCA_016930775.1 Deltaproteobacteria bacterium
CGATGAGATTTCCCACGGCGCCGCTGAAGACAAGCGAAAGGGCGGTGGACATGAGAAGGTCCCGGGATGCGCTTCGGATAAGGTAGTAGAGAATGAGCGCCATGGCCGCCAGCGACAGGACAATGAGGAAGAGCGACCGGACAAAGGACGGGGCGCCGGCGAGAAAACCGAAGGCCGCTCCCGGGTTTCGCACATAGGTGATGTTGAAAAAACCCGGAATGACGACAATCGACTGGTGAAGGGCGACGGCGCCGTCGATCAGGTATTTCGTAATCTGGTCGAGGGGCAGGACAACGACAAGGCAACCCAGAAAAATGTAATATCTTTTCATGGACACGGTCCCCGGAATCGCCCCATGCGGCTCCATCTCCGCCGCATGGCCCGCAGTTTGCGCTTTTTTACATCGTTACAGATTTTCGACGCAGCGCGCGCATATCGAAGGATGTTCTTCATTGTCTCCGACGGATTCGCTGTAGTTCCAGCATCGCTCGCACTTGCCGCCCAGGGCTTTCGAAACGCCGATCCGCAGTCCCTCGAACACATCGCCGGCGCAAACCGACGGCGCCGACAGCTCTTCGACGAACTCAAGTTGTGAAACGATGCACAGGCGCCTCAATTCCTCGCGCCTCCCTTCGAGAACCTTTCCCAGTTTTTCAGGAAGGATCAATTCGACCCGGCTGTCGAGGGAATGGCCTACGGTCTTGTTCTGCCGGGCCGTTTCCACGGCCTTCGATATCTCACCCTTCAGGGCGATCAGGGTCTCCCATAGTTCGCCCCGTTGCTCGTCGCAAAACCGCGGATCCACCTCGGGGAACAGCGCCATGTGGACGCTCTCGGTCTTGCCTTCCGTCGCGGGCAGACAACTCCAGATTTCTTCGGCCGTAAAGGTGAGGACCGGCGCAAGGAGGCGGGTCATGGCGTCGAGGATCAGGTAGAGGGCCGTCTGAGCGGACCGCCGCTCGGGAGAATTCTCTTTCGACGTATAGACCCTGTCCTTGAGCGCGTCGAGATAGATCGAACTGAGTTCGACGGTGCAGAAGTTGTACAGGGTATAGTAGACCACGTGGAGCTGAAAGGCCTCATAGGCGCGCCTGACGCGGCGGACAACCTCCTGGAGGCGATGGAGCGCCCACCGGTCGAAATCCTCCATGTCCTCCGGGGAAACCGTGTGGACCGCCGGATCGAAATCGTAGAGATTCCCTAAAATGTAACGGCTCGTGTTGCGAATCCGCCTGTAGGCTTCGATGAGCCGTTTCAGGATCTCATCGGAGATGCGGATGTCCATGGTGTAATCCTCGGCGGCGACCCACAGCCGGAGGATTTCCGCGCCGTATTTATCCACCATCTTCTGGGGATCGATGACGTTCCCCAGCGATTTGGACATTTTCTTGCCTTGGCCGTCGACGACGAAACCGTGAGTGAGAACCGTTGCGTAGGGCGCCCTGCCCCGCGTTCCCACCGATTCAAGGAGCGACGAGTGAAACCATCCGCGATGCTGATCGCTTCCCTCGAGGTAGAGATCGGCGGGCGAACGAAGACCCTTCCATCGCGCGTCGTTTTCCAGGACGGCGGCGTGGCTGACGCCGGAATCGAACCAGACATCGAGGATATCCGTTTCTTTCTCGAAATCCCGGCCCGCGCACTTCTGGCAGGCCGTGCCCGCGGGCGCGAGGTCGTTGGCTTCCCGTTCGAACCAGACATCGGCGCCATGTTCCCGCACCAGCGAAACGACGTGATCGAGAATCTCCTTTGAGTAGACGGCCGCGCCGCAACCCTTGCAGAAAAAGACCGTTATGGGCACTCCCCAGAGCCGCTGCCGGGAGATGCACCAGTCGGGCCGGTTTTCCACCATGCCGTAAATGCGTTCCCGGCCCCAGGAGGGGACCCAGGCGACGGAGTTTATCGCTTCCAGGGCCTTCGTTCGAAGATCGTTTTTCTCCATGGAAACGAACCACTGTTCCGTCGACCTGAAAATAATGGGATTCTTGCAGCGCCAGCAATGGGGATACTGGTGAACCATCTCCTGAGAACCCAGAAGCGCGCCTACCTCCCCAAGCTTGTTCTTGACGTCGCCGTTCGCATCGAAGACGAATTTTCCCGCAAAGAACGGAACGTCGGCGGTGAACTTGCCGTTGTCGTCCACGGGGGCGTAAACGTCGAGACCGTACTGGAGACCGATTTCATAGTCCTCCTGCCCGTGGCCGGGGGCGATATGAACGCAGCCCGTTCCGGCATCGAGCGTCACGAAGGGCGCCGTGATGAGAACGCTTTCGCGATCGATGAAGGGATGACGGCAGGAGAGTCCTTCCAGCGCATTGCCTTTAAACTCGGCGACGATTTCATAGGGTTCTCCCCGGAAGCCGAAGGCGTCGAGGCAGTAATCGAGGAGGTCCTTCGACAGAATAAGCGCTTCGCCTTGCACCTTCACGGCGACGTAATCGAAATCCTTGTGGAGGGCGATGGCCAGGTTCGCCGGGATCGTCCAGGGGGTCGTGGTCCAGATCACGACGCTCGCCCGCTCTCCCGCCAGTTCGGGGACGCGTTCCGACGGATCGGATGCCAGGGGAAACTTCACATATATCGAGGGAGTCCTGTGATCGGCGTACTCAACCTCCGCCTCTGCGAGGGCCGTCCGGCAGGAGGCGCACCAGTACACGGGCTTTCTTCCCTGATAGACGGAACCGTTCATCAGAAGCTTGGCGAATTCCGCGACAGTCGCGGCTTCGTAATCGTAGTCCATCGTCACGTATGGTTCGTCCCACTGGCCGAAAACGCCGAGACGCCTGAACTGGTCCCGCTGTATGCCGACGAAACCCTGGGCATAGGCGCGGCACAGACGCCTCTTTTCCGCCTGCGGAACGGCATGCCGCTTCTCGCCCAGCCGTTTGTCCACCTGATGTTCGATGGGGAGCCCGTGGCAATCCCAGCCTGGCACGTAAACGCTGTCGAAACCAGCCATATTTTTCGATTTTATGACGATATCCTTGATGATCTTGTTCAGCGCCGTGCCAAGATGAATATCGCCGTTGGCATAGGGAGGGCCGTCGTGGAGGATGTAGGGTTCCCGTCCGCGGGACGCCTCTCGTATCTTCCCATAAACATCAATGCTTTCCCACCAGGCCAGCGTTTCAGGCTCTTTTTGCGCGAGGTTCGCCTTCATGGCGAAATCGGTTTTCGGCAGATTAAGAGTGTTCTTGTAATCCATGATCTCTCCTGACAGAGCATCGTCTTTTTTCCGCAATGCTCTCTCTGTAAGTGCGGGTGGGATTATTCGACGCCGCGAACGATCGGCTTCCTGAAGGTCCGGCGAGGCCCCGACTCCCGGTATCCATCGACAATGATTCTGAGGCTAATAGCATACAAGGCCGAAAAGTGGCAACTACTTTTGACGCCCCATGCGTCGCCTTTTCCGAGTTCGTCACTTTTTACTTGAAGAAAAAAAAAGCCCCCCGTTTTCACGGGGGGCTTTGACGCTGAAACATTTGCTCGCTTACATCATGTCGCCGTAACCGCCTCCGGGAGGCATCGGCATTGGATTTTCCTTCTTCGGCTTTTCGGCCACCATGCACTGCGTGGTAAGCATGAGGGCGGCTACGCTTGCCGCGTTCTGCAGGGCCGTCCGAGCCACCTTCGTGGGATCGATGACGCCTGCTGCCATGAGGTTCTCATAGACGTCCGTCAAGGCGTTGAAGCCGAAGTCTTCCTTGCCGACCTTCACCTTTTCCACGACGATGGAACCCTCGAAACCGGCGTTCTGGGCGATCATCCGGAGCGGTTCCTCGATTGCCTTCTTTATGATGGCGGCGCCCAATTTCTGATCGCCATCCATTTTCAACTTGTCCAGCGCTTCAATAGTTCTGATATAGGCCACGCCGCCGCCCGGCACGATGCCTTCTTCCACGGCTGCTCTCGTGGCGTTCAGGGCGTCTTCCACCCGGGCCTTTTTCTCTTTCATCTCCGTCTCGGTGGCTGCGCCTACGCGGATAACGGCCACGCCGCCGACCAGTTTCGCCAGCCGCTCCTGAAGCTTCTCGCGATCGTAGTCCGACGTGGTTTCATCGATCTGCGCTCTGATCTGCTTCACGCGGCCTTCCAGGGCGCTCTTCTCGCCGGCGCCGTCGATGATCGTCGTGTTGTCCTTGTCGATCACGATCTTCCGGGCGTGTCCCAGATCGTCCATCTTGGTGTTCTCGAGCTTGGCGCCCATCTCTTCGGAAATGACGCGGCCGCCCGTGAGGGTGGCGATGTCTTCCAGCATGGCCTTGCGGCGGTCGCCGAAACCCGGCGCCTTTACGGCGGCCACGTTCAAGGTGCCGCGGATTTTATTGACCACCAGTGTCGCCAGCGCTTCGCCTTCAACGTCCTCCGCTATGATCAGAAGGGGCTTGCCCATTTTGGCGATCTGTTCGAGCACGGGGAGCAAATCCTTCATATTGCTGATCTTCTTGTCGTGAATCAGTATGAAGGGATTCTCGATGTTGACTTCCATCTTCTCGGCGTTCGTCACGAAGTAGGGAGAAAGGTAGCCGCGATCGAACTGCATGCCTTCAACGACTTCCAGTTCGGTCAGGAGGCCCTTCGCCTCTTCCACGGTGATGACGCCTTCCTTGCCGACCTTGCCCATGGCCTCGGCTATGATCTGACCGATCGTATCGTCATTGTTCGCCGAGATGGTGCCGACCTGAGCGATCTCTTTCTGATCCTTCGTGGGTTTGCTCATCTTTTTCAGTTCGTCGACGACGACTACCACGGCCTTGTCTATTCCGCGCTTGATATCCATGGGATTGCTTCCCGCCGCTACGGCCTTCACGCCCTCGCGGTAGATGGCCTGGGCCAGAATAGTGGCCGTTGTCGTTCCGTCGCCGGCCACGTCGCTCGTCTTGCTCGCCACTTCACGCACCATCTGTGCGCCCATGTTCTCGAACCTGTCTTCCAGTTCGATTTCCTTCGCTACCGTGACGCCGTCCTTGGTGACCGTCGGCGCGCCGAAGGACTTTTCCAGGATAACATTCCGACCCTTGGGACCAAGGGTTACCTTCACCGCATCGGCGAGCGCATTAACGCCGTTAAGAATCGACTTCCTCGCCTGTTCGTCATACTGCAGTAATTTAGCAGCCATCAATATTCCTCCTTCTATATGCCTTCCTGTTGTTTATTTATTGTTGTATTACTTCTCAATGATTCCCAGGACATCGTCTTCCCGCATGATCATGTAGGACTCATCGTCGATCTTGATGTCGCTGCCTGCGTACTTGTTGAAGAGAATCCGGTCTCCCACCTTCACGTCCAGCGGAAGAATTTTCCCGTCATCGCCCCGACGGCCCTTGCCTGCGGCAATAATCTCGCCCTGCATAGGCTTTTCTTTCGCCGTATCGGGAATGATGATCCCTCCCTTTGTCTTCTCCTCTTCCTCGAGGCGCTTCACCAAAATTCGATCGTACAGAGGTCTGATCTTCATCCTTGTGTGTTCTCCTTTCACTAGATCTATTTTTTTACGTTCAAAATTGACGTTTTATAACGGACTGAACTAAAGCACGCATAACATAAACATCAATTTTCCCCTGTCAAGGGCGCTCAAGAAACTTGATTGTTTTTTCATGAGAGCAAAAAGCGCTAAAAATATCGAAAGGATGTGCGAAGCAGGAAAAAGTTGACGAAGCAATTAAAAAAATCGTATGGTCCCTACGTTCCGCCGAGAAGCGCCACAGGGAATGAACGTTGAGGAGGTCGGGAGGCCATGGAAAATCCCTTCGCCGCCATCAGGAAACGGCGCATCCTGCGAGTCTGGGAAAAAAGGGGACGCCCCCTGCCGCCGCCCGACGCGCTCAAGCAGGAAACGGTGAAGGACTACGGCCGTCGATTCCATCTCGATGTCTTTATCGAAACGGGCGCCTATCTCGGCGACATGGTATATGCCGTGAGAACAACATTCCCGCGCATCTGGTCCATAGAACTGGATTCCGCGCTGGCGGAGGGGGCGCGGCAAAGGTTCCGAAGCCACGGTCACATCACTATTGTCCAAGGCGACAGCGCCACCAGCCTGCCCGAGATCCTGGCAGGGCTCAGGGAGCCCTGTCTCTTCTGGCTCGACGGCCACTATTCCGGCGGCGTAACCGCGAAAGGCTCTTCGGAAACGCCCGTCAGGGAAGAACTACGCCATATCCTTGACCATCCCGTGAAGAATCATGTAATCCTGATCGACGACGCCCGGTGTTTCACCGGCGAAAAGGAATATCCAACGATCGACGAGATACGGGAGATCATTCGCAGCCGGCGGCCCTCATGGACATTCGACGTCAAAGATGACATTATCCGCATCCACGGAAAAGAACAGCCGACATGAGGCGCTCCCGAAAAATCCCTTCCGGAAAACGGAGGAAGGCGCTCCGCAAGCGCGAAGCGGCGGCAAGCAAGGCGATGCCATGAGAAACATTTCGAAGCAGTTTCTGCTTGTTCTGACGATTATGCGATTATTGCACCTGAACAAGCCCCTCAGGCTCTCCGCCTCCCTTCGGGGCCTGACGTTCTATCTGAAAGATTACCTGGCGCTGGAGCGACAGCTTGCCGGCGCAAACAGTCCCTTCAGCATCGCTTCCTTCTATCCCTGCGTTCATGAACGACATGAGCAAAGCGGCGGCGCCTCAGGACATTATTTTCATCAGGATCTGCTGGTGGCGTCGCGCATCTTTGATCATGGACCGGAAAAGCACGTTGACGTGGGATCGCGAATCGACGGCTTTGTCGCCCACGTCGCTTCCTTCCGGCCGATAGAGGTCCTCGACATACGCGATCTTCCCCGCGACATCAGAAACATACGCTTCACGCAGGCCGACATAATGAGTGAAAATTTCAACCTGAAGGATTATTGCGATTCCCTTTCGTCGCTCCACGTTATTGAGCATCTCGGTCTGGGCAGGTACGGCGACAGAGTGGACCACGAGGGGCACCTTCGCGGGCTCCGGCAGATGCACGGCATGCTCCAGCGAGGAGGAAAATTCTATTGTTCCGCGCCGATAGGGGAGCAGAGGATAGAATTCAACGCCCACCGCGTATTTTCCGTTCCCTATCTGCGCGATCTCTTCGAAAAAGACTATCGCATCGATTTCTTTTCCTATGTGGACGACAGCGGAAAACTCATCGAAAACGCAAGCCTCTCCGACGGTGCGGCGAAAGCGAACTTCCATTGCCGTTACGGCTGCGGGATCTTCGAGATGACGAAACGGTAAAAGAACGGGGAAAGCGGGGGCCATTTTGCTCCCGGCAGTTTTTCAATCGTCGATTCCCGATTCCCGTTCCCCATTTCCTTTCCCTGTGATAAGGAAATGGATCAATCGACAGCCAACAACCGGAGAGTAAATTTATGAAGCGATTGCTGCTGCGAATTATGCCGAAGAACCGGCACATCTATAACTTCTGCAGAGATTACGTCGATCGATGCAACGGCGACAACAACGGAGACATCTTTACAAACGGGGAATACCGTCTGATGAGGGAGACCTTCGGCGCTTGTTCGACCGTTTTCGACGTCGGCGCCTACAAGGGAGAATGGACGCAACTTGCCCTCGATATCAATCCCGATCTTGCCATTCACTGTTTCGAACCGAGTTCCGAATCCTTCAGGGCTCTTGAACAAAAAGGCTTCCCCGGCAATGTCCGGCTCAACAATAAAGGGCTGAGTTCTTCCCGCGAGGATCGCCTTCTGTACCTTTTCGGTCCCGGCGAGGGAATCAATTCGCTCTATCTCAGGAAAGGCCTGGAAGCAGGCTGGTCCCTGGAACCCCAGAAGGAAACGGAAGCGGTCTCCCTCGACACTCTCGACGAGTACTGCCGGGAACGATCCATCGCGCAGATAGACTTTCTCAAAATAGACGTGGAGGGTCACGAGCTTGAAGTCCTCAAAGGCGCCAGGACAATGATAACAAACAAACGGGTCGCCATGATTCAGTTCGAGTACGGAGGATGCAATATCGATTCACGCACGCTCCTGGCCGATATTTTCGACTACTTCGATACTGCGGAGTATCGGTTTTTCAAACTGCATCCCGATCGCCTGCACCCTGTCCCCCGGTATGACCAGCGTCTCGAAAATTTCCATTACCAGAACTGGCTGGCGGTTCGTAAAGACTTCGCGCTGCCGCCGGCGCTCCTGGCGTAGCCGGGAGAAGGAACGCCTGTGAGATACGGACGACTCATTCGAACCTTTTCCAATTGGTGGCTGTACCTGGCGTTGAAATCCGGCATGGTTCGAAGGGACATTATTATATGGACCACGCGGACGGGACTGATCGTCAAAATGCCCTTGCGTCTCCTCCAGACCTTCAAAGAAATTTTTATGGACGAATGTTACATGAAGGGGCTGGAACGACCGGCGCCGAAGGGAGCGACCGTCATCGACGTCGGCGCCAACGCCGGCTATTTTTCCCTCTTTGCGGCACATAAATTCCAACCGGGCCGCATCATCGCCTTCGAACCGATGCCGTCCAACTACGCGCTGCTTCAGGACAACAGAAATCTCAATCCCCGGATCAATCTCGATTGCATTGCCTCCGCCGTGAGCGGCCGGCCAGGACACATCACTCTTTCCTTCGATCCTTCCGACAGCTTCACCACCAGCGCAACGGTATTCACCGAATACCACCCCGGCGAGAGCGCCGTCACGGTCCCCTCGCTGGACCTGCCGGCTATATTCACACAATACGGAGTCGAGCGATGCCACCTCCTCAAAATGGATTGCGAAGGCGCCGAGTACGACATCCTTTATGATTGTCCGGCGGAACTCTTCCCGCGGATAGACCAGATGGCTCTGGAGGTCCACGGGGGGCCCCGGGACGGTCAGGACATTGATTCCCTCTCGTTGTTTCTAAAAAAACAGGGCTTTGCCACCCGCATGCGTCCGGTGGGAATGCTCTGGGCATGGCGGACATGAATAAACATCGCCGTTCCGTTGCCGTCGTCATACCCAAGTACGGCCTCGTGGGAGGCGCCGAACGTTTCGTCTCGGAGATGACGGAACGACTCGCCCTTCGGGAGAATCTCGATATCCATGTTTTCGCAAACCGATGGGTTCGCCGCTCCGATCAGATCACCTTTCACCGCGTGCCGATAATCTGGTTTCCAAAATTCCTCACAACCTCCAGCTTCGCCTTTTTCGCCGGGCGCGCCATACGGCGGAACCGCATCGACCTGATCCATGCCCATGACCGCATCTACGAAGCCGATCTTTTCACGATGCACGGAGCGCCTCACGCCTTCTGGGTCCGGGAGGTGCGAAATAAATCCATGAGCCTCTACGACAGGGCAACGATTTCGGTGGAACGGCGGCTTATGACAAGCCGGCGCTGCCGCTTTTTCATGCCTGTGTCGCAGCTCGCGGGACAGAAGGTTCTGGAGGAATATCCCGTAGACGGCCGGAAACTCCGGATCATCCATCCGGGCATCGACCTCGATCGCTTCGATGGGCCGGATCGCCGCCGGCGCCGCGAAGAGGTGCGCCGTCGCTTCTCCATCGAACCCGACACTCTGACGGTTCTTTTCGTGTCAATGAATTTCGAGATCAAGGGTCTCGAC
>JAFGGB010000033.1 GCA_016930775.1 Deltaproteobacteria bacterium
CCCTATTCAGGACCTTCAGCAGGGCATCGATTCCCGCCTGAGCAACCGCTTCATCCTGATCGGCATGACCGGAACTGCAGCCCACGCCGCCAACGATCTGACCATCGATGAAAATCGGAAGGCCGCCGGCGAAAATCATGAAACGCCCCTGATTGGTCACATGAATGCCGTAGGAAGGACCTCCCGGTTTGCTCGATTCGGCGTAAGCCCGCGTGGATTTCCGGGCGGCCGCCGCCGTAAAGGCCTTGCTGATTGCGATGTCGATGCTGGTAATGCGGGCGCCGTCCATGCGATGAAACATCAGCAGAGCGCCGCTGTCGTCCGTAATGGCGATATCCATGTCGACGCCTGTCTCGCGCGATTTTTTTTCAGCGGCTTCCATGATTATTCGCGCATCGTCGAGAGTGATCCTGGGAACCATTTTCATGCGGCAGACCTCCTGGGGCTATAATGATCATTATACTTCAGTCATCCAACTCTTTTTCTGTTTTTTGATCCCGCCCTTGATCGTCGCCAGGAACCGAGACCGGAGCATGTCGCTCATGAGGGCTCTTTTAACAGGATCGAGCCTCAAAAAACCTCCAACAAAGGCCCTCATGAATTTTTGCGTCACGCTCTTGGGATCGTCGAACATTTGATATTGAAGGACGCCGCGCTCAAGCGACTGAAGGATTATTCTCTCGAATGTGTTTTCAGGGTGAATGACCCTCTTGTCTCGTTTTGTCAGCTTGAGGGCGCCGGGTTTGCATTTCAATGCGCAGACGCCGCAGCCGAGGCAGAGCGTTCCGTCAATCTTCGCATGTTTTTTCACCGGTGCGGCGCCGTCGCTTGAAGGCACGATTTCTATAGCTTCGATAGGACAGGCCTTCGCACAAATTCCGCAGCCCGTGCAGGAGGTTTCGTCAACAGTCGCTATGTAATTCGATGTTACAACGACATTCGGGTAGCCGAACTTGCTTATCCCGAGAAGGGCGTTGCAACAGCATTTGCAGCAATGGCAGATGAATGAAATATTTCGCTGTACGTTGTCGGCATTGAGCACAAGACCCATTTCTTTTGACTGCGCAAGACTTTCGAGCATCTCCGACCGGGAAGCCTCGCGGCCGAACTTGTGTCTGATCATATAATCGGCGCTGGGGCCGATTGTAGAACATTTTTCCAGAGGAACGCCGCATTTCATTTCGCCGATGTGCAACTTCTCGTGGCGGCAGGAGCAGAGGCCGACTGAAAGCTTATCTGCATTCTCGATGATTGCAGCGGCGCTCTCATAATCCAGTATTTCCAAATGGTCCGATTCTTCGATCGCTTCTTCGTGAGGCAGGGCCCTCATTATAGAAATTTTTTCGTCGTTTCCGAAATTCGCCTTGCCGAAGAAGCCACCCTCGCTTTCAAAATATTCATGAAAAAGCCGCGCCCATTCTTTGGATTTCGATGCATCGCCTGTCCTCATCATAGTGAACTCGAAGATGCCGATGGCGATGGGCGAAGGCATGTAATAAAATTTTCCGTGCATCCAGACGTCGATGACCAATCCCTTGGAAGAGAGATCGTCGAGAATCTTCTGCAAGGCCACCTGCTCAATTCCGGTTATTCTCGCCAGACGATTGAAACTTGACAGCCCGTAGGGCATTCGGACGACAACATCGGCTTCCTCGGCGCTGAAAAGCTCTTTCAGGATAGCGTGGAATTGCTCGTTCCATGGCGCTCTCATCGGAAGTTCGTCGATTTTCTTCCCAAGCTTTCTGTAAATATCTTTTGCCACGATATGACCCATGATATTTGTCCTTTGCCATTGCTGGGCGTTGACATTGATACATTGGCCGTCCCTTCGATTCCAAGGGATGAACGCCGTCTATTCTGCACATCGGAATCGATTCTAGCAAATGTCACAGACGGCGTCACTCATTATTCCGATTCGTCAGGCATTCAAGCCCGTGCGAACAGCGTTTCGCTTTCCGCAAGCTCCCGTTGACGTCTCTTGATATACATGCATAATTTCAAAAAGTAATGGCTGATTTGCTCGTTGAGAATCATTCAAATAAACACGGCCGTTGAGCCGTTCCGGCAGGCCTTCATCGAAAGGATGGCGCGATGGATCAGAAATTGCGCGACATAATAGAAAAGCTCTTCCGTTCAAAATATGAAAAGCTGACCGACCGAGAAAAACATGTTGCCCGTCATATTGCGGAAAAAACTCACATTTCAAGAGATGTCCTTCAGGACTATTCGGAACAATTGACTGCCGGGGAAAGGATAGCAGACAAGGTCGCTTCATTTGGAGGATCCTGGATCTTTATCTCAATATTTTTCTGTGCGATGGTTGCATGGATTCTCCTGAATTCGTTCATTCTCGTCAAGCTTCGCGGCTCATCCGATCCATACCCTTACATACTTCTCAATCTTGTCTTATCCATGCTTGCCGCCATTCAAGCTCCGGTCATCCTGATGTCTCAAAACCGACAATCATCCAAGGATCGAGTGCGGGCCGAGCACGATTATGAAGTAAACCTCAAGGCGGAGCTCGAAATAATGGAACTTCACGAAAAAATCGATGCACTCAGGGACAAGCAGTGGAGAGATCTGCTTTCACTTCAACAAGAACAGATGCGACTTTTAAGCCAATTAGTTGAAAACCCCAATAAGAGTCAACACAACGCTGACTAACAAGGTTTCACTTCGAAACCTTCATTTTTATCAATGATGAATATTGCGAAAATCAATAGTGAGACGATGGCGCACATCATTCCGCAATTCACGCATCGTCGACCTTGGTGAAGATACTTGATTTAAAACCGGAATCATCAACCTCCAATCTTGTAGTCCTTCCGATTGAAAAGCCGCAGGCAGGCATCCGTCACTTCGGAATCATAGAGAATGCCCCTGTTGTTTGCGATCTCTTCCAAAGCCGCTTCAATACCCAATGCCGGGCGGTAGGGACGATGGGAAGCCACAGCCTCTACCACATCGGCCACGGCCAGTATCCGGGCCTCCAGCAGGATATCCTCTCCTTTCAGGCCTTCAGGGTAGCCGGAACCATCCAAACGTTCGTGGTGTTGAAGGATGACGTCGGCCACAGGCCATGAAAACTCGATATCCTTGAGAATGTCGTATCCACACCGGGGATGGAGCTTGATCATGCTGAACTCTATATCCGTCAGTTTTCTTGGCTTGTTGAGAATTTCCGCTGGAATTGCAATTTTGCCGATGTCATGAATTCTGGCGGCCATGCGCACAAAGTCCGCCCGATCCTCCCCAAATCCCATCTCCTTGGCTATCGCCCCGGCCAGATCGGTCGTCCTTGTCTGATGACCTGCCGTATAGGGATCCTTGACTTCTACGGCCATAGATATCGCATGGACCGTACTCGCCAGCGAACGTCTCAGCCGTTCCGTCGTCTTGATAAGTTCTTCCTCCGCCTGCTTGCGCTCGGTGATGTCCTCGGAGATGCCCAGCAGGCATGTTGGTTCTCCGCTTGCATCCAGGATCGGCACCTTCTTGGTATGCAGGATGCGCATTCCTCGGTTGCGAGTCTGAATGGATTCTTCCGGTATATCAACAAGCTCCTTTCCGTCCAGAACCTCCCGGTCCTTCTCCGTAAAAAGGTCCGCCTGATCCTTCGGGAAGAAATCGTAATCATTCTTCCCCAACAGGTCGTTCCTTGAATAACCCAGCAGATCCTCTCCCGCCCGGTTGAACCGGATAAACCGAAGATCTCTGACATCTTTCAGGAAAACCATGTCGGGTATGTTTTCGACAATCGAATCCAGAAACGCATTCATTCGTTGCAGTTCATCCTCCTGGCGCTTGCGCTCTGAAATATCGATGATAGCTCCCCTCAGTCTCGAAGGTTTTCTCTTATCGAACATTACGCTTGAGACTAAAATTCCAGGAAAGACAGATCCATCTAATCTTTTTAGATTATATTCAGTGCCATCTACTCGCTCGCCTTTTACGAGACGTTCAATGTTTCTTTTCGATCTTTCAACATCTTCCGGTGAAAGCAGCTGCCATGCTTGAAAGCCCTTTTTTAAATCTTCTTCTGTCCCTCCGAAAGTTTCATATATGGCGCGGTTAGCAGAAGTAATGTTGGCTTCAAAATCCATTTCATAAACAGGTATCGGCAGAAAATCATAGAGCTCACGATATCTCTTCTCGCTCTCCTTCAGCCTTTCCTCCGCCAGTTTGCGGTCGGTAATGTCGCGGGCGATGGAAATCATACCGACGATCTTGCCGTCGTGCATCATGGGAGACCCGCTGACCTCGCCATACTTCACGGTTCCATCCCTTGCTGTAAACCGATAAACCGTCGCCAGAATCGTTTCACCCCTTAAGACTAAACTTATGTCGGCTATGGCCTGTTCAAGAGATTCCGGCGCAAGGATCTTTCCCAAATCAGAAGCAGGCAGGCCGATGAATTCTTGCGGGCTGTAGCCCAACACCCTCTCTATGCTCGGAGATACGCTTAACACTTTGAGATCGGTGTCGATCGTATAAACGACATCCGTTACATTCTCAAAACTCAGCCGATACTTTTCCTCTGATATCCTAAGCTCCCGATTGGCAATCTCCAGATCCAGCATTTTCTTTTCAAGTTTCCAGAAAAGAATTTCATTGTATTGTTTGAAGAAATCCATCTCTTCGCCGAGAGGTTTTATTGCCGCTTGCTTTGCCGTACAGCCTTCACCCCATACCTCTTTCAAAATGCTTATCAATACTTCCGGCTCCTGGGGCTTGATAATGAATCGGTCCGCTCCGAGGCTTAATGCGAATTTTTCTTCCTTCTGGTCCGTATAGGTGGCTGTGAAGAATACAAAGGGAATGTGCTGCAATTTCTCGTCCGATTTGCACAGGCGGCACAGGGCGAAGCCGTCCATGACCGGCATTAATATGTCCGAGACAATCATGTCGGGCGGATGTGCATGGGCTTTCTCCAGGGCGTCTTCGCCGTTTGCCGCCTCGGTTGCTTCCAGGCCTGCTTCTTCCAACAGGCTTTTCAGC
>JAFGGB010000034.1 GCA_016930775.1 Deltaproteobacteria bacterium
GGAAGAGGAACAGTCCCGCCCCTCTACGACGACAACTACATTGACCTGCTCTGTTTTGCCTAGCACCTCTGCAAGAATACCGGTGCTGATCTCCAGGACAAGGCGGATGCCCTGATGATCGTTGCGCTCAAGCTTGGCCATCCTCTGCCAAGGCAAGATCGGCCGGGAGGTCCGGAGCGCCGGCGGCCTGTCGATCTACTCCCCCGGAGACCAGATCATCCCTCCTACCGCGCCCTCGACTTCTGCGCCGATTGCCGGTGGATCACGGTCCTGGAACGGTTTCTGTCGAAATGACGCGCCCGAGAATGAGGATTATGTTATGAAGAAGAAATTTGCGGAGGAACAAACGCGCCTTTGCCCTGAAGCAGTCTGAGCATGGGACGTCAGTGGCCGAAGCGACCAGAAAACTGGGAATTGCAGAGCAGATCTATTATCATTGTAAGAGGATGCAGGGGGCTTGGGCCTTAGCGAGGCGAGGCGTCTGAAGTAACTGCTGGTGAATCTGAGCATGCTATGTATGGGTATGGAATGAATATCAGAAAACAAAGAAAGTGAAACCTCATGATGAGTAAAGGAAAATATGCTGTTTGTTTTCTCTCGTTGCTTTTTTTCTGTTGTGAAATTGCAATGGGAGCTGACGATCAGATTATGCAACGATCTATCAAGGTTGGGGGAGACATCCATCTTCCGCCCTATGAATATGTGAACGATAATGGAATTTACAAGGGCTTTAACATAGACATTATGCATGCCATTGCCATACAAGCCGGGGTCGATATAGAACTTCACCCAATGCCGTGGCATGCTCTTGCTTCTGCGCTGGAAAGAGGGGAAATTGATGCGGTCCAGGGAATGACTGTTTCTGAGGACCGTTCGGCCGTTTACAGTTTTTCCGATCCCATTCTCACTATTTCACGCGGCATTTTTGTACGACACGATAACAATTACATAGTAGATTTAGAGGATCTCGCACAAGCCAAGATAGCCGTACAAAAGGAAAACGTCCCCACTAGGCTTCTGCTGTATAAAAACCCTGATGAGCTTACCTATGTGGATAATCAGCAACAGGGCATACTGCTCCTGATGATGGGCAAAATCGACGCCTTCATCGGAAACAGGATGGTTGGACTGTACACTGTTCAGAAATGGCGGCAGACAAATTTTATTAAGGCGGTTGGCGGTCCAATCGAACCGGCAGATTATGCAATTGCCGTGAAAAAGGGCAACGATAAATTGCTCGCCATCTTTAACAAAGGCCTGATAGATGTCAAGGCGAACGGTTCTTATAAAAAGATCTATGAAAAGTGGTTTGGAGAGATAATTGTGACGCCGTCAAACCTTTTGAGGACCTTTCTCTACCGGGCGCTATGGGGATTAGGCATAGTCATCATCATTTTCTTATTGATCCTTAGATGGAATCAACTCTTGAAACAAGAGGTGAAAAGAAGGACGGTCGAGTTGGCCCAGGCAATGATTCAGCTGAAAGAATCCTACAGGGCAATAGAAAAAGAAGACCGCTTGAAGGAACAGATTCTTGATAGTGTCTTTCACGGAGTGATCACTCTCGAGAAAGACAGTGTTGTGAACTTCGCAAACAAGCAGGCTTTAAGACTTATACAAACATTCGGCAAAGCCGTCCTTATAGGAAAGGCAGTGCGAGAGACCCCGATCCACGAGTTTGTCAATGTTGCTCATCTGAATCGCGCGTTGACAGACGGTCATGCAAGTATCGACCAGGAAAAAAACCTTATAATCGCTCAGGAGGAAAAGGTCTTTGGTTATAGTGTTTATCCGCTTATGTATGTCGATCAAGTAGGCGGAGCAATTATCAGCATCAGAGACATAACAAAGGAAAAAAGACTTCAATCGGCTCTTCTTCATAGAGATAAAATGCAGTCCCTGGGACAGTTGGTGGCGGGCATCGCTCACGAGATCAGGAATCCCCTTACATCAATCAAAACTTTCCTCGATCTCATTCCCACCAAAATGGACAACAAAACCTTCCGCGAGAAACTCTTCCAGCATGTGCCGCAGGAAATGGATAGATTGAATAAACTAATTTCGGATCTTTTGGAATATGCACGTCCTCGGAAGGCATTCAAGGAAGAATTTGCAGCAACTGGATTGATCGATGAAGTTTTGGCTCTGTTCACCAATAAAATACAGTCAAAAGATATTGAGGTAGTCAGGAACGATTCCGATTGTGTGTCCGTCTATGCAGACCGACAGCACCTGAAGCAGATCTTAATTAATCTTGTTATGAACGCCATTCAGGCGCTTAATCAAAATGGGCGATTGGCAATTACTGCACTGAACTTTGATCATGCTGCCGCTATCGAGGTAAAGGACAACGGAATAGGCATACCCGAGCGCTTTATCTCACAGGTTATGGATCCTTTTTTTACGCTTAAAGCTGACGGAACAGGCTTGGGTCTGTCAATATGCTATCAGCTCGTGAAAGAACACGGCGGCGACATTCAGATTAAAAGCAGGGAACATGAAGGAACAACCGTTACGGTAATTCTTCGAAAGCAGAAGGGAGATGGAGGCAATGCATACCGTACTGATTGTGGATGACGAAGAAGCAATTCGCTCATCGCTCGGATTTGCACTGGAAGACGATTACAAGATCTTAACTGCCAGCGAACCACAGAGCGTCTTCTCGATCCTTGCACAGCACAACGTAACAGTTGTTCTTTTGGATTTGAAACTGGGCGCATATGACGGTATGGCCCTGCTCCGAAAGATTCGTCGTGAATTCAGGCCGGTAGCTGTCATTATCATGACGGCATATGGAAATGTTCAAACAACAGTCGAAGCTATCAAGGAAGGCGCCTACTATTATTTGACAAAGCCGATCAATATCGAAGAATTGAAGATTCTTTTGGGAAAAGCCTTGGAATACAGCGACATGCGTGCTGAAATCACATACCTGAGCAAAGAGGTGAGACAGAAGTATAACATCGGAAATATTATTGGCAAATCTGAGCCCATGAAGCAGATATTTGAACTGATAGATAAAGTTAAAGATATTGATTCCAACGTGCTGATAAGTGGCGAAAGCGGTACAGGGAAAGAATTGGTTGCAAAGGCCATTCATTTTTTTGGAAAACGAGCCAAAGAACATTTCGAAGTAGTTAATTGCGCTGCAATACCCTCCAATCTGCTGGAAAGCGAATTGTTCGGTTATGTAAAAGGAGCTTTTACGGGCGCCGTCTCAAGAAAAGTCGGCAAATTTGAACTGGCAGACGGAGGCACCATTTTCCTGGATGAAATCGGTGAAATGGATTACAGGCTCCAGTCAAAATTATTGCGTGTTCTGCAAAGCAAGGAGATAACGCCATTAGGATCGAATGAACATAAAAAGATTGATGTCCGCATCATTGCCGCCACAAATAAGAACCTGGAATATGAGATCGATAAGGCGACGTTCCGTGAAGATCTTTATTACCGTCTGAATGTCATACCCATACGAATGCCGCCGTTAAGGGAACGAAGGGAAGATATTCCCCCTCTGATTGAACGATTTCTCAGCCAGTATAGCGCGGCACTTGGCACGGCAATAAAAGAAATCGAGCCCGCTGCCCTGGAAGCATTGGAAAGCTATGAGTATAAAGGCAATGTAAGAGAACTCGAAAATATTATTGAACGGGCGGTTGCTCTCAGCTCCGACGTACGAATTACCATCGCCGATTTGCCGCCCCAAATTCGTGAAAGCGGCTCCAAGGGACTTGCTTTAAAAAACCTCATACCTGTTTACATTGGAGAAAGCCTCAAGCAAGTGGAAGCAAGGGTAATTAGCAAAACCCTTGAAACAAACGAAGGCAACAGAAGAAAAACTGCTCGCATCCTTGGCATTAGTGAGCGAGGACTCCAATATAAAATCAAGCAATACAAACCAAGTCACTGACTTGCAATATAACCCACCCCGGCGATTGCAAACCGCAATATTTGCAGCCTAAAAACCGAGCGTATGCAATTATTGCAGGTCATTCAAGCTATCGGACATCTAGCTCTTTGTATTTATTGCCATTATTCCATGGCATTATTATTGCGATATATTATCATCTAAGCAAATTAGGATGGCAGCAAGTTTTAAATCTAACTTTTTACAAACATTAACATCTTTTTTAAAGGAGGATTGGGCTAATGAGAAAGCATAACATGCATGTCCTGTTAATCGTAGTACTTGTGGCGGCTAACCTAATTCTGGGACAAACTGTGGATGCTGCCAAGAGAGTGTCCCTGGCAACAGGTGGAACTGCTGGCACGTATTATCCTATCGGAGCTGCAATTACAGCCATTATCACAAAGTACGTGCCTGGAGTGGAAGCGACAGCGGAATCAACTGGCGCCTCGGTGGCCAATCTCAAGATGATCGCGGCAAAAAAGGTGGACTTTATAATGGGCGCCGCAAATACATCATTGGCTGCATTTATCGGTGAAGCTCCCTTTAAAGAACCCATAAAAAATATTAGAGGGATAACAGCTCTTTATCCGGAAACTTTCCAGTTCATAGTCTTGAAAAAATCCGGGATGGCCACCGTCAAGGATCTTAAGGGAAAGAAAGTAGCTGTCGGGGCTCCTGGAAGCGGCACCGAAAGAACTGCCAATCTTATTCTGGAAGCCCATGGCTTGACATATAATGACATTAAACCTCAGTTTCTTTCATTTGGCGAGGGCGTCACTGCCTTGAAAGACCGCCTGATTGATTGCGTAATTGTTGGTTCAGGCATTCCAACTTCCGCTGTTGTTGATGCGTCGGCGACTCTTGATATCACTTTGCTGTCCATGGAAAAACAGATAGCCGATAAAATGACTCAAAAATATGCCTTTTTGAGGCAAGTGACGATTCCAGAAGGAACCTACAAAGGTGTGAACATTGATGTTTTGACTATGGCGAGTCCGGCCCTCCTCTCAACATACGAAGACATGGACGATGAGACTGTGTACCAAATAACAAAGGCAATTTTCAGTCACCTTGATGAATTGTCGAGCGCTCACGCTCAAGGGAAAAATATTACTCTAGACGGGGCGTTGAAAGGCATGTCCATACCGCTACATCCCGGCGCTGAAAAATTTTACAAGGAAAAAGGGGTCTTGCAATAAACGGCCAAGATCTATGGCAACTGAATGGATGTTCTTGTGCGATATCCATTCGGTTGCCTTTTCCTTTCTAATAGATGCTGAGCCGTGAACATGGAGTCTGCACCGAAAGCTGTTTTGTTATCTGAGTGCAATCGACCCAATGAAAGGTTTTCCGCAATAAAAGTAAGGCGAGGAGAATAGAATGACGAAACGTCTAATAATCTATTCGACTTTGTTGGGTATGATTGCAGGGGGCTTCTTTGTTTGGCTCAGTCATCCCGTTCGATTATTTCTCGTAGAAAACAAAAGCATTGGACAAGTGTTGTTTTGCCGGAGAATTGACAGGCCCGGCTTCACTTTCGCTACGGTGATCAGGCATTCTGTTCAGAAAACACCGGTATTTGAATACTACCGCCTGGAAAATGACGGGAACTTGTTGCTGACAGGGACATCTCTTCAGGACCTTGGCTGGGGAATGCCTTCAACAGTCAACAGCACAATAGAATTCAAGAACAACTTCATGATTATTGATGGGATCAACCGGCTGCTCAAGGCATTGCCGTTCAGAGTCAGTTATATTGCCGAACCGCATCTCATTATACAGGGAGCACCGATCGATCTAAGAAAATATGTCGATGACAGCGATCTGATTGCCGTTTACTCCCTGCTGAAACCTTATATCGCTTACCTGTTGAGAGGTGAAACCAATGTTTTTCAAGCGCAGTCCTAAGCCCGAACTATCGGATGAACAACGACTTGCTCAATTGAAGGAACGGTTTGAAACAACAAGGGAATTGAAAGGCATTCTGGCAAAAATTGCCACTCTGATTGCCGTATGCATGTCTCTTTATCATTTGTGGTCAGCTGGCATTTACATGTTGCCTTCACCGCAACATAAGGCAATCCACTTGGCTTTTGCCCTCGCTCTCACGTTCATTATCTACCCTGCAAGACGGGCTGACAAGAAGAACTTCCCCTGGTATGACGGTTTGTTTGCAATCCTGGGAGCTGGTATCGGCATCTATATTGTGGTTTTTTATTGGGATATCGTCTATCGAATGGGCGACCCCAACAACATTGACATCCTGATGGGCGGCATTTCATTGTTCCTGGTATTGGAAGCAACCCGACGCACTATGGGGTGGTCCTTGGTCATTGTGGGCGTTGTATTCCTCCTATATGCCATGTTCGGAAATTATCTGCCTGGAAATATAAGTCACAAAGGCTACGATTTAACGAGAATAATCGAACACATGTACCTCACAGGCGAGGGAATTTTCGGCGTAGCCATCTATGTCACGGCGACATTTGTATTTATCTTTGTGCTGCTGGGATCTTTCCTTGGCGTCACCGGAGGCGCTCAATCCTTCATCGATCTTGCGTTTTCTTTGACGGGCAGATATCGGGGAGGCCCGGCAAAGGCCGCCGTTGTCGGCAGCGGGCTCATGGGGATGATTTCGGGCAGTTCCTTTGCAAATGTTGCCGGAACCGGAACTTTTACCATACCGCTTATGAAAAGCGTCGGCTATAAGCCGCACTTCGCCGGCGGAGTCGAGGCGGCAGCCTCCTCAGGAGGCCAGATCATGCCCCCAATTATGGGCGCAGCTGCCTTCATCATGGCCGAAATGACCGGCATTCCCTATGGACGATTGATTGTTCATGCTGCCATTCCGGCCGTGCTGTACTACGTGGCGATCTTTATCATGGTCGATCTGGAAGCGGCGCGGCTTGGTCTCTCGGGCATTCAACGGAAATTGCTGCCAGACTTTTGGATGACGCTGAAAAACGGCGCCTTCCTTCTTCTGGCGCCTTTGAGCATTGTCTATTTGCTCATAATCGGCTACTCCCCGATAAAAGCATCATTTGCGGCTGTTATGATTGTCATCGTTACCAGTTCATTTAAGAAAAAAACAAGACTTACCCTACCGAAACTTATTGAGGCTCTTGACAAGGGCGCCCGTGGAGCTCTGAGCATTATCGCTGCCTGCGCTGTCGCTGGCATCATAGTTGGTACGGTGACCCTCACAGGTTTAGGCCTCAAGTTTGCCGATCTCATCATAACGCTTTCAGGCGGGCATCTCTATCCAGCTCTTTTCCTGACAATGGTTGCGGCCATTTTCATGAGCATGGGCATGCCTACGACAGCCCTGTATATCATTTTGGGAACGATGGTGGCTCCCGCCTTGATACGAATGAACGTACCCGTTGTGGCGGCTCACCTTTTCATTTTCTATTATGGCTGCTTTGCGGCAGTGACTCCACCTGTCGCCCTTAGCTCATATCTGGCTGCTTCAATTGCAAAGGCCGATCCTATAAAAACTGCTTTGACAGGACTCAAACTGACATCAACGGCTTTTTTGCTGCCCTTTATTTTTGCAGTATCGCCGTCGTTGCTTTTGATCGACACAACGCCTTCAAAAACCATTTCAGTCGTCGTTACGGCTGTCATTGGCGTATATGCGCTCTCATGCGGTCTCCAGAACCATCTCTTCGGAAAAATGAACATTCTCTTGCGCATAATGCTTTTAGTCGCCGCCCTGGTTCTCATCAAGCCAGGCGCCGTTACAGATCTTATTGGTCTGGGATTGGTTGCTTTCGTATCGATCATCCAGGCAATTCTTGTCAGAAGAACGAAGGCCAGAACAGTGGAGGTTGGATAAATGAGAATCGCAGTTCTTGGAGCTGGCAACGGCGGGTTGGCTATGGCCGCCCATATGATTATGAAAGGTCACCGTGTAACAGTCTACGACAAATATGCCGAAGCGTTGGCCGGCGTCATAGCTGACGGCGGAATTCGATTGCATGGCGCTCTCGGCGAGGGCTTTTTCTCGCCTTCCTTAGTCAGTGCGACAATGGAAGACGTGATTGATGAAGCAGAACTAATTATGGTTGTGACGCCTGCCTTCGCACACGGAGAAATCGCTGCCGGACTTGCTTCTTTTCTGACGGCTGACCAGATTGTTATCCTTCATCCTGGACGTACCGGCGGCGCTTTGGAATGCCGAAGGGTGATCCGTGAAATCAGACCCGATCTCGAACCTGTCATCGCAGAAGCCCAAACATTGCTTTACGCCAGTCGACGGACAGGCCCCTCGGACGTTACGATATACGGCATTAAGAAGCAAGTCGGCTTCGCCGCTCTTCCAGCAAGGCGCAACGAAGCGGTAGCGAAAAAATTGCAAGCAATTTTCGCAGAGTTCTCGCTGGCTGCAACCGTACTCGAAACAAGTCTCTTGAATATTGGAGCAATATTTCACCCTGCTCCGACATTGTTGAATGCCGCACGGATAGAAAGCACTGCCGGCAATTTTGAATATTATCACGAAGGAATCAGTCCAGCCGTCGGCAAGGTTCTCGAAAGGCTTGACGGAGAACGAGTTGAAATTGCTCAAGCTCTGGGCGTTGCCACCCGTTCTGCAGTTCAGTGGCTTCATGACGTCTATGGCGCAGGAGGAGCAGACATTTGCTCCGCCGTCAGGGCCAACAGGATTTATGGCGGCATAAAGGCGCCCCCATCTCTTGATACGCGATATATCTCAGAGGATGTGCCCATGAGCCTGGTTCCTCTTTCCGAACTTGGCGCACTGGCAAGCGTTCGGACCCCTGTAATGGACATGATGATTGGTCTCGCGGGAATCATGCATAAAACAGATTACCGCTCTAAGGGACGGACCCTGCAGAGAATGGGAATAGCGGATTGTGCAGTAGAACAACTTAAAGAAAGGGTGCTTTAGGAGATCGCATATGTCGAAACTCGAGTTTCTTTATCTCAGTCAGAAAGACGTAATAGCTTCCGGCGGCCTTGATATGGGCAAGATAATAAAAAAGCTGGAAGAGGTGTTTTCCATCCATAGCAACGGAGACTTTGTTCTTCCCCCGAAGGTAAGCGTTCGCTGGGGAGACGCCCATAGCGAGGAGACAAGGGGGCGAATCAATGCGATGCCAGGATATGTTGGCGGCCCGGTCAATTCAGCAGGGATAAAATGGATAGGCGGCGCCCCTCAAAATCCCTTCAAATATGGCATGCCTCGGGCTTCGGCTTTGATTGTTTTGAATGATCCGGAAACATTATTTCCTATCGCGGTAATGGATGGCACAGTGATAAGCGCCATGCGAACAGGCGCTGTGACCGGCGTAGCAGCCAAGCGTCTGGCGCGTCCTGAGTCGTCAATTGCAGGGTTAATCGGTGCGGGAACCCAGAATAGAACGCAACTCATGGCCTTAAAGATAGTATTACCGCAGTTGAAAGAAGTAACGATTTTTGACCTCAAACAGGAACGCTCCGCAAAATTTGCATTGGATGTCGGCAAAGAGCTCGGAATAGACATAAAACCTGTCAAAAGCAGCCGGGAGGCAGTAGAGGGAGCGGATGTCGTTGTTACCGCAACAACTGCCAAAGAACCAGTCGTCAAAGCAGATTGGTTTAACCCGGGTTGTTATTATTCACATGTCGGTTCGTATGAGGCGGAGTATGCTGTCATCGAAAAAGCGAATAAGATAGTCGTTGATGATTGGCACCAGATAAAGCATCGCGGCGTACAGACCTTGGCGATAATGCATGCCGAGGGGCTTATCGGAGACGATGATATTTATGCAGAACTTGGCGACATTGTGACGGGAAAGAAACTTGGGCGAGAAAACGGCAAAGAATTTATCTATTTCAATTCTGTTGGGCTTGCTTTGGAAGATGTCGCCGTTGCAAAAATGATTTATGACGCTGCTGTGTCGGAGAATAGGGGTGTCCGACTCGAATTATGGGAAAAGCCGCATTGGGTGTAGCCGCCTGGTTTTTGAAAAGAGCTGCAAGGGTTGTAATGAACTCGGTCAGTTTCAATTAGACTCTTCTCGGCGAGACGCGGCGCCAGGGAATCGTTCGGAGGATCGAGACATCGCCCGGAAACATTGTACAACTTTTCGACGAAGCGTATGTCGCGCGGCCGGCCTTTATAATTTGGATCAGATAGGGAAATTAGGTTGCATACGCCGTATCGTGGCTTCGTTTATTGCTCCGGCAATTGAACATGATCATTTACGCAGCATATGCGACCTTGGAATGCTTGAAGAAACTTCGGACATGCACCGGCCGCCTGATGAGCGTTCTCATAATCGATCTCGTCTTCTCAGGTTGATGGCCTTGCCGCCCTCCTTCTTCCATCACTGCCATATTTTGCTGGCACAACCAACACTGATCCCGGGACCTTCCGACATGAGCCATTAACGGGACGATGGCAGTCTCTCCATTTTCCCGTTATTGTGAAAATAAACGCCCATCTCGACTGCGCTCTTTTGGACAGAGATTTGGCTGCTTTTATGTCGGCATTTATTGTCCTGTTACGCCAGAGACCTCTGAAGCAACTGGACGGGGTGCAAAACTTCCATCGGCCGTTCGCCGTTCAGGTGAGCGCTGATGGTGAGGTTGCAGCCGGGACAGCAGGTTGCGACAGCATCAACTTTCACTGCGTTGATGCTGTCGATTTTTCGTTTCGTGATCTTTCGGGACGTTTCGGCATGCTCCACCTGGAAGGCGCCTCCGCCGCCGCAGCAGGCGTCGGCGCTCGCCATTTCCACATATTCCACTCCCGGAATGGAAGAGAGAAGGTTTCGCGGCTGTGCGCTCACCTTCTGACCCTTTACCAGATGGCATGGATCGTGATAGGCGACCCGGAGATTCGATTCCCTTTTTCTCAACGGCGGCAGCCATTCTTTATGTTCGTCGATAAACACCGTCACATCCTTCACTTTGGCTGCCATGTCCTTCGCCGCAGCAATTTCTTTTTCCGAAACCTTCTCGCCCAAGTCGCGCAGTTCCTGGAGGAGGTAGGGGTATTCATTCTTCAGCGCGGCGCCGCAGGTAGCGCAGTCTACGATGATTGCATCGGCCTCCTTCCCGTTGAAGATCTCCAGGGTTTTCCTGATGCAGTTGAGCGAGGACGCCCGGTCGCCCGAGAGAAAGATGGGGAGGCCGCAGCAGATCTGATCTTTCGGTATTCGCACCTCCACTCCCATCTTCGGAAGGACATCCACGACAGCCTTCCCGATGCCGCCGTAGAGGTAGTTTGTGGCGCAACCATGGAAATACAGGACTCGGGCCTTCGCCTCACCTGGTGATTCTACAACCTCGGAGACAGTCGTCGAGAATGGTTTGTCGTTCATTCGGGGGATCTTTTCCAGAGGAAGCGCGCCGGCCTGGAACTTGAAATCTCCAAAGCCCTTTCTCGCCCAGCGGGCGAACCAGGCGGAACCGGACATCATCCAACCGCTGGAGAGGATCTGGAAGAGGACTTTCTTCCTCCAGTCGACGCCGTATTTTTGGACAGCCCGCCACCGGAGACCCGATATGAGATGGGCGCCGTGGACGCCGCTGGGACAATTGACGACGCAGGATCCGCAGAGAAGGCAGGTGGAAAAGAGCGTTTCTTTCACTTCCTCCGAAAGGGAGAGATCTCCCTCGGCAATGAATTTCGAAATCTGCACCTTGCCTCGAGGGCTGGCCTCTTCCAACAGGATTTCCTTGTAGGCCGGACAGTGAGCGAGGCAGAGGCCGCATTTTATGCAATGGTAGATATTTTCACTAGTCTGTTCACTGAGGACTCTGTTTGTTTCCATAGCATTCTGCTCCTTAATCTCTTCCGTCGCACACTTCCCCGAACCGTCCTGGCGCTAGAATGCCGACCGGATCAATCAGTTCCTTTAATCTCCTCATGACGACACTGTCGCTGCGACTGGCGCCCCAGACGCTGACGGCCTTTTTGACGGCGGGGGACGCCGCTTCCACGACGAGAGCCCCTCCCCTCGCTTCCACTTCGTTGCGCAGGGCATCGATGAATGACTTCACAACTTCAATTTTCGCCGTCCCCTCGTCTTCCCCGGGGAGATAGACATAGAGAATCCCGTTCCCGGCATGGCAGAGGGTGAGGGCCTCCAGACCGGCAGTCTGCGCCAGTTTCTCTGCGGCGACTGTCACGTTATCGGCCTCGGAAATAACAAACGAGGCTTTCAGAACGATCAGATCCGGAAAATCATTTTTTAGTCCGAGATTGTAATTTCTTATTTCTCTGCCGATCCTCTCATGATCGTCCCCCGCCAGAGAGATCACCGCCAGGGATTTCATCTCCCTGGCCAGGCCTGCGATCTCGGCGAGCTGCCGCTTGACGGCCTCGGCCACCCCTTCAAAACCCAAGGCGACTGCATAGCTCGTCTTGCCAGACATCGCCGAAAGTCTTGAGGCGAATCCGCCATTCATCAACTCCATAAAAACGGGGAGGAAGGGCGAGTGGACCAGCTTCCTTATGAAGGCCCCTGCATCTTCCGGCGCATCAAAGGAAATCAGCAGAGTGGCCGCCTCCTCCGGCAGGGGCAGGAGCCGGAACGTGACTTCAGCGATGAAGCCCAGCGTCCCCAAGGCGCCTATGTGAAGCTTGTTCATATCATAGCCGGTGACGTTCTTGACGGTCTTTCCTCCCGCTGCAGAGACGTCCCCGTTAGGACCGACGATCCGCATGCCCAGAACGAGGTCGCGCGCCGTTCCGTGCTGGTATCGGCGGGGTCCGCTTGCATTGGATGCAACAATGCCGCCCAGAGTGGCTTGTTCCGTGAAGGGCGGATCCAGGGGCAGGAAGCAGCCCGAACCCTCTTTCGCCAGCATTTCCTGAGTCTGCTTCAGAGTAATTCCGCTGCCTGCGGTCAGGGTCAGATTTCCGATGTCGCAGTCGATAACCCTGTTCAAGCGGAGCGACGACAGAACGATGTCAGTCTCCCTCGAGAGAAGATTTCCCAGGGACAGCTTGGTCCCGCTTCCCCGGGGCGCCACGGACAGTCCTTCCATGAAAGCATGCGAAAGGATCTTCGAGACCTCCTCCACGGAACCGGGGAAAACGATGGTCCGGGGCGCCATGCCGTCGATTGCGTAGGCAGCCAGTTTATCGGGATCATCGATGACGTTGGTCTCACCTGTTATCTCTTTCAAAGCCCCTGCCAGCCGGTCATTATCGCGCATGAATCTACTCCTTCATATCGGCGCACTCAGTTCATAAAAATCTTTTCCGGGTTCAGTATCCCCTCAGGATCGAAGGCCTGCTTTACCGTCTTCATGGCAGCGATATCCAGTGGACCGAGAACAAAAGACAGGGCTTCCTTCTTTTCCGTCCCCACGCCGTGCTCTCCGCTGATGGCGCCGCCGTGGTCGGCGCAGAGTTTCAGGATCTCCATGCCTGCCCTATGGACCCGGGCCAGTTCATCCCGATCACGTTCGTCGAAGAGGATCAATGGATGAAGATTGCCGTCGCCGGCATGAAAGACGTTGGCGATGGGAAGATTGTACTTTTTTCCAATCTCCATGACGCCTGCAAGCACGGCGGGCAATTCGGTTCGGGGGACCGTCCCGTCGCAGACCAGGTAGTTCGGCCGGAGCTTGCCGATGGCGCCGAAGGCGCCCTTCCTCCCCGCCCACAGCTTCGCACGTTCCGCCTCGTCCTTCGCCGCCTTCACTTCACGAACATTATTCCGGCGGCAGATTTCAATTATTCGTTCCGTGAGCCGCTCCATGCCGTCTCTGAGACCGTCTATCTCGATAAGGAGAACAGCGGCGGCATCGAGAGGGAATCCCACATGAAAAGCCTCCTCCACTGCCTTGATCGTCAGGTTGTCGAGCATTTCCAGGGTTGCCGGCACGATGCCGTCTGCAATGATTGCCGATACCGTGTTGCCTCCATCCTCCAGCGTATTGAAAATTGCCATCATGGTTTTCACGGCTTCGCCCTTTGGCATGATTCGAAGGATCATTTTGGTGACGATCCCCAGAGTCCCCTCGGAACCGACGAGGAGACCCGTAAGATCGTAGCCGGGCATGTCCAGGGCCTTGCCTCCCACCTGAATAATCTGGCCGTTGGAAAGAACCGCCTCGGCTCCCAGAACGTGATTGCTGGTGACGCCGTACTTCAGACAGTGCGGTCCGCCGGAATTCTCACCGAAGTTGCCGCCCATGGTGGCAACTTTTTCACTGGCAGGATCGGGCTGGTAGACACAGCCGTACTTGGCAAGAACATTCTTCAGGTCCAGTGTGACGACGCCCGGTTCCACGACGACCCGCTGGTTCTCTGTGTCTATGTCGAGAATGCGGTTCATACGGGAGAACTGGAGAACGATGCCCCCCGCGGAAGGAACGCTGCCTCCGCTCAGGTTCGTGCCCGCCCCACGGGCGATTAGGGGAATCCTCCGCCGATGGGCCAGCGCGACTACCCTGGAAACCTCTTCCGTCGAATCGGGGAGGACCACGCAATCGGGCTTCGCCCGGAAGAGAGAGGCGTCATAGCCGTAGAGTCTCGTCTGCATCTCCGAGGTCAGCACATCCTCTGCTCCGACAATGTTCCTCAATTCCTCGATGACCTCATTTTCAACCATGAACCGGCTCCTTTCCCTTTATCGTCGCGTTTCCGTATTGCCTGCAATATCAAAACAGTCGGGGCCTGGCTTTGATCGTCGATGGCGCTTTCTCGCTGCGACAGCCTATCGCTTCTCATCCTTTCAGGCGCAAAAAAAACCCGCGTTCACCTGAGGTGAAGCGAGGCCTCGCTGCATTCTCAATGTTCCTCCCGAGAAACCTATGGATCATTGCACTCTTCGGTCCTTATTCTCCATGATCGTTGTTTTAATAAAGCCTGCTCCGATATATTGCAACACAATAACGACAACGCAGCAAAAAACACAACGGGACATTTCAGTCATTCCCATTTTCATCTGTTCATATTACTATTCTTCGCCGCAACGCCCAGCAGCAACTGTCAGCCGCCTCCTTGATTCCGCAAACGATCAGGGATTATTCAACCCCTCTGCCTGCTTTTCTATCATGGCTGGCTGTTCGTTCTCCCCGCCCTGAGTAAGAAAAATATCCGCAGCCTGCCAATGGATTCTGAAAACGGGATAGCTTTGCATGCAGAGGCGCCAGGAGGAAATCCTGGATGACATCAGCCTGAAGAGGTCCCAGGATCGCCGTTTGCGGCGAAAAGTAATAACCGCTCAAGCTTGGAGTCGCCTCTCCTCTCCATCCGGAAGCGACGGTGAATGCATAGCGCCCGCCGTTCCTCGTGGTTGTTTTCTCGGTAACGGCTTCAGCGGACAAGACGACGGTCACGCCGTCAACGCCCTTGGCAGTTCATGTATCGGTAATTATTCCGGAAATAACGTAGGTCTGCGCATGTGCCAATTGAGGAATAAGAAGCATCATCAGGAATACAAAGAAGCATGAATGCCTCTTGCTTTTTTTCTTTTTTGTCATACCATTATTTTTCCTGTCTTTTCTTTAGACCGGCGGGATTCCAAGCCTGTCGTTACGTTGTTTGTTCTGCGCCCTTCAGAAAATCCCAGGCCCGGTCTCCCCGGAATTCCTTCACCACGCCCCCATCCAGCAGGATAACGCCCTTGCGGGCCAGTTCTTCCAGAAGATCCCGGATTTCCGGTGGTTCTTTGCCCGTCCGGACGGCCAGTTCTATCAGAGCTTCTTCCTGAGACCGAAACGGCCAATGCGTAAAGAAAAAGAGTATTACCGCCAGCGTCATCCAGGAATGGTTCATGTCTTCCAATGCCTGGGAGGTCTTTTTCAAACGGTGGGAAAACTCCCTGAGGAAGAGAAGGGACACGCCGCTGCTGTAAGAGAGCAGACTGTGGAAGACGTCGCGGTCTATTACGGCAACAATGCTGTCCTCCAGGACGCGCGCAGAGGCGCTTCGGGAAATATCTATGAGAGGCGCCATTTCGCCGAAATACTCGCCGGGACCGAGTTCGGCAAGAACTTTCTTAAGGCGGCCGGCTTCCTTTTCAATGCTGACCCTGCCCTTAATGATGTAGAACATCTCGCTGCCGCGCTCATCCTCCCGAAAAATGTATTCATCCCTCCGATAGAGCCTGCCGAAGCGGATGAGAAGCCGTTCCAAATGTCTCATCGTTTTCTCCCCTTCGAGAGAAATATCCGCTCCAGGAGAAGAAGATCGCGACGCTGGTAGGACGAGACAAGCTCGGCGCAGAAGAGAAATATGAGCCCCACATAGAATATCCAGAGAACGAATATCAGGAAAGTCTCCAGTGAACCGTAGACGAGTCGGTAACGCGAAAAGTTCGATATGTACCAGGTGAAAAGCTGCATGCTCACCGCGGACAGGCAGGAAAAAAGAGTCCCTCCCGCCAGCGCGTTTCCCCAGGTAACGGGCGCCGTGGGAACGATCTTGTAGACGAGGGTGACAAAGAGAGTCATAATGGAAAAGGGAATGAGAAAACTGAAGACAATCGTCACGGAAGGTGAATAGAGCCAGCCCAGTTCATCAATGATGAAGGGCCGGCGGGAAAGGAGAGCGCCGACGGAGGTGCTCCCGAGGATAAGGATCATCATTACCCATCCCAGAGGGATCATTGCGATAGCCAGTGCCTTCGATAAAAAATAGTTTCTCTTCCGCTCCGATCGGAAGGCGATCCTCAGGGCCGTCTGGGCTGAATCGAAAATCAAGGACGAAGACCAGAAGAGAAGAAGGCTGCTCAGGGTGCCGAGGAGTTTCATGTTCCGCTGGATCTCGTCGAGAAACCGGAGCATTTCTCCCCGAAAATAGGGATGAAACCGCTGGATCAACTGGACGATGTCATCGACAATCTGGGGATTGCCCCCGAAGACAAAACCGGCGGCAAGGATGGTCAGCATCAGGAGAGGAACTATGGAAAGAATGAAATAAAAGGCGATTGCGGCGGCCAGATTCGTGTCGCCGTTGGCTCCGAAGTTTCTTACGGCATCCTTTACAATGTCGAGAAACATCCCGACATGCAGCGCCAAACTGGAATGGCGGCTCGGGTCTTCCACCTCCTTTTCGATCCTTCTGTCCATCTGCCCAGCCTTCACGGTTGGCTCTAACTCCTATTGGTCCCTCGGCGATGCATCTATGTTACCATACTCAACCAGCACAGTACATTGAAGAAAATCTTGTCGCAACAGCGATTGTCAGAGTCTCCCCGAACGGACTATCGAGATAATCAGCCATAGACCGAAGAGAGCGGCAATGAGGAAACCAATGATTCCCAGCAGAGAAAGGCCCATGAACTGAGGACCGATATTAACCTGAATGATGAGAGACGATCCGATTATGAGGGATGATATGAGGAGGGCTACGGAAATCCGGTTCGACGACCGGTCCATTTCGGAAATAAATCTGTCCAGCCCCCGGTGTTCGAAGCCAAATTTCAGCTGACCGAGCTTTATTTGTTTCAGGATCTCCTGAAATTCGCCGGGAAAGATTTTAACAAGTTTTAAAAAATCGGCCGCTGAAAGGAAAAAATCGTTTATCACGCGCCGGGGGTCGTAGCGCTGCTTCATAAGCTTTCTTATATAGGGCGCTGCCTTCTCGGCCATATCGAGATCTGGGTCCAGCATTAGACCGACGCCCTCCATGACCGCCAAGGCTTTCAGCATAAGAAACCTGTCAAAGGAAAGCCTGAGTCGGTGCCGCGCAACCAGATCGAGAAGCTGCTCCAGGAGTTGCTCGAACCTGATCTCCTTCAGGGGGCGGTACAGATAGAGTTCCATAAAGTTGGCCACATCCGCTTCAAGAACGGGACGATCCGGCTCTCTGTCCGATTCTACAACTTTCAGGAGCGCTTTAACGGCCTTTGCTTCGTCCCTGTTCACGAGGGCATAGAGCATGTCCCCAAGATCCTCTTTTGAATTACGGTCGATCGCGCCCATCATGCCGAAGTCCAGGAAACAAAGGATGTTCCCGGGAAGTATGAAGATGTTGCCCGGATGAGGATCGGCGTGGAAAAATCCATGCTCGAAAACCTGATCGAGGATGACCTCGGCGCCCCTCGATGCGATGAGTTTTCGATCGTATCCCTTAGCTTCAAGTTCATCGATGCGAGACACCTTGACGCCGTCTATGCACTCCATGACCAGGACCCGCTCGGTGGAAAACTCCCGATAGACCCGTGGAACATAGATGGTGGGATCGGCCATGAAAAGACGGGCAAAACGCTCTGCATTGGCCAATTCTCTCGTATAGTCCATTTCCTTTTCGATCGTGCGGGCAAACTCTTCGACGATCTTCGTGGGACGGTACCAGGCGATCTCTTCAACATGCTTTTCAATGAGCATGGCCAGATGAAGCAGGATCTCAAGGTCGATTTCAACGCTGGAGCGAACGCTTGGCCGCTGGACCTTGACGATCACATCATCTCCGTTCGAAAGGCGAGCCCGGTGAACCTGGCCGATCGAAGCGGCTGCCAGGGGCTGTTCATCGATCTCGGAAAAAATAGCCGAAACCGGGCGTCCCAACTCTGCGGCAATGATCTTCTCCACCTGCTGATAGGGGAAAGGGGGCACCTTGTCCTGGAGTTTTGAAAGTTCCCTGATGAGGTCTGCCGAGACAAGATCCGGCCTCGTGGAGAGTATCTGTCCCAGTTTAACGAAGGTCGGTCCCAATTTTTCCAGGGCCATTCTCACCCGTTCGACCCGTGAAAGCCGTTCGATGTATCCGGGCCGGACTCTGGGAAAGAGTTTCATGCCGATTTCGATGAACTCTCCGACATGAAGCCGTTCAACGAGATCGCCGAAACCGTGACGCACCAGAACCGTCAGCACCTGCCGGTAACGGTTGGCATGGCGGTAGGTCCTGGTCAGGATGCCTATCTTTCGTATATGCACCTATTATTCCTTATTATTCCTTGACTGCCTCTTCCAGCTTCAGCAATCGCTCCTCCAGAACCTGGAGATCTTTTTTTGAAGGAACGTCAAGCCTGACTAAGGCATGGGAAATCATTTCTTCTATTTTGGCCGAGAGTTCGTCGCGCATTTCCTGCGACTTCTCGATGATCGTCTCCACAGCCTCCTTTTTCTCCTGATGGGTCATTTCACCCTTCTTGATCAGTTCATCAGCGATATTCTCGGCCTTTTCGCGGGTCATCGCGGCAAGACCAAGACCGAACATCATGCTTTTACGTAGAAATTCTTTCATGGGAATCATCCTCCTGTGTAGTTCCCACCGGCGCTGGACGCGTCCGGTCGGTCCTCTTCATGGAAAGTTTACGGCTCATTAAGGAAAGATGCAAGGCCAAAGGAACCCTTCGGCACGAGGAATCACCGGTGGCTGGAAAACAGACGGAAAGATCGTACCGGTCGATAATGGCAATCAGAGCAGAAAAATATTATTCGCTCTACAGGCGGAAAGAACCTCCGCCGGCCAGAGACCGGCCTGGATTTCTCCGATATGGGCCTTTTTCAGATAGAACATGCAGAGCCGCGACTGCCCGATTCCGCCGCCTATGCAGAGCGGGAGAGTCCCCTCAAGAAGCCGGCGGTGGAAGTACAATTCCTTCCGTTCCTCCATACCGCGGATTTTCAGCTGTCTCTCCAGGGCCTCGGCATCGACGCGGATGCCCATGGAAGAAAGTTCCATGACACAGTCCAACAGAGGATAAAATACGAGGATGTCGCCGTTCAACCCCCTGCAACCGTTGCCATGAGCGGTGGACCAGTCGTCATAATCGGGAGACCTGCCGTCATGGGGTTTGCCGCTTTTCAGGGCGCCGCCGATGCCGATGACGAACACAGCCCCCAACTCCTTGCAGATCTCGCGCTCCCTGTCCTTGCAGTCCAATGAAGGATAGCGTTCTTCGAGTTCCTCGGCGTGAATGAAGGCTATCTCATCGGGCAAAATCGGTTCGATTCCGGGAAACTCATGACAGACATATTTTTCCGTCCGGCGGATCACATCGTAAATTTTTCGGACAATGCGCTTCAGAAAATCTACCGTGCGCTCCTCGCCGGAGATTATCCGTTCCCAGTCCCACTGGTCCACGTAGAGCGAATGCAGATTGTCCAGATCCTCATCGGGCCGTATGGCGTTCATGTCGGCATAGAGACCTTCGCCATGCTTGAAACCGTAGTCGGCAAGCATCAGCCGCTTCCACTTGGCCAAGGATTGGACGATCTCCACAGGAAGCCCGCCAAGATCCCGCACGACGAAACTTACGGGACGCTCGATGCCGTTGAGGTCGTCGTTGATGCCCGTTCCTGATTCGACGAATAGGGGCGCCGTAACACGCGTCAGATTGAGTTCGAAGGCAAGATTCGTCTGGAAGTATTCCTTTATGAGGCGGATGGCCCGTTCTGTCTGGCGCAGATCAAGGGACGACTCATAGCCTCCGGGAATGATGGTAGTCCTCTTCATTGTTCCTCCTCGTAAAAAACGCTCCTGTGGCGGGAGAGCCGTGTTTTCTCGACTGTGCCGGATTTACCACGTATCCTTATTGCAGGCAAGACGGAAAAGCCGGCATCGCCGCCGATGCCGGCCTTCCTGTTCATCGAACTGTATCCGGGGGTCCCGTGTCCATTTTCTGCTCGCGATGTTCCGATTCTCTCATTCAAATATCTTCAGGTATTCGCCGTAACCTTCCTTTTCGAGATCCTCCTTGGGCACGAACCTGAGCGCGGCCGAGTTGAGACAGTACCTGAGGCCCGTGGGCTGCGGTCCGTCATCGAAGACATGCCCCAGATGAGAGTCGCCCTTCCTGCTCTTCACCTCGGTCCGCTCCATGAATAAGCTTCGGTCCTTCTTTTCAACTATATTGTCAGGCGCCAGGGGCCGTGTGAAACTCGGCCAGCCGGTGCCCGAATCGAACTTGTCCCGGGAACTGAAGAGAGGCTCGCCTGAAACGATGTCAACGTAAATGCCGTCCTTCTTGTTGTCCCAATATTCATTGTCAAAGGGCGGTTCCGTACCCTCCTCTTGCGTTACTTTGTACTGTTGGGGCGTCAGCTTTTGCCGCACTTCATCATCGGGCGGCTTGGTGAAGTCGCACCAGCTCTTTTCCGGTGCGGTCTTTGATGTCATGGCCGTCTCCTTTCCCTTCCAGGTTTCCTCTATATATCGATCTCTGCCGGAGTTTTTTCTATAGAACTTGTACCGCAAAGGGTTTTTCCTGGAATAATCCTGGTGATACTCTTCGGCGGCATAAAAAACGCCTGCCGGTCTGATTTCCGTAGCGATGTTCTTTGTATAGACGCCCAGACGTTCCAATTCGCTCTTAGACTCTTCGGCCAATCGTCGCTGCTCTTCATTGTGGTAAAAAATCGCCGTCAGATACTGCTTTCCCCTGTCGGCGAATTGCCCTCCCATATCCGTAGGGTCTATCTGTCGCCAAAAGATATCCAGGATCTCGCTATATGAAACTTTCCTGGGATCGTAGGTCACCTGAACGGCTTCTACGTGGCCTGTCCGTCCCGACGACACATCTTTGTAAGTCGGGTTCTCCTCCTTGCCGCCCGTATAGCCGGAAACAACCTCCTTAATTCCATCGGAATGCTCGAAAGCCGACTCCATGCACCAGAAGCATCCGCCGGCAAAGGTTGCCTTCTCCTCGGCATCGCCCGCCATCGCCCCGTTAGCGACAAAGCCGACGACAAGGGCCACTGCAAGAACCGATACCGACGGAAGGGCCGCTGTTATATTTGCAAACATGATTTTCATGATTGTTGCCTCCTTCCTGTAATGCCTTTAAGATAATCATTTAAACAGAAAGGTAAAGGCGAACGGGCAGGCCCCGTCCCTGAATCAGCCGAAGAGCCACTTGAGCCAAAAAATTCCGGCGAACAGAGTGATGATCGTAATGGGGATGCCTGCTTTGAGGTATTCCTTGAAGGACAGCTCTACGCCGCCCTGCTTGGCCGATTCAGCAACGATAAGGTTCGCCACGGAGCCCAGGAGCGTCAAGTTTCCCGCGAAGGTCGTCGCCATGGCAAGGGTTATCCATGAGGGAACCGCCTTGACGGCGTTCTCAATTACGGGACTGAACAGCAGGACGGCGGGGACGTTCGATACGATATTGCTCATGGCGGCCGACAGGATTGCCAGGGGGACAATGCCGTCATCAACGAGCGGCATGGCCGTTGAAAAAACCCTATCGCCGAGGCCGCTCGTGCCAATGGAGCGGGTGACCACGAAAAGCCCGGCAAAAAAGACAAGAAGGGACCAGTCTATTTCACGGAAAACCCGTTGCGGCTTGAGTCGGCGGGTGACGAGAAGAAGCGACGCGGCGCCAAGAGCCGCCAGCGGAATCGGAGCGCCTGCCACAAAGGCGCCAAGCATAAGAGCTGTTGCTATAAGGCTTTTTACGAGAAGCGGCTTAAAATAATTGAGGGGCAGCGGACATTCCACCGTCAGGGGTCCGTTTGCAAATTCGGAGCGGTAGAGCATCGTCAGAATCAGCCAGACGATAATCATCCCGGCAAGCGAGGGGGGAATAAGGTATGCCGCAAAGGTAACGAAGGGTATTTCCGAGGCCATGCCGATGAGCATGTTCTGGGGATTGCCGACGATCGTGGCCGCCGACCCCACATTCGCCGCTGTGGCAAGGCCTATCAGATACGGCACGGGATTCCGCTTGAGCGACTTCGTCACTTCGAGGACGATGGGGGTGAACATGAGCGCGATAGTGTCATTGAGGAAGAGCGCCGAAAGGAACCCCGAGGCCGCAACAATGAAGGCCAAGAGCTGTCGGGGCGTTTTCGCGAGAAGAATTATCCTGGCCGACACGAGCTTGAAGAAGCCTGCCAGGCGGAGATTTATATTCAGCGCCATCATGGAAAAAAGCAGCACGATGGTATTCATGTCCACGGCTCTGTAGGCCTCTTCCAGGGAAATCGCCCCCAAGAGCAGGAGAACTGTGGCGCCTACGAGGACAATGGTCGCCCGGTTCATCTGCAAACCGGGACATCGTCCGAAAGCAACACCCGCGAGAGTTCCCGCAATTGTCACGAGGACGAATATTTGTGCTATTGGCATGTATGAACCGATGTTATAAAAAACCGATCTCCTCCCGTCGAGGAACGGAGGGTCGATTGCGATTGAAGCATAGGGGAGATGGTCCTTGCAAGTTCGTCCTTTCCCGTCAACGCGCCGAGGATTTCTATTCCTCTTGTCAGCGATTGTCAAGGATCATTTCGAACGGCCGCGCCTAGTTGCCGTAAGCAAGCATTGTCTGTTCTCTTCGCTTACTTTCCCGTAATCGCAGCTTCACAAGGAATGATTTAGATTCAAGACTTAGGCAGACAGGCCTTCCTCGGAGCGGCCGCCACGAATGCAATAAACCCTGTGAATATTGATGCCCCGCAGAGGACGATGGAGGCGCCGTACCCTCCCGTAAGATCAAAGAGCGCCCCGCCCAGCCAGGGTCCC
>JAFGGB010000217.1 GCA_016930775.1 Deltaproteobacteria bacterium
GGCGGCTTTGATCGAGAACGGCTGCGCCTGGCCTTTGTCGTCTTCGGTGCCATGAACCGCATTGACTGGCGAACCATAACACTGGATGACGCGGCTGTCGATACCGCCGATCTGGAACAAAAGCTCATTCCCACGCTACGGTCCGCATGGAGCGAAAATATCCGGAAGGAACAGTTTGGGGAGGAACTGGTCGAGGACTGCCGCAATCTTCTTTCCAGCCTGCTACCGTTCACCACGCTCGAACAGGAATTTCTCGATCGGATCCTGGACAGGGGCGAGATAGCACCTGAACTGTTGACGGGCGATGAGGCTCTGCAGACCCGCATCCGCCGCCATCCGCTTCTGGAGTGGAAAGCTGTGAATGTAAGAGGCCACAAGAGGGGTAGCTGAAAATCCATTCCTTATATGCGACCGATTTAATTAAAACTCGTTATTAAAAGGAAGTCTATCCTTCGTTGGATCCAGCCTATCAGCATGTTTCCTCGCCCACTGTACCCATTCATTGAATCGATCCAGAATGTCGCCATCAAGTTGTCGTATGATGGCACTCTCCTCAACAGCCTCTATATATGCTCTGAGCTGTTTGCTCTTTGCCCATAAGTACGCCTGATTTTCCAATTCCTGTAACCGAGCATTCTCCAGTTCGATTCGCCTTCGCGCCTCCTCCCTTCTTATGCGTTCTTCATCCCGCCTTCTCTGCTCCTCTTCCTTAGAATGTCAGCAGCTCTTATTACTCCGATTATAAACTCGTTAAGAATATCTTCTATAACCCTGTTTTTTGTATCTGACCATCTTTTGCGGATATCATAGAGAGCCCATGCCTCGACACCGATACTTAATTTACCAGTTGGTAAATAATCCCACTTGGGCGGTCTATTCCAAATACGATCCCTGAGTGTCTCCAGAGATTTAAAGTCGTTAGGTGTAAGGGCTTTACGTTGGAGAATCGATAAATAGATTTCAATCTGATTCAGCCAACTCGCATGTACTGGAGCATGAACGAGTACCAGATTGGTGTAACGAGATTGAAGCCGTTCTACGGATCGAGGGCCGCGATGAGAAGAGCCATTGTCCACGATCCAAAAGACGCGCCGTGCTTTCGCATAGGGTGTTTGGCCCATAACATCTTCAACCAAGCGATCGAAGGAAGCAATACCACTTCTGTGTTCACACCGACCGAACAATTCCGCTCGATGAACATCAAGAGCTGCTCCGTATACGCGTAACAGAGATGCAGTTGAAATAAGTGACTGAAGTTCCACCGCTGAGTAATGGTGTAATCAAACCCCTTTTGCAACAATCACCGACTAACCGCAGTGCCGTCCCATTATTCGGCAAGGAGATATAACAGGCAACGACTGGTCTCATTTGTTTCAAAAAAGTACAGGAATCACGAGTAAACGAAAAAAGAACAGGGCTGGTGAGGAAAATTTATGTTATAAATATTTGTTATTGTCGGTTTTTGGAGTACAGCAATAACGATGATTGTTGTTTGATAACGCTTACCAGGCACAGAAGTATCGAACGGACGGGGAGACGATCATGGCACTTTCAATAACGTCCATCGTATGTAGCAAACTGACTGGCCCCATATCCAAACACATTATCCCAGGTCATTTCTGTCTCACAAATGGATTTACAGAAGATCGAATGGCTTCCGCAACGGATTCCAGTTGGAAGTCGTCGATTTTCTGTACCATTATTCGGAAACTGACAATCGTCCTCACCCTGCTTGTATTTATGTCGGTGGCGGCGCCGGCGACAATTGAAACGGCTACAGCGAAAGATTTAGAAAAAAGCCGTGAGCCGGGGATAAAGTTAACCCAGAAAGAACGACAATGGCTTAAGACGCATCCGGTTGTTAAACTCGGCATAGATCCCGGTTTCGCACCTTTCGAATCTTTCGACGATAAAGGGAAGTACCAGGGAATAGCCGCCGATTACGTCGAATTGATCGAAGAGATGCTGGGCATCACCATGAGTGTCAGCGCCAAGCTGCCATGGACTGAAGTAATTGAAAAAGCCAAGAAGCATGAAATCGACATTCTGCCCTGCATTGGAATAAATAAAGAACGGCAAAAGTATTTATTATTCACCAAGCCTTACCTGTCGTTTCCAAGGGTGGTGTTTACACGAAAAAGCGGAGTGGCCCCGTCATCGAAGGAAGATCTTGCACGGTTCACGGTCGGGGTGCAGGAGAACAGCTCGCATCACGGGTGGAGCAAAGAAAACAATCTGTCTCCTATTTTGTATCCCACCGCACAGGAAGCGATGCTGGCGCTGTCCAATGGTGAAATCCATGCGGTTATTGGAAACCTTGCTGCATCAAGTCATATCATCAAACAGCTGCACTTGGAAAATCTGAAGGTTGCCTTTCCGCTTCCCGGGGGTCCGCAAAAGCTGGCATTCGGCGTGCGCAAAGACTGGCCGGAGATGGTGTCAATTCTCAACAAGGCCTTGGCGGTTTTTCCCTCTGAGAAAGCCATGAACATTCTCCGGAGATGGGTCAGCCTGGAAAGCGGGAAAATCCCCACTGGCCGGTTGAGTTATACGCCGGAAGAAGAAACGTGGTTGCAGGCGCATCCACGCATCACCGTGGCGGTGATGAAAGCCTGGCCACCGCTCAACTTTGCGGGAGCCGACGGGAAGCCTGTAGGTATCGGTGTGGACATCCTTACATTGCTCGCGGACCGAGCCGGTCTCGATGTAAAAATTGTTGCAGGACAATTCGAGGATAATATTGATAACGTAAGGGACAAGCGTATTGACGCGCTGATGGACGCCACCCCCAAACCTGATAGGGAGACCTTTCTCAATTTTACCTCGCCCTATATGATCGTTCCCCACGTCATCATAGCCCGCAAAGGTGAAACGCTGTTCACCAATGAAGACCAACTGAAAGGAAGGACACTGGCCCTCGAGCGGGGTTTCGGAAACAACAAGTACTTTGAAGACAAGTACCCAGATGTAAAGATCGTCAATTACGATTCCACTGCCCAATGCCTTGCCGCCGTATCGAAGGGCAGGGCCGATGCCTATGCCGGCAACCGTGCCGTGGCCATATATATCATCTCACAGGAGTTATTCACCAATCTCGAAGTGCAGGGAAATCTGCGGAAAGAGGCATCCGTCCTCGCCATTGGAGTACGCAAGGACTGGCCCGAACTGGCCTCCATCCTGGATAAGGCCCTGGCCTCATTGTCTCTGACGGAAAAACATGCCGTTTTGCTCCGATGGATTGGTGATTACGGCGCTCGAAAAGGACTGAGGGAACCCGAGCGGTTGCCTCTCCCCACACAGGTTGATTTTGACAAGACAAGCTTTCTGCTTCGGAATCTCGGGATCATCTTTGCGCTCCTGCTGATGGTCATCGCCGTCACCTGGTTCGTAAAGGGGCGGCCGAAGCAATTGACCATCCGGGAGACACTGTTTCTCATCTCTTTCATTTTTGCCGGTTTGATAGTCTCTATCGGAGTATTTGCAAGCATGCTTTTGAAAGCTGAATCCGATATTGCACACATCGAGGCTCGGAAAGACGAGTCATTAAACTTGGCCCTCGAGCTCAAGCAATCGACCGATGACCTGACACGGTTTGCGCGAACGTTTGCGGTGACAGGGAACCCTCGATACGAAAACTACTTCATTATAGCTCTTGCCATTCGTGACGGCAAACGGGCGCATCCTCGATCCTACAGCCGTTCCTATTGGGATCATGTAGCCGCCGGCGTTATTACCCTGGACGCAAGCGGAGAGACATACAGCATCGAAGAAAAGATGCTCGAACTGGGGATATCCGCGGACGAGCAGAATAAACTGGCAGAAGCGGAAAAAGAATCCGATGACCTGATCAACATCGCAAACGTCGCCATGAATGCCGCCAGAGGCCTTTATAAGGATTCCGATGGCTTTTTTACGATTGAAGGGAAACCCGACCTGGAGATGGCGCGCAATCTCCTTCACGGGGATACCTATAACAAAGCCAAATCAAAAATCATGAAGCCGATCGATGAGTTCTTCACATTACTGGAATGGAGAACCACAAATGAGCTCAACCTGGTACATCAACGGTACCAGGCCATCATTTCGATCATTACTGTTCTGACACTTATTACCATCGGTTTCGCTATTTACTTTTTCTTCCTGCTGAAGCGGCGGATCATTCATCCCCTTTCGCTGCTTGAAGCCGGCGCTCAAACAATTAGGGCGGGCAACTATTCCCATCACATCGGTATCACCTCTCAGGATGAAGTCGGTGCACTGGCACTGGCGTTCAATTCCATGGCCAGCAGTATTGAAGAACACACCGACAGGCTCAAAGAAGCGCGGGAGCATTTTCAGCAACTGCTGGAGGCCGCACCGGACGGATTCGTTGTCGTCGACGAAAACGGACAGATCGTTCTGGCCAACGCACAGATGGAGAAACTGTTCGGGTATACAAAGGAGCACATGATCGGCAGTCAGATTGAGATGCTGCTGCCGGTCCATTTGAAAGAGAAACATGTTATTTTACGGAAACAATATTTGAGGAATCCTCGCCATATATCAATGGAACTGATGCCCGATTTAAATGCCCGCCACGCCGACGGCACGCTGATCCCTGTCGAGATAGGGTTAAACCCTATTAAAACGAAGCAGGGAATGCTGACGGTGGCATCCATCCGGGACATTACAGAGCGTAAGAAGGCTCAACAGGCCCTGGCAGAGGCCAAGGCTGTCGCAGAAGCGGCCACGAAGGCCAAGAGCGACTTCCTGGCCAATATGAGTCATGAGATACGAACCCCGATGAACGCCATCATCGGCATGAGCCATCTGGCGTTGAAAACCGACCTTACGCCGCGGCAGCATGATTATATCAGCAAGGTACAGTCGTCGGCCAACGCCCTTCTCGGCATCATCAACGATATCCTTGATTTCTCCAAGATAGAGGCCGGCAAGCTCAGCATGGAATCCACCAGGTTTCAACTGGAGGATGTGCTGGGCAACCTCGGCAACCTCACCGGCATCAAGGCGGAGGAAAAGGGACTAGAGCTGCTCTTTCATGTCGACAAGGACGTGCCGACCGGTCTGGTCGGCGATCCTCTCCGTCTCGGCCAGATACTGATCAATCTCTGCAACAACGCGGTCAAGTTCACGGAAAAAGGCGAGATTGTCGTCAGTATTGTCACCGTTAAAAAAGACAGAAGATCGGTGACACTGCAATTTTCGGTGCAGGATTCCGGTATCGGTCTCACGGAAGATCAGAAGGAAAAACTCTTCCAGCCCTTTTCCCAGGCCGACACTTCCACCACCCGTAAATACGGAGGCACCGGCCTAGGCTTGACTATTTGCAGGAAACTTTCCGAGATGA
>JAFGGB010000218.1 GCA_016930775.1 Deltaproteobacteria bacterium
AGGAGAGCCTCAGCGTTGTCGACTATATCCTTTCCGTCTACGGGAATTCGGCTCTCGTCGATCTCGTGGACAGGCTGGGCAGGGGTCAACTGATCGGAGAGGCCATACGAGATTCTCTGGGGCTGTCATATGAGACTCTAGAGGAAAACTGGCGCCGGCGCCTTCAACGGAATATGTCCTGGGCAGCCTACGGCGCCCGGAACATCACAGCCATTCTGTTTTTTTTCATGGCTCTTGTCACGGTGGCGGCATTTATTCGTTTCCTCATAAAGAAGCGCCAATATAAAGACGGCGATGACGAGGAGGAAGAAACTTCCGATGGGAATGGCTTACATTGACGAGCCTGTTCACAAGGAACGATCTATGGTGTTCTCATGATGCAGTTGACGCCTTCGTATAAAGTTCGGATGATGCGCTGCGCTGCATTCTTCGATTGAACAGAGCAACGATCAGGACAAAAAAGAAAATGACCGAACATGCCGTGACAGCAGATGGCGCCGTCTTTCTGACAGAGAAACGCATTAATCGATTCAGGAAGCTTATAAACCGTTATTACGGGCTGTTCGGCCGGCGATTGCCATGGAGGGAGACGCTGGATCCTTATAAAATCGTCGTTTCAGAGATTATGCTTCAGCAGACTCAAGTCGCAAGGGTTGTTGCCAAATATAGCGTCTTCATCGAATCTTTCCCCGATTTCACCAGCCTGGCCGCGGCGCCGCTGAAGGAAATTCTCCGGCGCTGGCAAGGTCTCGGATACAACCGTCGCGCCGCAGCCCTGCAGCGACTGGCCTCGATGGTAACGACCGAATATGGCGGGATGCTTCCCGATACGGTGAAGGAACTGGAGAGGCTGCCCGGCGTCGGTCCTGCCACGGCCCGTTCGATCGCTGCGTTCGCCTTTAATAAGCCGGTGGTTTTTCTCGAAACGAACATACGGAGCGTCTTCATTCATCACTTTTTTCAGGATACGGATGTAATACCCGACAGGGTAATTGAACCGCTGGTGGAGGCGACGCTGGACAGAACCCATCCCCGGGAGTGGTACAACGGTCTCATGGATTATGGAACGGCTCTCAAACGGAAACACGGAAATCCGGCGAAGAAAAGCGCCCGGTATAATCGTCAATCGCCCTTTGCGGGTTCGAACCGTCAGATGAGGGGCGCTCTGGTGAGAAAGCTTGCCGAGGGTCCGCCCATGACGCCTGGCGACCTTGCCGTCTCTCTGGATATCGAAGAATCGGCCGTTTTTCGGGTGCTCGGGGAACTGATCGGAGAAGGGCTCGTGGCCGAAAACGTCGGGTGTTACACCATTCGCTGATTCCTCCAGTGCGGTATCCTCGGATTGACATTTCCGGGAAATGAAGCTACAGGAGGTCCTGCACATTACGGAAGAGAAAGTCAGCAAGATGCTTCGCGCGATGATCCTGTATATTTCGGCAGTCCTTGCAGCAAATTACACGGCAACATGGTTTATGCCGCTGCCGATTTTCGGCATGGTTTCGGTGGGAACGCTGATTTTCGGAATTACTTTCACCGCACGGGATCACGTTCATAAACATGGTCGCACGGCCGTCTATGCCATGATATTCGTCGCAGCGGCCGGAATGGTCCTCGAGTCTCTTTTCCTGGCCGTGGAGTGGAGAATCATAGCTGCGTCCTTCATAGCGATCATCCTCAGTGAAACGGCCGATACGGAAATCTACCAGAAACTCCTTCACCGCTCCTGGATATTGCGGGTGATGGGCTCAAATTCCGTCAGCATCCCTCTGGACAGCATTCTATTCAATGTTTTCGCCTTTGCGGGACTCTTTCCCGCGCCAACGCTCATATCAATCATCTTCGGCGAGATCGTGGCAAAATTTGCCGCGGGAGCGATCGTTGCGCTATGGAAATCCTCGGAACCGACGGCCCGGACGAAATACTTGTCTCTTACTCCCGAATAGAACATCCTATCGGCCATAGATTTTTCCGTGGCCGAAACAAGACGCACTGCTGCTCGTTCATAAAGAGCTTACTGCCCTTGTCGTGCAAGCGGTTTTAAAAAATATCTGTAGAAACTAACCAAAAATACTGCTAAATTTCTGCATCGGCGCCTCATCGGGTTTTTGATTTTTGAACGCGATGACTTTTGGCATGATCGATGGCGCCCTTTAAAAATCATTTTGGTCGGATGCGCGTTAAGTCGCGGAATGGGGAAAAAGAAAGTGCGTACGCTCGGTTTATGCCTCGGCGCATCGACGATCTCGATCGCGGAACTGGAATGTGAATCAACCCTTTCTGGATTTCGCTGTTATGATAGCCTTAAACAATCTCGCATAGTCGGTCATCATCTCCAGCCCCACGAAGGGAATCCCCGCCAAGCCCTTGTTGCTGCCTTGGCAACGATCGATCTTGCCACCTTTGAGCGGATCGCAGTCACCGGTCGCCGTTTCCGCGGGTTGGTCAACCTGTCGGTCCTCTCCGAGCCTGAAGCCGTTGAAAAAGCTTATCGGCACGCCAGGCCGGAGGGCGTGCAGTGTCCGGCCGTTGTGTCTGCCGGCGGTGAAAGCTTC
>JAFGGB010000219.1 GCA_016930775.1 Deltaproteobacteria bacterium
CCGAAGTGGTCGTAACGGGATCGACTCGAAATCGATTTGGGGTCCAAAAGGCCTCACGGGGGTTCGAATCCCCCTCTCTCCGCCAGATCAAAGCAGGGCGTCCGGTGAAAATCGGGCGCCCTGTTTGTTAACTGCGACTCCATTGAAAACAGTCCAAGGGTAGGCCATGGACGGAGTATTTCGAATGCCGAAATATATCCTTGATTCCCAAGGCGGATATCGTCGCCTGGCGCCGGTTTGCGTTTTGGGTTAATGATGCACAGGTGGAACAGGACCTGATCATCAAGGGTGCTTATTGCGATCTTGCAGAGCCCCTTGCCGGCGGGACGCTTGGCCTTTCAGGGCGGCACGGCGCTGCACAAGCTTTATCGATTAACTGGACCGACGTTCATAATGCCAAGGAGGTATCCGTAAAAAAGAACTATTGCCGGAGGTCAGAAACTTAAATGCCCCAACTTGAGCACATAGAAGCGATTGAAAAACACCTCTGGACTGCGGCAGATACACTGCGGTCCGGCTCCAATTACGCCAGCAATGAATACTTCCTGCCCGTCATGGGATTGGTTTTTCTGCGTTACGCCTACAGCCGGTTTCTGTCCGTCAAAGATAACATCGAAGCGACCCTGCCCACACGCGGCGGCAAGGCAAGACCGCTGACAAAGGAAGACTTCTCGCAAAAGAGCGCCATATTCCTCCAACCCAAGGCTCAGTTTGATTATCTGGTTGCCCTGACAGACAGCGACGACCGTGCCAAGGCTCTCATCAAGGCGATGGAGTCCATTGAGAAAGACTACGAGAACCTGCGCGGCGTTCTGCCCAAGGCCGAATATCAGGAACTTGACAACGAAGTCCTCGGCCAGCTCCTGCGCACCCTCAACCCGGACGAACTCAGACAGGTCTCGGGCGACGTGTTCGGCCGCATCTACGAATACTTTCTGACCCAGTTCGCCGACCAGAAGGCCCACGACGGCGGCGAATTCTTTACACCCGTCTCTCTGGTTTCGCTTATCGCCAACGTCATCGAACCGGCGGGCGGCACGGTGCTCGATCCGGCCTGCGGCTCGGGCGGCATGTTCGTCCAGAGCGCCCGGGTGGTCGAGCGGCGGCACGAGAACCCCACCGAGAAGCTCACCTTCTATGGCCTGGAGAAGAACGCCACCACCATCCGCCTGGCCAAGATGAACCTGGCGGTCCACGGCCTGGAAGGCAACATCCAGAAGGCCATCACCTATTATGAAGATCCGCATGAGTTGCTGAACAAGGCCGACTTCGTCATGGCCAATCCGCCCTTCAATGTCGATGAAATAGACGCCGACAAAGTCAAAAACGATCCGCGCCTGCCCTTCGGCCTGCCGGGCGTCAACAAGAAGGGCAAGGTCCAGAACGGCAACTACGTCTGGATCAGCTACTTTTACAGCTACCTGAACGACCACGGCCGGGCGGGATTTGTCATGTCTTCGCAGGCATCGAGCGCTGGGCGCGACGAAGCCAAAGTCCGCCGGAAACTCATCGAGACCGACGATGTGGATGTCATGATCGCCATCCGTTCCAACTTTTTCTACACCCGCACCGTTCCCTGCGAGCTGTGGTTTCTCAACCGCGCCAAGACCGATGCGCACAAAGACAAAGTGCTCATGATCGACGCGCGCAACGTTTACCGCAAGGTCACCCGCAAGATTTACGACTTCTCCCCGGAACAGGAGAAAAATCTTTTGGCCATTGTCTGGCTTTACAGGGGAGCGGAAGAAAAATATCTGGAACTGGTCGCCGGTTACTGCCGACAGACGCTTGCCGAAAGCGCGGGCTGCTTCGGCGTCAAGAACAACGCAGGCGAAACCATCGAACCGATGCCCTCTTTCATCAAGGCAACCGACGCGCTGCGCGAAAAGCTTCAGCCGTTTCTAAACACGCTGACCCAAGACGGCCCTCATGCCGAGACGCTCAAAGAACTCGACGAAACCACTTCCGCATTCAAGATGGACGTCGAAGCTTTTCAGAAAACGCTTGCCCAACAGCAGGAACTCTGGAAGCAGCAGAAGACCAGCAACGGCGAACTTAAAAAGGCGGTGGAACGTCTTGCCCCTCTGGCGGAGTCCAGCCGGGACCTCATCAAACAGGCCGACCTGGTCTTCAAACTCTTTTCCCGGCTCATTGAAATCTGCGAAAAGGAGTGCAGCGCCAGGGAAAGCGACAACTGGTCGGGGCGCGACATCGCCCGCGGCCGCAAGGCCGCCGATGAGGCCCGAAGTTTGGCGATCGGACAGCTCAAGCAGGTGCGCTATTTCTGGAAACAGGCCCACTGGCTAACCGAGAGATTTCCCGAGGCGAAACTCCGCGATGTGGAAGGATTGGTCAAGCTGGTGGACCGCACCGAGATCGAAGCCAACGACTGGTCGCTCACCCCCGGCCGCTACGTCGGCGTCGCCCCCGAAGAAGTGGATGAAGAATTTGACTCTGAGGCGGCCCTGCGCGAAATTCATGTGGAACTCGAAGACCTAAACGCCGAGGCCGTGCAGCTTGCCGCGACCATCAAGAAAAATTTTGAGGAAATGGGAATATGAGTTGGAGACTACAAAGATTAGATCGACTCGGATTCCTTTCGCGAGGTCGTTCTAGACATCGCCCTCGTGATGCTGCGCATCTATACGGCGGACCATATCCATTTATCCAAACCGGCGATGTCAAGCGGGCCAACCTATATGTGAGGGACTATCAGCAAACATATAGTGAAGCGGGCCTTCAGCAGAGCCGGCTCTGGCCGTCAGGAACTCTTTGCATAACCATTGCGGCCAATATTGCCGATACAGCAATTCTTGGGATTGATGCCTGCTTTCCTGATAGTGTAATTGGATTCATTGCAGATGAGACGAAAGCAGATACCCGGTTCGTTAAGTATCTATTTGATGCCACTATTCAGCGCCAAGTTAAGCAATTTACACAGGGTGCAGCTCAAGATAATTTGAGTCAAGAGAAGCTGCTCTCTATTGTCTTTTCGGTTCCAGATGTGAATGAGCAGAAAAGAATTGCCTCGATTCTCTCCGCCTATGACGATCTGATTGAGAACAATCGGCGGCGGATTCATCTTCTGGAGCAGGCGGCACGGTTGTTATACAAAGAATGGTTCGTCCACCTCCGCTTCCCCGGCCACGAACACGCCAAAATCATCAACGGAGTCCCGGAGGGGTGGGAGAGAAAGGTTCTCGGTGACGTGTGTTTTGAGGTACGTGAAACAGTTTCTCCCAATTCTCTTGAACCCAATACCCCGTATATCGGCCTTGAACATATGCCTCGCCGGTCAATTACGCTTTGCGAATGGGGCCAAGCCGAGCAGGTAACGAGTAGCAAACATCGGTTCCGTGAGGGAGAAATTCTGTTCAGCAAGATTCGGCCTTACTTTCACAAAGTTGGCATTGCACTAACGGATGGAGTGGCTTCCTCCGATGCCATTATAATACGGCCAGCTGATCCAAATCTATTGGCTCTTGTCCTCATGACAACCTCCAGTGACGGTTTTGTGGCGGTAACTGCACAGCAGATGAAAGAGGGTTCCAAAATGCCTCGTGCAGACTGGAAGCAAATGCAACAGTATCCAGTCCCTCTACCTCCAGACGGATTGCTGGGTACGTTCAATGACTTTGTTGATCATATACTAGACCATCTGAAAACGCTGGCCTTTGCTAATAAACGACTCAGTGCCGCCCGTGATCTGCTGCTCTCGCGCCTGATGAACGGAGAAATCGCCGCATGATGTTCTCTGGCTTACAATTAGACGAAGGGAAACTTGCAATTGGACGGATATAAAACTTGCAATTGGACGGGATCGGTGCTTAAGATAATTCCATGAAAGATAACGATTTATATCCCCGATACCTCCAGCCCCGGGTGATAGAGGCGCTGGCCGATTCGCCGGTGGTGCTGATCCATGGCCCGCGGCAGTGCGGCAAGACCACGCTGGCCCGACAGGTCGGCGATGCGGCAGGGTTCACGTATCTGAGTTTTGACGACGATGTGCAGCGGGCTGCGGCGCAGGCGGACCCGGTGGGTTATGTCGCCGATCTGCCGGAGCGGGTGATTCTGGACGAAGTGCAGCGGGTGCCGGAACTCTTCACCTCGCTGAAAGCGGCGGTCGATGCGCGAAGGAAGCCGGGACGGTTTATCCTGACGGGTTCGGCCAATGTGCTGCTGGTGCCGAAGCTGGCTGATTCGCTTGCCGGTCGCATGGAAATTTTGCGGCTGTATCCGCTGTCTCAAGCGGAGCTTTCCGGAGGATACCCCGATTTTCTGGCGGCTTTGTTCGGTTCGGCTTTCAAGGCTGGAGCGTCAGGTCGCCGCCTGGGCCGGGCGCTGGCCGAACGGGTGGCGGCAGGCGGGTACCCGGCGGCCCTGGCGCGGGCCACTGCGCGGCGGCAAGCCGCGTGGTACCGGGACTATGCCAATACCCTGATTCAACGCGATGTCCTCGATCTGGCGCGCATCAGCGCGCTGGATACCTTGCCGCGCCTGCTGACGCTGGCTGCGGGCCAGACGGCCTGCCTGGTGAATGTTTCCGAGCTGGCCGCGCCCTTTCAGGTGAGCCGGCAGACCATTCGCGAGTATGTCACTCTCCTGTCGAGAATTTTTCTACTGGAGGAACTGCCCCCCTGGCACAGCAACCGGATGAGCCGTCTGATCAAAACGCCAAAGCTGCACTTGGGCGACACCGGACTGGCTTGTTCCCTCCTCGGCCTGGATGGGGAAATGCTCTGGAAAGACCGCGCTCTTTTCGGGCGTATTCTGGAGACGTTTGTTTTTCAGGAGTTGCGCCGCCAGGGAAGTTGGCATGAGGAGACGGTATCTTTCAGCCATTTCCGTGACAAGGACAAGGTGGAGGTGGATGTCGTTCTGGAATCCGCGGGACGGCTGGCGGGGGTCGAGGTGAAGGCCACGGCGACGGTGACCGGCGACGATTTCAAAGGGCTTCGCAAACTTCAGGACGCCGCGCAAAAGGACTTTGCCGCCGGGGTCGTGCTCTATGACGGCGACGCCGTTGCGCCCTTCGGGAACAAGCTGTATGCCGTGCCCATATCCAGGCTTTGGGAGGCCGGATGACGCCGTACACCGAAGACACCCTCGTTCAGCAAACGACCGCCGAATACATGGAGCAGAAACTCGGCTGGCAGTCGGTCTATGCCTACAACAACGAGGACTTCGGGCCGAACAGCCTTCTGGGAAGGGCATCGGACCGGGAGATGGTGCTCACCAGGACCTTGCGCCGGAAACTGACGGAGATCAACCCCTGCCTGCCTGCGGAGGCTTACGACGATGCGGTGCGCCAGATTGTGGCGACAACGGCAACGCAGTCGCTCATTGCCACCAACCGCGACAAATACAATCTCATCCGCGACGGGGTGCAGGTTTCTTTCCGCAATGGCAAGGGCGAGCGGGTGAAAGAACGCCTGCGGGTGCTTGATTTCAAACAGCCAACCAACAACGAATTTCTGTGTGTCCGGGAGTTGTGGGTGCGGGGAGATCTCTACCGCCGCCGCGCCGATATCGTCGGGTTTGTCAACGGGCTGCCCCTGCTGTTCATGGAACTCAAGAACGTGGGCCGGGAGATCCGTGTGGCCTACGAGAATAATTTCAAGGATTACAAAGATACCGTCCCGCATCTTTTTCACCACAACGCGATTGTGGCGTTGGCCAACGGCGTGGAGGCGAAAATCGGCTCCGTGACCAGCCGCTTCGAGCATTTTCACGAATGGAAGCGCCTGGCCGAGGACGAGCCGGGCGTGGTGGATATGGAGACCTTGATCAAAGGCGTTTGCGACAAGGCCAATTTCATCGATCTGGTCGAGAACTTCATTCTTTTTGACGACTCCACCGGTGAAACCAAAAAGATTCTGGCCCGTAATCACCAATTCCTCGGCGTGAACCGTGCCATTGAGGCGGTGGGCGACCGGGAAGATCGCAACGGCAAGCTTGGCGTTTTCTGGCATACCCAGGGGGCGGGCAAGAGCTACTCGATGGTTCTGTTCACCCGAAAGGTCCATCGCAAACTGGGCGGCAATTTCACCTTTCTGGTACTGACCGACCGCGACGATCTGGACACGCAGATCTACAAGACCTTTGCCGGGTGCGGCGTCGTGGACAACGACCGCGACCCCTGCCGTGCATCCAGCGGAGAGAATCTGGGCAGGCTGCTGGCGCTGCAGAAGACGCACATCTTTTCCCTGATCCAGAAGTTCAACCGGGACGTGGAACCCAACCAGCCCTATTCTCCGCGGAACGATATTGTCGTCATTACGGACGAGGCGCACCGCACCCAGTACGGAACGCTGGCGCTGAACATGCGAAACGCCCTGCCGAATGCCTCCTATATCGGATTCACCGGTACGCCGCTTTTCACGGATGACGAAATCACCAAACGCGTTTTTGGCGACTACGTTTCAACTTATGATTTTCAGCGGGCCGTCGAGGACAAGGCCACGGTTCCGCTTTATTACGATGCAAGAGGCGATAAGCTGGGCGTTTCGGTGGGCGACCTCAACGAGCGGATCGCCGCAAAACTGGAGGAACTGGAAACCGCCGACATCGACGTGGCCCAGCGGCTTGAACAGGAGCTTAAGCGCGATTACCACATCATCACCGCCGACAAACGGCTGGATCAGGTGGCCCGCGATTTTGTGGATCACTATTCCAAGGCATGGGAAACGGGCAAGGCCATGCTGGTGTGCATCGACAAGATCACCTGTGTGAGGATGTATAACCTTATCGCCAAATATTGGGATGAACGGATTGCCGAACTGACGGCTGAGCTGACCGGCATCAAGGACGAACAGGAAGAGCAGTATCTCAAACGGAAGATTGCCTGGATGCGCGAGACCCAGACGGCGGTGGTCATCAGCGAAGAACAGGGCGAGGTGGACAAGTTTCGCAAGTGGGAACTGGACATCACGCCGCATCGCCGTCTGATCAAGGACGGCATGGATCTTCCGGAAGCCATGCGCAAAAAGCCGCAGTTCCGCACCATGCAGCGGATGGATGTGGATGAAGCCTTTAAGGAAGAGGAGCATCCCTTCCGCATCGCCATCGTCTGTGCCATGTGGCTGACGGGTTTCGATGTTCCGTCGCTCTCGACGCTTTATCTGGACAAGCCGCTCAAGGCGCATACGCTGATGCAGGCCATCGCCCGCGCCAACCGTGTGAACGAAGGCAAGAATAACGGCATGATCGTGGATTATTGCGGCATCCTCAAACATCTGCGCAAGGCGCTGGCAACCTTTAGCGGAACGGGCGACGCAGGACGTCCGGGCGAAGGCGGCGAAAAGGAACCGGCCAAGCCGGAAGAGGTACTGCTGGCCGATCTGGCAGAGACCATCGCGTTTGTGCAGTCGTTTCTGACCGAGAGAAGCGCGTCGCTGGACAACATCATCAACAAGAAGGGTTTTGAACGCAACGCGGCCATTGCCGCCGCCAAGGAGGCGGCCAACGAGAATGACGAAACGCGGAAGCGCTTCGAGGTGATGTGCCGGGCGATGTTCTCGAAATTTAAGGCCTGCCTCACCGTGCCGTGTATCAATGATTATCGCCGGGATTACGAGGCAATCAATGCCGTTTATAAGAGCCTCCAGAAGGACCGGGAACGGGCGGACATCAGCGATATTATCCGGCAATTGCATCAGGTGGTAGACGAGGCGATTGAAACCCGATCCGGCGGCGTTTCTGAAGAGCGTGATCCCTACGATATCAGCCGGATCGACTTCGACCGGCTGCGCCGGGAGTTCGAGCGGAGCAAGACCAAACGCACCACGGTCCAGAACCTCAAAACCGCCATTGAAGCGCGGCTCCAACGGTTGCTGGAGAGGAATCCCCTGAGAACCAACTTTCAGCGGCATTATGAGAAGATCGTTGCCGAATACAACCGAGAGAAAGACCGGATAACCATCGAGCAGACCTTCGATTCGCTGCTGCATTTCATTGATGAGATGACGGATGAAGAAAGACGCGCTGTCCGGGAAGGCCTCGATGAAGAATCGCTGGCGATCTTTGACCTGCTGACAAAAGAGACCCTTTCATCCGGAGAGGTCAAGCGGGTCAAGACGATTGCGGTCGAGCTCCTCAAGACAGTCAAAGAACGGATCAGAGAGATAGAAGAGTGGGAGAGCCGGGAAGCCACCCGAGATAGGATACGCCTGGTAATTCGGGATTTTCTATGGAGCGACTTGACCGGTCTGCCTGTGGACCAGTACACGGAAGGCGAAGTCCAGTCCTGCGCAGACGAAGTCTATCGCCATGTCTATCGCGTGTATCCTGAACTGCCGTCGCCCTATTACCAAACCGCGGCAACCGCATGAATGAGGTCAAAATAGGAAATAGTATCTGTTCAGGATGAAGACATGCCGTTGGAGAAATAATCTTCTTGACTTGGGATTCCCCTTTTCCTATTCTCACCGCGAAAAAAGTTCATACCCTTATAATTTCATTGGAGAGATCATCGGTCAGAGAAGCCCCGCCCCCGGC
>JAFGGB010000035.1 GCA_016930775.1 Deltaproteobacteria bacterium
CGCAATGAAACAGGGATGCCAATTGTTACGGAGGCTTTGGACAACGAGACGTTCGGCTTGGTCGAGGAATATGCCGACGTGATTCAGATAGGGGCGCGCAACATGCAGAACTTCAGTCTGCTCAAGCGAGCAGGCAAATCGCGAAAACCCGTGCTTGTAAAACGAGGCATGGCTGCAACCATAGAAGAATGGCTCATGGCTGCGGAATACATAATGGAGGGAGGAAACACAAACGTAATACTATGTGAACGAGGAGTCCGCACCTTTGCGCACCACAGCAGGAACACACTGGACCTTTCGGCCGTGGCCGTAGTTAGGCAAGAAAGTCATCTGCCCATAATAGTTGATCCGAGCCACGCCGCAGGAAAACGAAACCAAGTCGTCCCCCTGAGCCGGGCTGCAGTCGCCGTGGGCGCTCACGGATTGATAGTGGAAGTCCACCACTGTCCCGAAGAGGCGTTAAGCGATGGAGCGCAGTCCCTCTATCCGGAGGATTTCGAAACACTCTGCGAACAGATCGCGCCGATATTCAAGATGATATAATTGAGTCTGTTATGCTATAATAAATGTAAATTGTTAATATGGATCGGAAATGTTAAGAAATAAAGAACTAAGGAGGCTGACGTGCAGTTCGGAGCGAGAAATACCATCAAGGGTCGCGTCAAATCGATAAAAAGCGACGAAATCATGTCAATCGTGAAATTCGACGTCGTCGATCCGCACGTGATGACCTCGGTGCTTACAAGGGAATCGGTGGAAGAACTGAAACTTAAAACGGGTGATGAAGTGCAGCTCATCATCAAGGCAATTCATGTTCTCCCGGTAAAAAAGTAAAGAGAACATAAGGATGATTTCACATATACCCCCGAGAGTCATCCCAGCTTTTTTTTTGCAATATAAGCGTTAGCGCGACGCAATTAAGCCGGATGGAGCCAGCGGCTGATAGCCACACTCACCTTACCTTAGATTTTGCAGGATAATTTGTCAAAATCATACCAGATTCATGTTTGAGAAGTGTGTTTCATTTTTATAAAGTTGCATACACGCAAATGGTTGCTTGCAATGGAAGGGGAAGCATTTGAAAGAGGCAACAAAATCGAATGCCTGGACGATACGCCTTTTTGTTGCAATGGGTTTTATAGGGGTGACTCCCCCAGAGCCGGGGGAGTCGGAGGTGAAAACGTCAATCACATAGTGAGGAGACTGCTTTTGAGGAAAGCAGCAATTAAGCCAAGTATCCATATATTAGAATAATAGTCAAGCCCTTTTAATTTTTCCACCTGTATCCAATTGCTTTATTTTCAGATCCTCGTAGTATTGGATGACTATGTAGATGGCTTGATCGAAGATGCATATTGTTCGGTTAATGCCTTCGACTGCCTGATGTTGATCCAAGGCAGCAAAGACCGCCCGTGATTCCGCGTTCAGCCAAATATGACGTCTCATCATGATGAGTGCATATATGGCCTTTTCCAAGGGTATGTCTTCATTAAATTGCTTTGCAGCATATTCCCTAAAGAATTCATGAATTTCTTTGTATGGTTTTTCGCTGAAGTATAACAATCCAATATTTATGTAGAACTCCAGGGCGTTAACAATGCATCTGTCCATATCAGCAGAATGGTATGAAGGTGTTCTCGGATTTTTTCGCACCGCCTTGGACCATTGTTTGGCAATCTCGCCGGTGTGGCGCTTCGTAACCTCTATCAACTTGTCGCCGAATGCTTTGTGCATTATGTCCTCCTTGCAATATGTATAATTGAGAGACTCTTGCAATTTTGCAGTTACTTGGTTAACCAGCAACAGGTTTTTGGGACGTAAATCCATGAGTCGTTTTCTGTAACCGAGGATCGTAATCAAGAAAGTGATTATATAATACGTGAGAGAAGAGTTGATTTCATAAAGGCATGTAAAACCTTTAGTATATCCCGGCATTGCTGGAATTGATCCGGTTATCGCGATGATCTGTTCGTTGCTTAAATGAGCTGATAGGCCGTATCCCTCTTTCAATAAGAAGACTTTAGCTGTATGATTCAAAGGTTATAAGGGCGGGAGTGTTCAGAGATATCCCGAATATGATATTTTGATGAGAGGAGTGCGCGATGGTTGTTCTTATAGTTATTTTTTGGATTATAATCATTATTGGTGTGCTTTTTGCCATAAAAGGAATGAAGGTTATTTCGCAGTCGGAAACGATGGTTATCGAACGTTTCGGTCGTTTCTGCAGGATACTTCCTGCTGGAATCAATATTGTTTGGCCGTTTATTGACCGGCCGAAGAACATAACATGGAGAGTAGAAAATATTAATGACGGCGGGCATATTGATTCACAAGTTATAAGAACCGCAAGAATTGACCTCCGTGAAGGGATTCATGAATTTGAGGGATGCGGGGTAGTTACCTGTGACAATATTTCTGTCGCAGTCGATATTATGCTGACGATTGAAATAGTCGATGCACGTAAGGCAGCATACGGCGTATCAGACCTTTTCGATGCCGTCAGGATGGTAACGGAGTCTTCCGTACAGAACGTACTCGAAACCATCAGTTTGGACGAGGCGCGTGCTTCGCGTGACAAAATCGGTTGCTCAGCAGGAGCTGCTATAGCAGAAAGGGTTGGTGAATGGGGTATCGCGGTGAAACGGGCGGAAATTCGCGGCATAACTGCAATGGAGGATCTAAAAAAGGGCTTGGAAAGACGAACCAAACAGACGGAGAATCGTGAATTGGCTCTTTTCGAGGCCGAGACAGACAGGCAGGCAAGGATTCTCGATGCTGACGGATTTAAGAAAGGTGAAATCGCAAAAGCAGAGGGCGTCAAAGAAGCATTAATCATCAAAGCAGAGGGAGAAGCCGAGGCAAGGCTCAGGATGGTCCAGGCGGAAGCCGAGGCAGTCCGGACCGTCATGGGGACCGTCAAAAAGAGCGGAGGAGACTCCGTTCGATATCTCATTGCCCTGAAATACATAGAAGCCCTGCGGGAGATGGTATCGGGGAAGGATAACAAGGTTGTTTATCTTCCGTATGAAGCGACGGCTCTCCTAGGCTCCGTGAGCTCCATCAGGGAGCTCTTTGAAACAGCAAAGCCACTGAAAGAATAAATCGTTGCGTATCAGCCAAGATCTTTGGCGTCGTGGGCTGAAGCTGCTGGATCGGCCTGAAGGAAGTTGCTTGACGTCAAATCAATGACGTTCATGCCGAAAGCAACAAAGGGAAGAACGCTCATCATTGTTTTTCAAAATCCCAATTATAATTGTTAGTTGTGTTCTTCCATCAAGTCAGTTGATATATGGCATGCTTATTGATGTGAGGGAAGGGGAATTTCTTTAATAGATGGTATTCTTGACAGCATACATAAAGGATGGACAGCTAAATGAAAAAAAGAATTTTAGCAATTCTAATAACCATCTTTATTGCCTGCGCTTATCTGCTCGTTGCGGCTTACCGGGATGTTAAACAACGGGAAATCGATAAAATAAACGCCCAGCAGATGGCCCATGCACGACTTGCTGCTTCGGCCATTGAAAACTTCATACAGCAGTATCAATCTCTTCTCGAACTGTTTGCCAAGTCGCCCGATATCGCCTCCTTAAACGATAACGGAAGGCTTATGATGAAGAACATTTATGATCGCCGGCAAAAGGACATACGGTCGATTACGAGGATAAACGCTGAGGGTCGCTTTCTCTATACTATTCCCGATGATGCAAAATATGCCGGCGCAGACATATCATGGCGACCGTTTTTCAAGGAGATGAAACAACATCTGAAACCAGCAGTAAGCGAAATCATTACATCCGTTAAGGGCGTCAGAGGAATTGCTTTTCATGCTCCTGTTATAAAAGAGGGAAAATTCGACGGCAGCATGGCCGTTTTCATTTCACCCTACGACCTTGCAGAAAAATACCTTCGAAGCATCGCGATCGGCAAATCCGGCTATGCGTGGTTGATAAATCAGAACGGCGTTGAAATCTATTGTCCTGTGCCCGGCCATATCGGAGAAACGGTGTATAAAACATCGGGAAACTTCCCAAGCGTAATCGCAATGGCCGAGAAAATGATGAGAGGCGAACAGGGTGTAACTACATATGCATACGATAGAATCCGTGGCGGTAAAACCGATGTGATTGTCAAGCACGCTGTATATACGCCGATAAAAATTGGGGAAACATTATGGTCTGTCGTTGTGGCCACCCCAGAGGATGATGTGCTTGCGAATATGAGAGGATTTACCGTTCGTTGGACTCTCATTGTGTTGCTCCTCCTTGTGGGTATAGCTATTACAGGGTTCATGCTTCTGAAAGCTTTGTTCATTTTTCGAGAAAGAGAGAGCAGGAACAAGACGGAACAAGCTCTTAGAGAAAGCGAAGCAAGATATCGCACGCTTATCGAGAATGTTCCTGTAGCCGTCTTCAGGACAACGTCCGGACCGCAAGGCTCCTGGGTATTCGGCAATCAAAAGCTTCTCACGATCATGGGAGCGGAGAGCTTCGATGAACTGTCTCGTCATTCCGTTTCGGATCTGTATGTCAATCCTTCGGAACGAATACATTTTTCCGACAGGGTGATTAAGGATGGCTACATCGAAAATTTCGAGGTTCAATACAAAAACCTGCACGGAAAGATTTTCTGGGGTTCCACAAAAGCTAAAACGATTAAAGCTGACGGAAACGGCGTATTTTATTTTGACAGTTTCATGGAAGATATAACGGAACGAAAGCATGCGGAGCAGGCGATACGGGACAGCGAGGGAAAATACAGAAAATTCATTGACAATGCTCCCATTGCCATGTGCACGGTCGACCGGGACGAGCGCTTTACGTACGGTAACAGCAAGCTCTATGAGATTTCAGGGTACTCTGCCGAGAGATGGATAGGAAAGACGCTTCAATCGGTGATTCACCCCGAGGACTATTCATTAGTAAAAGGAAATTTTCTTAGAAGGATAGCCGGTCATGGTTCGAACGAGCCTTACGACGTGCGATATATCAATGCCGCCGGTGATATTCGATGGGCCTCTTTAACGCCTCAAATAATTCTAGACAAAGACGGCGACGGCGGGAAGATAGCGGGTATACAAGTTTTTATAGAAGATGTGACAGACAGGAAAAAAGTCGCTGAGGAAATGACCATAAAGGACATCGCGATCTCGTCCTCGCTGAGCGCCATAGCAGTCTTTGATTCTCGGGGTGCAGTTACCTACGTAAACGATTCTTTCTTGAAGATGTGGAAATATCGAAGAGAGGAGGCATTGGGCAGGAGAGCATGTGATTTGTGGAATTCCGCCGCGGAAGCGGAGCGCGTCATCGAAAAAATCAGGCAGGAAGGTTCATGGCTGGGAACAATGGAGGCGCTGGCGAAAGATGGACAACTGTTTACTGTTCAAATGGCGTCAAACCTGGTTGTCGGTTCAAATGAACGCCCGCTTTTTATGGTAGCTTCATTCATCGACATCAGCGAGCGGGTAATGGTCGAGAAAGCTCTCAAGGAGAGCGAAGAACGATTCCGCATTATGTTCGAATCGGCCCAGATTGCTATCTTTATCAAAGATACGGCCATGAAGTATCGCCTTGTGAATCCGGCGACGGAGCATCTCTTTGAAGCGAGTTCTAAGGAATTTGTAGGCAAGGACGCCACGGAATTTTTTAGCGGCGAGTACGGATTGCCCATTGATGCCATTGACCGGAAAGTTCTCGACGGCGAGATCTTTAAGGGTGAGGAAGTAATCCGGACCAGATCCGGTAAACGTTTCATAGAGGTGGTCAAGACGCCCATGCGGAATTACAACGGAGAAATCATTGGCTTATGCGGAGTAGCCAGGGACATTACGGAGATTCGCACTCTCAGGGATCAACTGCACAATGCTCAGAAAATGGAAGCCATCGGAACGCTGGCTGGCGGCATAGCCCATGATTTCAACAATATTCTTGGCGGCATTATGGGATACAGCGAGCTTGCCTTAAACGATACGCCTATGGCGTACGAAGTTGTGCGATCATACATAAGACGCGTTCTGGAAGCGTCCGAACGCGCCAAGAGCCTCGTTCAGCAGATCCTGCGGTTCAGTCGTCGGGATACGGAAACTCTTATCTGTCTCGATGTGAAACCTCTTATCAAGGAGGCCATAAAGCTTCTCAGGGCGACTCTTCCAAGCACGATAGCTATAGAAGAATCAACCATAGCGGAAAGATGCACAATAATTGGGGACCCTACTCGTATTCATCAGATCATCATGAATCTTTCCACGAACGCCTACCATGCAATGAGAGAGACGGGGGGCAAGCTGAGTATTTCGCTCTTGAATGAAACATTGAAGGAGCGTCGATGCTCCTTTGGAATTGAAATAGAACCGGGAGAATATTTGGTCTTAGCGGTGAAAGACACGGGAACCGGCATACCTCCGGAGACAATAAATCGTATATTCGATCCCTATTTCACGACAAAAAAGCTCAATGAGGGAACCGGTCTTGGCCTCGCTGTTGTATTTGGGATCGTGAAAAGTCTTGGGGGTTATATTGAAGTGGAGAGCATAGTCGGTCGAGGAACGGAAATGCGTATTTTCTTTCCGCTGAAAGAGATCGGGAAACACGAAGTACATCGCATCGAAGAAATTCTGGTAGGCGGAGGCGAACATATCCTGATTGTTGATGACGAGCCTTTTTTTCTTGATGTGCTGAAGGTCTATCTTGAATCACTTGGCTACAGGGTATCGGTGACAAACAACAGTCTGGAAACGCTTGAGCGATTCAGGAACGAACGAGAGACGCTGGATCTCATCATAACCGACCAGACAATGCCGAATCTGACGGGATTGCAGCTTGCAGCAGAAATAAGAAAAACCGATAAAAAAATTCCCATAATACTGTGCACGGGATTCAGCGAGATGATATCCGAACAGTCGCTTTCCAATTTCGGCATATCGCGACTTCTCATGAAGCCCATTACCAGAACCGAATTGGCGCGGGCGGTCCACGCTGTTTTAGAGAAAGGATCTTAGGAAATGGCTCGGGTTCTTATCATAGACGATGACGAATACATGCAGGAAATCCTGTCGAAAAATCTGCTAAAGCTCGATCTCGAAGCCGATGCCGCAGGTCTTCTTTCCGAAGCGAGCGATTTAATCGTCAGGAATCATTACGACCTCGTTTTTCTCGATGTCAGGCTTCCCGATGGAAACGGACTCGATTTCTTTCAAGAAATGCAGTTTGGTCCTTCGGACCCCGAGGTGATCATCATTACCGGAGTCGGCGATCCCGAAGGGGCAGAGCTTGCCATTGCGAACGGCGCCTGGGATTATCTTCAGAAGCCCTTTTCTCAAAAGGAAATACTTCTCCTCGTAAAGAGGGCTCTCGATTATCGTGAAAAAAAGCTGAGAAAAGAAGCCCCTGTTCTCTTGGATGTTGAGGGCATTATCGGGCGCAGCTCTTCACTCAGAGCTTCCCTACAATTGGTGGCCCAATGCGCCGCAAGCGAGACAAATGTATTAATCTCCGGAGAGACGGGGACAGGCAAAGAACTTTTTGCCCGGGCAATTCATATGAACAGCAGAAAACCGAGGAGCAAATTCATCATTGTCGACTGCGCGGCACTTCCCGACAACCTGACGGAAAGCATCCTTTTCGGTCACGTTCGAGGCGCTTTCACGGGAGCGGTTCAAGGTTCGGAAGGTCTGATCAAGCAGGCCCACGGAGGAACGCTCTTCCTTGACGAGGTGGGCGAATTGCCGTTGTCGGTTCAGAAATCCTTTCTGAGGGTCCTTCAGGAACGGTCCTTTCGTCCCGTCGGCGGAATAACGGAAACGCAGAGCGATTTTCGCCTGATATCAGCCACAAATCAGGATCTCGACGATATGGTGGAACAGGGACGGTTCAGGCGGGACCTTCTTCACCGTTTGCGGACGATATCTATAGAACTGCCGCCTCTCAGGGAACGACGTGAGGACATTAAAGAGGTAGCTCTGTATTATGTAGATAAGCTGTCGAAGAAAAATGGTCTCCCAATGAAAGGCGTTCTTCCTGAATTCATGGAGATGCTGGAACGCTATGAATGGAAGGGCAACGTGCGAGAACTGATCAATGCAATAGAGAAGGCCATTCTGGCGAATATTAATGATCCTCTGCTCTATCCTCAGTATCTGCCAAGAGAAATAAGGGTTTCCTATGCCCGTGAGGAAATCATAAGGAAGAGGGGAGAGGTGTTTGCGACTCCTGAGACCCCAAACAAAAATGCCGCGGTGACCTATCGGTTGGCGGAACCTATAGAAACCCTTAAAAAAGTTCGTGAAGAAGCATTGCAAATCGTCGAGACGCTCTATCTGCAAAAACTTATGGAATCGACCGATGGAAACCTCAATCGGGCTTCCCGGATATCGGGCTTGAGCAAGAATCGCCTCTATGTGCTACTGAAACATCACGGCATATCAACGAGCTGACCTGCCATTAACTCTGCGTAACGCAACAGTTGTTTTACACGGTAAAAAAAAAGGATTTCCCGTTCCATTTAACAAGAGCATTTCATATCCCATATAATTCATAACAGTTTAATATCACACAATATATAGCTTTATCAACCCTGTTGGCAAGGTATTTGTTATGTAGATCCTGCAGATGATCGACGAGGGACGGCAATGAAGCTTTTGGTTTATATCAATCAGGGTGATCGCCTGGGACGATCGATCTTGAATAACGTTGCCATGGCGCCGGACATGTCAGTAGTGATTGTGAATGCTTATGAACCGTTCAGAAGAGAATTCCGCTCCTGCTTCAGTGGCGAGACCATCATCGTCTTCTCAATATATAATGAAGAAGACCTCAGATTTCTGGAATTTACGGCACGGGATTTCGTCGACGTAAAACTGATTGTCATAATGAAAACGATGGAAGATTCCCTCCGGGAGCGATTGCGGTTGCTCAACCCTCGCCTTGTAATGCCCGCCAGCGAAGAATGCCGCAACATGTTGATAGGCTTTATTCGCAAGACCCTTGTACGCAGGAGTTCAGCCGTCAGTCAAAGGCGCGGCGGAAAAAGAACGGCCGGGAATTCGAATGATTTGCTTCGGGACCATTGTGATGGAAAGCGCGGATTGAAGCCAAGACGGTTTGAGGCGCCGTTTTAGGTCTAATAAAGTATTACGTCAGAGGGAGGTTAAAAAGATTATGGGTAGGAATAAGAAGACGCTGGGATTCAAATTGATTACCATGGGCATCGTAGCTGTTCTTGCGCCCGTCATTGTGATCGGGTTTTTCGCCGTTTATAAGGCGACCACGGCTCTAACAAACCAGGCGAAAGAAGGCGCCGCTCAACTTGCGCAAGATGTGGGAGAACAGGTCAATATTGTCATCACGGAAGCATTGAAGCTCCCACTGATGATTGCGCTTCAGGAGTCGACCGTCAAAGGGGTGTCCGCCGTAAATGATCAGGGCATAGCCGGAGCCGGCAATGAAATTATCGCCTTGAGCAAGTCTCTTGGCAATATAAAACAAAAGGTGAAAACCAACTGCGAGGATATCTTCATTGCCGATCCAAGCGGTAAAATCTATAGCGATGGAGAAGGCGGCCGTTTGGAGGGGGTTTCCGTAGCAGATCGAGATTATTTTAAAGAAGCGAAGGACGGAAAGGCGAATGTCGGTTCTGTTGTAAAGTCCAAGAGCACCGGGAATCCGGTCGTGCCGATGGCGGCGCCCGTCTACTCGGCATCCGGCAAGGTCATCGGGATTGTCGGAGTCAGCCTTGACATTAATTTTCTCGTCGAAAAGATTGCGTCGATAAAAATCGGCGCAACAGGTTATCCTTGGGTTGTCGACGGCCGCGGATTAATGGTTATCCATCCGAACAAGAAGAATATTCTCGAATTGAACATAAAGAATCTCAAAGGCATGGAAGAGATTTCCTCAAAGATGCTTGCACAACAGGATGGTGTTACTGAATATGTTTTTGAGGGTGTGCAAAAAATTGCCGGTTTCAGTCCTATCAAATCGGTAGGTTGGAGCGTCGGCGCTACGCAAAACAGCTCTGAATTTAAATCTGCCGCCAACGCTATCAGGAACTTTATTATCATCATCGGAAGCCTATTTCTTGCCATAACGGTCGGAGGAGTTCTTCTTTTTTCACGAAGCATCACGAAACCGATCAATGAAGCCGTTGCATCGCTGAATGAGGCGGCTTCGCAGGTGGCCTCGGCATCGGCGCAGGTTTCTTCCGCGAGTCAGTCTCTCGCCGAAGGCGCTTCGGAGTCCGCTTCTGCCATCGAGGAAACATCATCCTCTTTGGAAGAATTGACATCGATGACCCGTCAGAATGCATCAAACGCCAGCGAGGCAGACAGCCTGATGAAAGAAACCAACAGCGTCGTAGCAACGGCGAATGATGCCATGTCATCTTTAACTAAGTCGATGCAGGACATCTCAAAATCCAGCGAAGAAACATCGAAAATAATAAAGACAATTGACGAAATAGCCTTTCAGACAAATCTTCTCGCATTGAATGCCGCCGTCGAAGCGGCGAGGGCGGGAGAAGCCGGTGCAGGTTTTGCCGTTGTGGCCGATGAAGTGAGGAACCTTGCCATGAGAGCCGCAGATGCGGCGAAGAACACGGCTGTTCTTATAGAGGGCACCGTGAAGAAGATCAGCGAGGGATCTTCCATTGTCGATAAGACCAACGAAGCGTTTTCAAGCGTGGCAGTCAGTGCAGCAAAGGTTGGAGAACTGGTTGGGGAGATATCTGCCGCTTCCCAGGAGCAGGCCCAGGGTATCGATCAGATCAATAAGGCCGTAACTGAAATGGACAAAGTTACGCAGCAGAATGCTGCCAATGCCGAGGAATCGGCATCGGCCTCGGAAGAGATGAACGCTCAGGCAGAGCAGATGCACGATGTGGCGGTCAGGCTGGTGGAGATCGTCGGAGGATCCAACGGCGGGAACGGAAGAGGACACATTGCAGAAGAACAGCAATCTACCGGTAGGGGGCGACAGAAGCTGATGTCAATGAAAAGAAAAAACATCCAGTTGCCTGCCCCGGCATCGCCGGTGAAGAGAAAGCGCGGCGAGGTCGGTCCGGAGGAGATCATCCCATTGGAAAAAGATAGTTTCAAAGACTTTTAACCTGCAGGGGGAGAAAAAGCCGTGAAAGAAATTTGTGAATATGAGGGCTCTCCGAGGCAGGGCGCCCGCAGTGAAGACAGCAAGTATCTTACCTTCAAGTTGGCTGATGAAGATTACGGCATCGGCCTTTTGAAGGTGAGGGAGATCATTGGCATGATGCCGATTACTAAGGTACCGAAGACGCCCTTGTTTATGAAAGGCGTGATAAATTTAAGAGGCAAGGTTATTCCCATTGTCGATCTTCGCCTGAAATTCGACCTGACGGCGTCGGAACATGATGACCGAACCTGTATCATAGTCGTTGAAATATCAGGACCTGCGGGAAGCATCCAAATGGGTCTCATCGTTGACAGAGTGTCGGAGGTTCTTGGCATCAAGAGCGATGACGTTGAACCGCCGCCATCCTTCGGAACGTCGGTCGATACGACCTATATCAAAGGAATGGCCAAGTCCAACAGCAGCGTTAAGATTTTGCTTGATATAGACAGAGTCATGAGCAACGGGGATCTTGCCGTAGTTCGATCGGCGACATCCTGATCAACAGAAGATTCCCCCAAAGGGGCGCACTTAAAGAGAGCCGGCCATGAGCCGGCTCCGCCCCTTCCATTTTCAAAATTCCTTCGGTCCTTGCCTTTTGTCATATGTTGGTATAAGGTCGACAAATCAAGGACCTGGGGGTATAAAATGGTAGTTGTTCCCGATGGCGTCCGCTGTGCTGTTTGCGGCGATTCCGATGCCGTTGTCCTCTGCGATGAGTGTTCGAAACCCCTCTGTACAAACTGTCGCACCTTCGATATGTGGGGATACGGGTGCGGTCATGTGGATACGAAAGCCTTCTGTCGCACCTGTTACAACAGTATCGAAATAAATCCTTATGGTGGGGGAAGTTCCGGCGAAAAATGAAATACGAAGGTATAATTATCCGGCCTCCCAGTGAGGCGGATAGCATACTTCTACAGGTTACTGTCGGCTGCTCCCATAATCGTTGTACATTCTGCCCGACTTACAAAGGCGTCCCCTTTAGAATCAAATCCGACGACGAGATTCTGGAGGATATAGAAGATGCTTCATCCTGCCGGTGGTCCCGTCGCCTTTTCCTCTGCGACGGCGATGCGCTCATTATTCCACAGAAGCGTCTTCGTTTCTTGCTTCAATGCATAGGCCGCCGTCTTCCCTGGATAGAAAGAGTAGGAACATACGGAAATGCGAAGAGCATTCTGCGAAAGAGCGTTGAGGAATTGAAGGAACTGAAGCATCTGGGTCTTGGCATTGTCTATCTTGGACTTGAATCAGGCAATGAAGATATCCTGAAAAGAATCGAAAAAGGCGCCACGACCGTTCAGATGATCAATGCGGCGCAGAGAATCAGGGAGGCGGGCATTAAGCTTTCCGTTACGGTGCTCTTGGGCATTGGAGGTTCGATAATGAGCGGAGATCACGCCAGAGATACGGCAAAAGTTCTCACTCTCATGAATCCGGAATATATCGGCGCGCTGACCGTGATGATAGCGCCGCACACTCCGCTGCAGGAAGCTGCACGATCGGGAAAATTTGTTTTGCCGGGCATTTTCAAAATGTTGGAGGAACTTCGCATAATGATCGATGAGTCATCATTTTCGGCGTGCCTGTTTACATCGAACCATGCGTCTAATTATCTGCCTGTCAGGGCCAAACTGCCTGAGGAGAGAGCTGCAACACTAAAATATTTATCAACAGTTATCGCCGCGGGGGATGGAACATTATTGAGACCGGAATATTTCCGGGGACTTTGATACGGTATTTTTATGAAAGGTGCAATGTTTAAAAATCTTTTAGAAAAACTGAAATTGAATGGACGGACGAAAAACAAGTCAGTCATAGCAGGGGAATTGCAGTCGATTCTTAATGCAGGCGAAGAGGATGGTCTTATCGACGAGCAATCGGGCGAGATGATAAAAGGCATCCTGGGATTCAGAGACACTGTGGCTCGCGAGGTCATGGTTCCCCGTACTGAAATAATCGCTGTATCCATTGGCGCCGACGTAGAGGAGATTATCGAAACTACTCTGAAGCATGGTCATACGCGGCTGCCCGTTTACGAAACGACCATCGACAATATTGTCGGAATATTGAATGTCAAGGATCTCCTTCAGTTCTGGTTCAAAAAAGTTTCCGAGCGCGATGTGCGTTCTATTCTTCGAAAGGCCTATTTTATTCCTGAGGCAAAGAATATCCTTCATCTTCTGCATGAGTTAAGGGAGAAGAAGTCCCATCTGGCAATCGTGATAGACGAATACGGCGGCACTGCAGGTCTCGTAACCATGGAAGATCTGATCGAAGAAATTGTTGGTGAGATTAATGACGAACACGATCAAGAAGAAGAAGATTTTCATAAGCTTCCCGGCGGGGAAGTAATTGTCGATGCACGGACTGAAGTTGAGGAATTCGAAGAGTACTTCGGCGTTTCAGTGCCTGAGGGGAAATTTGAAACGGTGGGAGGTTTGATCTTTCATCTCATTAAGCGAATCCCCGTTGCCGGCGAGATTATCGGTTTTAAGAATCTGGAACTGGTTATTGAAGAGGCGGATCCAAAAACGATCAAGAAAGTCCTTGTAAGGCTTCCTGGCGGAGGCAGTGACACGCCGAATCAGGCGGATTCCGAAGGCAAGGAACCCTGACCAGATGAAGAGATCAGGACTTTTCCTTGCCGGAGCTACAGCTCTTTGTCTCGTTCTTTCCTTCCCCCCGGTTAATTTGTCATTTCTTGTCTGGCTTGCCTTGGTCCCATTCTTTTTTGCCGTTAACAGCAAAAGCCCGAAAGAGGCCCTTAAGACAGGTTGGTTCACCGGTTTTCTTTACAGTGCCGGTCTCCTCTACTGGGTTACAGTCGTCATGGTGCACTATGGTTCACTTCATTTTTTGTCGGCACTGATGATTGCGGCTCTGCTTGCTGGTTATTGTGGTTTGTATACGGGACTCTTCGCCGCCGGATTGGCATATTTCAGCAACAGGAAACTGCCTGTGGCGCTCGTCGCAGCACCACTGTGGACGGTTCTTGAATTCATAAAAGGAACAATACTGTCAGGTTTTCCCTGGGAGCCGCTCGGTAATGCGCTCTACGATGATGCCATATTCATTCAAATAGTAGATGTCACCGGAATTTATGGCCTCACGTTTCTCATTGTTCTGGTCAACTCTGTTGTTTACGATGCACTGACAGCAAAAAATCGAAGATTTATACTGGCCGCCGGGGCGGCGGCCCTTCTGCTCGTGTCATCCACAGTCTTGTATGGGGTTCTGCGGATTGATGATGTGCTGAAGATCATGAAGTCAGGCGATGTCCTGGAGGTTGCAATCATTCAGGGCAATGTTGATCAGACCGTTAAATGGGACCCGGCTTACCAGGAACAAACCGTTCACATGTACAGAGATTTAAGTCTGGGGAATGAGGGAAAGGGGAAGGGAACCAGGCTGATCGTATGGCCTGAAACTGCCATGCCCTTTTTTTTTCAAGAGGAGGGGAATTACCGTTCCGTTGTCCTCGATACAGCGATAGACGGCAATTCTTATCTTCTTTTCGGAAGTCCCAGCTATGGTTACCGGGGCGATCATCCGGTTTTTTACAACAGCGCCTACCTTCGCAACCCCTATGGCGATGTAACGGGGCGGTACGACAAGGTACATCTTGTTCCTTTCGGAGAGTATGTGCCATGTCAGAAATTTCTTTTTTTTATTGATAAGCTTGTCCAAGGAGTCGGCGATTTTGCGCCCGGCACGGGCGCCGTGCCTCTTCGAGCCGATGGTCTTAAGCTCGGCGTTCTCATCTGTTATGAAGCCATATTTCCCTATCTGAGCAGAGGATATAATAGGCAGGGCGCTGATATTCTCGTCAATATAACGAACGATGCATGGTTCGGGAAGACGTCGGCGCCATATCATCTTCTATCAATGGCCGCAGTCAGGGCGGTAGAAACCAGATCCTATCTTCTGAGGGCGGCCAATACGGGCATCAGCGCAATAATTGACCCCTTGGGAAGGATTGTTGCCCAAAGTCCATTGTTTACAAGAGCCGTCATTAATGGTACGGTGAGCCCCGTTCGGATCGAAACACTCTACACGCGATATGGCGACGCGGTAGTCTATGTCTGTCTCGGACTCTGTGGTATATTCCCCTTAATACGAAGAAAGAGGAGCGCATTCAATGATCGAGGAGATTCCCGACTTATTGCACAGTCTGCAAAAAAGAATATTAACTCTAGGGGACTGCCTTTGACGTCGAAAAGAAAGAAATAAGAATCACGGAACTCGAAAAAGAAACGGCCCGTTCGGACTTCTGGAGTGATCAGGAGAAGGCAAAGAATATTCTCCGCGAAAAAGCCGCGATTGAACAAACTGTTGAAACATGGAAACAATTCAGAAACGTTGTAAACGATCAGTCGGCACTTTACGATCTTGCCAGGAGCGAGGAAGATGAAGAGATACTGATAGATATTGAAACAAAGCTGCGTTCTCTCGACAACTCCCTGAAGTCGGAAGAGATGAAAACCATGCTGGGAGACGAGGACGACCGACGCAATGCAATCATGATTGTTCACGCCGGAGCGGGTGGAACGGAGGCTCAGGACTGGGCCGAGATGTTGCTGAGGATGTATCTGCGCTGGGCGGAGAGGAAAGGCTATACAACGGAAATCATCGATTATCTTCCCGGAGACGAAGCGGGCGTCAAAAGCTCGACGATTCTGATAGAGGGGGATTATGCTTACGGCTACGCGAAAGCAGAAATTGGCATTCATCGTCTTGTCCGTATTTCGCCCTTCGATGCCGCCAACCGCCGTCACACCTCCTTTGCCTCGATCTTCGTTTATCCGGAAGTGGACGATGACATAGAAGTGGCAATTAACGAAAAAGATTTGAGAATCGACACCTACAGGTCAAGCGGCGCCGGCGGCCAACATGTGAACAAAACGGATTCCGCCGTTCGGATTACTCATTTTCCAACGGGCATCGTTGTTTGCTGTCAGAATGAACGTTCACAGCACAAGAATCGCGCTATGGCCATGAAGGTTTTACGATCGCGTCTTTACGAGATGATGCAGGAAGAGAAGACTGAGAAGCAGGCGGCCGTTAACAAAACAAAAAAACAGATCGCTTGGGGCAGTCAGATACGATCCTACGTACTGCACCCTTACAAATTGATCAAGGATCACCGCACAAACCATGAGGTGGGCAACGTGACGCGCATACTCGACGGCGATATCGACGAATTCATAGAAGCCTACCTGATGAATGCAGAGGAAACGAAAGTTCATGTGATATGATGAGCGGAATCCTTGGGAAATATAGTCTCATAATCGGAGTTCTTATGTGCTTCGGCGCTGTTTCCTGCGCCACGAGGTCAACGGTCAGGGTACCGGAGATGACGGTTTCTCAACACACCGAGGCTATGACAATCCCCGCACCGGAATTAAAGGAAATCTCCTCTCCTGAAGAAAAGATTCAGACAGCCGCTGTTACTGAAATGGCAGTGTCCTCGGAAACCCCAGAAACAAAGGAAATCGTTTCAGAAGCACAGGATCAAACTGCAACTCCGTCAAACAGAATAGAGGCAGTTGAAGCGCCGGTGGAAACACTTGCTCCGGCAACGCTTCCGGAGCAATCGTTCGATAATAAAACGGCAGACGAAAAGGGGAACAAAGAACAGGAAAAAATGGACGAGGCCCTCGATCTCCTGAATCAGAGCCAGGATAATTGGGAGAAGGGTGAATTGGACACTGCAATGAATATCCTGGACAAGGCTTATGGCATGATCCTTGAGACGGACGGCGATCCTGATATCGTATGGCAGCGCGACGATATACGATTGATGATTGCAAAACGGATCGTCGAGATTTACGCGGCCAGAGCGAACACTGCCGTTGGAAACGGCAGCGAAATCCCCATGACGATCAACGATGACGTTCGTAAAGAGATCCGCATTTTTCAGACGGTAGATCGCCAATTTTTTCTTCAGTCCTACAAGAGATCCGGCCGTTTCCAGCCACTGATTGTGGAGTTCATTCGAGAGGCAGGTCTGCCCGAGGAACTCTCTTGGCTGCCTCTTGTGGAAAGCGGGTTCAAAATCAGCGCCCTTTCCAAGGCACGCGCCTTGGGACTTTGGCAATTCATTCCCTCGACGGGATATCGTTTCGGACTGAAACGGGACTATTGGCTTGACGAGCGGATGGACGTTGAAAAGTCTACAAGGGCTGCCATTGAATACTTGAAAGCGCTGCATGGCATCTTCGGAGATTGGCTCACCGTTCTTGCGGCATACAATTGCGGCGAAGGAAGGGTTCTGCGAGTCATTTCACAAAAACACCTTAATTACCTCGACAACTTCTGGGATCTCTATCGCCAGCTTCCCTTCGAAACGGCACGGTACGTTCCTCGGTTTCTGGCGGCTCTGGAGATCGTGAAAAACCCCGATCAATATGGATTCAAAGGTGAGTTTCAACGGAACGACTATATTCCTTATGAAAGAGTCGAAACGAACAGGTGTCTCAATCTTGCCGCAGTAGCCGAAAAACTTGGTTGTCAGGTCGATCTGATGAAGGATTTGAACGCCGAGTTGCGATATGGCGTAACACCGGACAGATCCTACGAACTGAAGATTCCAAAAGTCGCTTTCCGGAAAGGCGCAGAGGTTATTGAAGGCGTTGCTACGGCAAAGAAACCGGGGGGTCCCGTTTTCGTACAGTATAAAGTGAAGAGTGGAGACGTCCTCTCAACTTTAGCGCGGGATTATAAAACATCCATACCGGCCATAATGGCCGCCAACGGTCTCAGGGACAGGCATACGATCAGGGCGGGCCAATGGCTGAAGATACCGGCAAGCGCCGAATGGGCTATATCAAAAAGCGCACTGAAGGACGATGATGGGTCGCAGGGGGGCAGAATTATCAATTATAACGTTCAGAAAGGCGATTCGCTTTGGCGCCTGGCCCGCCGATATGACACGAAGGTATCGACAATCAAACAAATCAACAATCTTTCAGACGGAACGCTTGCTGTCGGCCAGATTATAAAAATCGGCGGCGCGAGCGATGACCCAAAGGAAAAGAATCGGTCGTCAAAGCTTTACCGGGTGCAAAAGGGAGATTCTCTTTACTCCATAGCCCTTGCAACAGGCACGACCATTGAAAGGCTTTTAGAACTGAATGGGCTTACTGTAGACTCGACGATTTTTCCGGAACAGATGATCCGGGTTGAGTAATAAAGGTAGGTGCAACTATGGAATGGTCAGGCATATCATGTATTACCAGGGCAATTCGGAGGGGATTGCTGTCAGTGGTTCTTGCGGCTTTATGCATGGCATCTCCGCAACCGGCATGGTCCGAAAGAGTTGAACTTCCTCTGACACTGGATTATCAACTTCTTCGATCGTTGGTAATCTATAACAATTTCAAAGAAGCCGGCCAAAAATCCATCGTGATGAACGAACAGCAGGGGTGCCGGCGGATCATCCTATCGGAACCCTCCTTTTCTTTCGAAAACGGGTTGATTCGATTCGAAACGAGAGTGTTCACCAGCATCGGCATATTTGTAGCCGGCAAATGCCGTTTCCCCGTATCCTGGGAGGGTCGCCTGGTGCTGTACGAAGAGCCGCAGATCAACAATAACTGGTCAGTCTCCTTCAAAGTTCGCGATACCGACATTTTAGATGTCGATCACCAACCCTATAAAGTGGTGGGAACTCTCTGGAACCTCATCGACAAGTGGGCCGTAAAATGGCTTAAGGCAATAGAAGTGAATCTGGCGCCGCCGATTACAGATCTGAAGAACATGCTGGAAGCCCAGATTCCCGAGGAGACCAAGGAACGGGGGCATGCCATACTTGAGACCCTGGCGCCAGGGTCGATAGCCGCCGGACCTGAAGGCATCGCACTGAAATTGTCTGTCGATATTCAGGGGCTTCCTGCTCCAGAGAACGAAGATGAGAGCGTTGTTCTCAGTCCCCAGGAGCGGGTTTATATAACCCGGAATTGGGAAGACTACGATGCATACCTCGTGACAATAATTACGGCTCTTACAGAAGAAGCCCTAACCCCCGAGGAACGTTTTCTGTTGCGGGAAGTTTTGCTGGATGCACGGTATAGTTTCATTGAAGCTCTCGAAACGGAGAAACTCGGCAATGATTTCGTCAGGAAGCAATTCATAGAATCGTGGGGCAGGATAGCGCCCGTGTTCCGGCGCCAGCTTGGCGCCGATCCGTCAGAATCGCTTTTAGGGTATCTTGCCTTCTTTACTGCCTCCGATGCACTCGCAGTCTTTGACAGGATAGGTCCCGCCATAGGAATTGAGATCAGCGCCAACGGACTTCTTCGTCTCGCTCAACTTGTGGCTCGCGAGAAGATCGATACGCTGGCGTATAACTTTGTTCTGAACGACAGGTTGCGAAAAATCTTCGATTTGGGAGAGATTCAGGGAGAAGGGGAAACATCCATTACGGGCGATTCAGCGCCCTGGCCCGAGGTTGAACCGGCATCGCAAACGAATTCCCTCGGACGCTTCAGGCTGCCGTTCATATTCCGCATGTCAGAAGCCTGGGCCGCCGCGTCGTCTGAAGAAATCAAGAAATTACAGGAATGGATCTATCAAGGATCGAAGCGTGACGCTTATGTTGAGAAGATTAAGAGCCTTCTGATGGCTGCAGCTTCCTCTACGATAGAGAAGAAGGCGATTGAACCGGACCTTCAGGATTTTTACCGTCGTCTCGTAATCGCCACAGCGTGGCAGGAAAGCTGCTTTCGCCAATTCAGAGCAAGGAAAGGAAATATTTCCTACATCAGATCCTATAACGGCACCTCGGTTGGTCTGATGCAAATCAATGAACGGGTATGGAGAGGCATATACGACCGCGACCAGCTTCGCTGGAATATACGGTATAATTGCCGCGTCGGGTGCGAGATATTGCAGTTGTACCTGACGAAGTATGCGTTGCGAAAAATGCGTTCGGCGGAACCGCCGATGGTTCTGGACGACACGATGATGGCCTGCGTGACCTACTCCATGTATAACGGGGGCCCGCGGCAGTTCGATAAGTATCTAAAAAGAAAAAAGGAGAATGCCTGTTACGCCAGCGACAATCTTTTTGCAGACAAGTATGCATGGGTCGTTGAAGGATCGTGGCAACACATTGATTCCTGCCTTGTGGAGAAGTAGCGTGCGGCGACAACGAGTGCCGGGATCGATGAAAATTAGCGAGGGAAGTCTTAAGCTTGTCAGGCAGTCATATAAACGCGAAAGGCGGACGACATGAAATACATTAACCAGATCGATATTAAAAACAAAAAGGTCATTTGCAGGTTTGATTTTAATGTTCCCCTCGACGAACATGAAAACATTTCCGATGATCGGCGCATCCGCGCTGCATTGCCGACTATCAATCATGCCCTTGACGAACATGCCAAACTGATCTTGTTGTCTCATTTGGGCAGACCGAAGGGAGAAGTTGTCACCAAGCTGAGCCTGCGACCAGTGGCCAGACGCCTTTCCCGTTTGCTGGCAAAAGAGGTTGTGCTCCTCAAGGATTGCATCGGCGAAGAAGTGCGACAGCACATAGAGAAGATGCAGCCGGGCGATGTGGTGCTTTTGGAAAATCTTCGGTTTCATAAGGAGGAGACGAGCAACAACGACGAATTTGCACGACAATTGGCGTCTCTCGGTGAAATATACGTGGACGATGCTTTTGGGAACGCTCACAGGAGTCATGCCTCGAATGTTGGAATTACAAAGTTTCTTAAGAATTGCGCGGCAGGCTTCCTTATGAAGAAGGAACTTGATTATTTTGCGAAGGCCCTTGAATCGCCGGCCCGTCCTCTCGTGGCTATAATCGGCGGATCAAAAGTTTCCGGTAAACTGGAGGCTTTGGATAATCTCGTAAAGAAGGTTAACAAAATGATCATCGGCGGCGGCATGGCCTTCACGTTCCTGCGAGCGCGGGGAATAGAAACCGGCAAATCTCTTGTTGAGGAAGAGCTTATAGATATGGCGTCCAGGATAATGAGCGTGGCAAAGGAACTGGGCGTGAAACTCTATCTGCCAGTTGATTGCGTCATTGCCGAAAGCAAAGACGCCAAGGCGGAAACGAAGATCGTGCCCGTTGAGGAGATCAATTCCCACTGGACGGCGCTTGACATCGGTCCCGCAACTAGGCTGCTCTTTTCAGAAGTCATCAGGAACGCACGAACGATTGTATGGAATGGTCCTATGGGGGTTTTTGAAATCGATGCCTTTTCAACGGGCACTTTTGCACTGGCTCATGCCGTTGCAAATTCTCATGCAATAACAATCGTTGGCGGCGGAGATACGGACGTGGCCATCAACAGGGCCGGGGAAAGCGACAGCATGTCCTATATTTCCACAGGAGGGGGCGCTTTTCTGGAGCTCCTTGAGGGAAAGACCCTGCCTGCAATTCAGGCGCTTGAGGAATGCGCTCAGTAAAGCGATCAAAAGAATCGCAGATCGCGGATCCGTTAAAATCCGGGATCAATTGATAGAAAACGAGGCTTCAGGAAACAGGATTGCAATAGGGCAATGCCGGAGACCGATTCAATGTTCCACATTACGATCAACAAGTCCTTTCCATTCATTTGTTTCTTTGAATTATTGTTGAGCGATGAGGACGATCAAAATAACCATAGAGTATGACGGCGCCCGATACAGCGGATGGCAGAGACAGCCCAATGGTCTGTCCATCCAGGAAGTGCTGGAAGGAGCGATTGCTCAGATGACCGGGGCAACTGTCGGTTTGACAGGTTCGGGTCGTACAGACGCCGGGGTCCATGCTCTCAATCAAGTTGCTCATTTCACTACGCTATCGTCAATACCTGAGGATGGTTTTCTCAGAGGCTTGAACAGTCTCATTCCAGGAGATATTGCCGTCAAATCCGTGATGGAAATGCCCGAAGGATTCCATGCGCGTTATGGAGCAATGAGTAAAATCTATGAATACAGAATATGGAACCGGGCGATTCGGTCCCCGCTTCAAAGACAATATACGTGGCATGTTCCTATGCAGCTTGATGTTGCCGCTATGAATACTGCAGCCCGATGCTTTCAGGGAATACATGATTTTTCTTCTTTCTGCGGGTCGAAAAGCAGCGTGAAAACATTTATGAGAAAAGTTATTGCTGCGGAAGTTTTTGAGAGAAGCGAGGGGCTCGTTGTCTTTTCAATCGAGGCGGAAGGCTTTCTCCGGCATATGGTCAGAAACATCATGGGCGCTCTGGTTGATGTGGGCCTTGGCCGACTTGATAAAAATGGGATCATTTCAATATTAAACGCTCACGATCGTCGTCGAGCCGGAGTTACCGCCCCACCTCAGGGGCTTTTTCTCCTAGAGGTAAAATACAGGTGAAAATTCTGCTCATTGGAAACCGGGGGATGCTGGGACAGGATATTCAGATCGTCCTTGGCTTGGTTCACGAAATTGTCGGGCTCGACATCGGGGAAATTGATATACGCGATATCGGCGCCTGCGAGGAAATAATCCACAGCGAGACTCCCGAGATGGTGATCAATGCTGCGGCTTACACGAACGTTGAGGAAGCGGAAAGCAACCGGGAAAAAGCTTGCGCAATCAATGCCGAGGGAATCCGAAATCTTGCTCATGTATGCAGCCGCACTAATATTCCTATCGTTCACTTCAGTACGGATTATGTTTTCGATGGAGCACATTCGACACCGTACGCCGAGGATGATTGTCCCCATCCACTGAATGTTTATGGCGAATCAAAACTTCAGGGTGAAAGATATCTCTTGGAAAGCGGCGCCGATTACCTTCTTGTGAGAACCGCATGGCTTTACGGCAAAGGAGGGAAGAATTTCGTTACAACGATCCTGAAAAAGGCTCGGGAGGCAAAGGAGCTGAAAGTAGTTAACGATCAGCGCGGGTCGCCAACATATACGATCGACCTTGCTTCGGCGTTAACCCTCCTGATTGAACGGGGGATCAGGGGGACGCTCCATATAGCAAATCGGGGCAACTGCACGTGGTTCGAGTTTGCCCGGAAAATACTGTTATATGGAGGCATTGACGATGCGATTGTCGTACCGGTCTCCACCGACGCCTACCCCCAGAAGGCCTTGCGCCCCGCCTATTCGGCGCTGAGCAGCCATCGTTTCACAACGCTTACGGGAAAGACAATACGCTTCTGGCAAATAGCTCTCAAGGACTTTATTGAACGACTTCCTCGATAGGTAAAAAGATCTGTATTAGACCTTGACACGTGAAGGTATGTTCAATATAAATCAATATCATACGTTTAATAACCACCTGAAGGGCAGTCCCGGAGGTTTTGGGAAGGCCGTCCCAAACATTCCGGCCGAGTCCTGACGGTATAGCAAGCGGTTCCGATCAGGATCTGTGAGGTTTCGATGAGAACGAGCTTTCCCTCTCAATGGCGCCCTATCCTTGTCGCGGTCCTATTTGTTATGCAGGGTTGTATCCTTTCTACCGACAAGACAGCGATAATCACTGATGTTAAGACCCTCTTCGAAGGGACGTATCAGGTCGATCCTTACATGCAGGGCAACATGCCCCGTAAGATTGCGGTGTTGCCCTTCATCGATCAGTCGCGAAGCAAAGAGGGCTTTGCTACGGTGCGTAAATGTTTTTATAATCATTTCAGTTCTATGCCTTTTCAGGATATGGAAATCCACACTATTGACCATCTGTTAAGGAAAGCGGGCCTCACGGATGCGGAAGAAATCCGAAAGACGGCGCCTCAGGAGCTTGGAAAGATCCTGAATGTAGACGCAGTTGTTTTTGGCACGGTATCGAATTTCGATAAGATATTTGCTGTTCTTTATTCCCAGGTCGCCACAGGTGCGGAAGTCGAAATGTACGATACAAAGACGGGACACTTCCTGTGGAGCGGGAAGCATACGACTCGAATACATCAGGGAGGAATATCAACGACACCCGTGGGGATCATAGCCACTATCATAGCCACTTCCATGAACATGCGGGATATCCAGTTGCTCAGGGCCTGCGACGACCTCTTCCGCGACATGGTTAAGACGATCCCTGTCCCGAAAATCGCAGATGTTGCGGAGCCGCCGGTCATTGCTCTGCTGACACAGGACACAAAAGGCGCTCCGAAGAAGGCAGGCGATGAAATACAGGTGGTTATCAAAGGAACGCCGAGAATGCGAGCCTATTTCAATATCGGCGACATAATCAAAGGAATCGATATGAAAGAGGTTGAACCGGGGGGGTATCTGGGAAGTTATCGGGTAAACCCGGGGGACAATACAACAGGCGCCATTATCACGGGGTATCTGACCAGTGATGCCGGCGTAACGGTTCGGTGGATTGACGCCATAGGGTCGGTGACCCTCGATACGGAACCGCCATCGACGCCGAAGTCCTTTTCGACGGCTGGACGTAATGGTTATATTTATCTCAGTTGGGAGAAAGTGGCGGCGGCGGATCTTGCCGGTTACAGCATTTATAGGAGCATGACGCCGTTGAGCGGGTTCTCGGAGATCACACGAACTGAGTTTGCTGAACACAAGGATGAGGGATTGGCAAATTTCAAGAAATATTTTTATAGAATCGCCGCCTTCGATGCTGCGGGCAATGAAAGCCCCCTGTCGCCGACTATCGAAAGTATGCCTGTGACGCCTGGTCCCACGACCGTTTCAGGCGTCATTGAAACGGACAGAGTGTGGTATGCCGGAGCAGGTCCATACATCATTGTGGACCCTGTTGTCGTTAAAGACCGGGCGCACCTTACGATAGAAGCGGGAGCAGTGATACAATCGAAAGGCAGCCCCATCGTTGTCGAGGGACGCATTACGGCGGCAGGCGACGAGAAACGACTGATAAACTTTGGAGGTTATGAAGGCAAGACATGGGACGGAATCGTCTTCCACGACACAAAGGAAAAGGAAAACCGCATTGCATACGCTCGGATTTCCGACGGAAGAACGGGTATTCTCTGCCGGTCCTCATCGCCACTTCTGGAAGGCATGGAAATTACGGGAAACGATTTAGGGATTAAGGTAAAAGGCGCTTTTTCGAAGCCGAGGATCAAGGGTTCGACAATCCACCGCAACAAATCGACAGGCATTGATGTGAGCGAAGGCGCCGCTCCTCTCATTGAAGAAAACAGGATCAATAACAACGGCGGGGGCGGAATCGCCATCGATAAGGCCGAGGCGACAATACGGAGCAACTGGATCATCAAGAACGAACGATGCGGAATTTCCGTTGCCGACGGCACTGTGATCATAGAGAAAAATAATATATTCGACAATGCTCCATTCAATGTGAAAACGGGTCAACAGGGAAAGTCCGTAATAGCAAGGGATAACTGGTGGGGCGCTCCAGAGGGGCTTGCCGTCCTGAAAACGCTTGAAGGAAAAGTGGAAATACCGTCAATACTCAACGGGCCCTATCCCGGAGGCACATCAATCAAAGTGCCCATTTTGTCCAATGAGCTGCGAGGAATTATAGCGGCCGATTCCTACCTCATTCTTTCAAGAAGCCCCTATCGCGTTGTGACCGATGTTACAATCGACAATGGCGCCATCCTTCATGTAGAACCGGGGGTAACGATTCGCTACGACCAGGAGCGATCCATTGTTGTAAAAAAAGGCGGCATAATCGCCAGAGGAACGAAGGAACATCCAATCATATTTACAACCTCAGCAAACGCCCCTGCGCCGGGATTTTATAACAAAGCCGTAAATTTCGCCAGTCGCGACGCCGGCGCCGGCAGTTTTTTTGAATATTGCAAGGTGCTGTACGCAACGATCGCTTTCGATATAGATTACGGTTCTCCCGAGATTACCAGATGCGAGATAGCCTATAACTCGCAAGGGGGCATCTATTGCAGGAACGATGCGGCCCCTAAGGTCTTTTACAACACCCTTCATCACAATGGCGGCGAAGGCGCCGTGAAGTGCGTTGGCATGTCCAGACCGGTCATCAATAATAATAATATTTTCGACAATGATGTGGCTATACAGGCGTTTTCAACCATTACAATTGACGCACGGCATAATTGGTGGGGTGCAGAAAAGCCCGATGAAGGTCGAATCTGGGGCGCTGCCGTCGTTATTGAACCATGGATGAAAGCACCTGTACCGGAAGCCTTTCGAGTAAATCAATGAAGCCTTTGGACCGCAGAGCTTTCATAACCACCATCGGCAAGGGACTTCTTGCACTGCCGCTTTTAGGAACTCTCCCGCTCAATGCCTTTGGCAAGAACGCTCTCGACTTTGCGATCGACGGGCAG
>JAFGGB010000220.1 GCA_016930775.1 Deltaproteobacteria bacterium
CGACGGCAAGAGGTCAGGCCCGCCGAGATGCCCGTGGTTCAGCAGCGGGTGGTCAAACAGCCCGAAAGAACCCTGGAAAGGTCAAAGGTTGCACCGCCGGAAAGAAAGACGACAGAACGACGGCAAGAGGTCAGGCCCGCCGAGATGCCCGTGGTTCAGCAGCGGGTGGTCAAACAGCCCGAAAGAACCCTGGAAAAGTCAAGAGTGCAGAAACACGAACAAAAACAAATCAAAAAGCAAAGAGCAGTAAAGCGCCCGGAGAAAGAATCCGAAAAGCAAACACTGAAGCAAGCGTATGAGGAGGAACAGAAAATACTCAAAGAAGAAAGAGCAAGGGGGAGACGGTAAAGAGGTACTCAATAAAGTTGCCTGCGCTTCAGATTCTCAAAAGATTGGCAATGTGGTGATCAGGTGAGGGAAAGGAGAGGGTGTGATGGATCGATTGCTTCTTAAGAAGTGTCTTCGCTGTGGAGGCGCCGTGATCATTGATGATTTTTACAGCCGCTATGAGCGGTTCAGGGGATGTAAATGTTTGATCTGTGGTGAGATTTATGACCCCGTCATTCTGGCTAATCGGCAAATGATGGGGACGGGTCAGTGGATAAAAATCCGCGAAAGGCAGAGCCTTCATAAAGCAGCAGGTCGATGACGCCAGGGAATCGATCATCTTCAAAGATGTGAACGGGACGATGGGATACCATAAGGCTGGATTCACTCAGCCTCGAAAGGAGAGGTTCTATGCGAACAAAGACCATCATTGCGATCATTCTGATCGTTCTGGGAATCGCAGCGTTTGTTTACCAGGGCATCACCTACACAACACGGGAGAATGTCGTCGATGTCGGCCCCATCCATTTGACGGCGGACAAGACGAAAAATATTCCGATTCCACCCATTTTAGGAGCGATTGTCCTCGTGGGCGGCGTTGTACTGCTCGTCTTGGGGAATAGAAAAACAAGCTGACGCGAGCGTATTGTTGAAATCAATAAAAATAATGATATTACAGCGAAAAAGGCGAAAGATAGTATTTTAAGTCGATAAGAACTTTTGAACCCGAACCAAAATGGACAAGATGTTCATAGGAAAATGGAGGAATAAATGAGAAAAATATCCAAAATTAAAGTGACGATGTTGGCCATGATCATTGTGGCCATGGCATTCGCCGCCGGATGCGCAAGCACGCCGCTGCGAACGGAAACGTCAACATCGGGAATCCGCGCTGCCGAAGAGGCCGGGGCGGCCAACGTGCCGAAAGCCTCGCTTCATTTAATGCTGGCCAAGGAGGAACTGGAACTTGCCAGAGGTCTTTCGGCAAAAGGCGAGAACGATAAAGCTTCTTCAATGCTTTTGCGGGCTGAATCAGACGCCGAACTGTCTTTAGCGCTCGCCCACAGCGATACCGAGAAGTTGGAGGCCCGGGCAGCCGTAGAGCGTGTGCGCCAACTCCGGCGAGACAACCCATAATCCAAGCAGCACTCGAATCATGACCCTAAAGGAGGTTTTCATGAAAACGAAACAATTATTGATGATCGTCACAGTGGCCGTGCTTATTGCCGGTTGTGCAACCGTGACGCCCAAGGAACTCGTCGACGCCCGTTCGGCCTACCGGATTGCAAGCTCAGGACCGGCGGCGCAGCTTGCGCCTGCGGAACTATACAAGGCTAAAGAAGCCCTCAATGTGGCGGAACAGTCCTATCTGAAGGAACCCGACTCGACCAAAACAAAAGACCTGGCTTACGTCGCCCAACGCAAATCCGAGCTGGCCGGCGCGGTTGGCGCCATAGCTGTCGATCAGTCGCGCAAGGAGAACGCTGAAGCCGCTTTTCAGAGAGAACAAACGGAGATCGTAAGACAGGGGAAACAGGATGTCATAGATGCCGAACAGCGGACAGCCGAAGCAAGAGCGGAAATCGAAAAGCAGGCGGCGCTCAAGGCGGCTAAAGAAAAATCCGATGCCGAGTATCAGTGGAAGCAAGCTGAGATCGCCAGACAGAACAAGCAGGATTTAAGAGATTCCGAGCAGCGGACGGCCGAAGCGCGGGCCCAACTCGAAAGGCAGCAAGCCGAGACCGCCGACAAGGCAAAGCAGGACTTGATAGATTCGGAACGACGGAATGCCGAGGCCGCTGAAAAGGCAAAGCAGGACTTGATGGATTCCGAACGGCGGAATGCCGAAGCGCGTGCTGAACTCGCCAGAATCGCCGCCGTCAGAGAAGATGAGCGCGGACTGGTTGTCACGCTTTCCGGGGGCGTTCTCTTTCGATCTGCTGAATCCATCCTGATGCCCGCCGCACAGGTAAAACTTGATCAGGTGGCCAAAGCATTGCTGGGGGTTCGCGAACGCAATATCATTGTTGAGGGGCACACCGATTCTCAGGGATCGGACTCATACAACCAGGGGCTTTCGCAGCGCCGCGCCGACACGGTTCATGATTACCTTGTTTACAGAGGTTATCCGGGCGGCCGCATCCAGTCGCGGGGCATGGGCGAGGGAAGTCCTATCGCCAACAACATGTCGCCGGAGGGGCGGGCCAATAACCGTCGCGTTGAGATCATCATCGAGCGTCAAATGCAGACATCCAACCGGTAGGTTGGACTATTTAATATGTGAAAATCCCCCTTCTTCCCCCGTGAGAAAAGGGAGAAGAAGCTCATCGTCGCCTTAGTTCCCCCTTTTTTAGGGGGGGCAAGGGGGGATTTTCATGCTTCGCGGTGACCTGCGGGGCATGGTAAATAGTATCTTTCCAATATTGACACATCCCTGATGAGGACAAGTAATTGAGCCGCATACAAGTCATGTTCGACCCCAAAACAATCGCCTTGCTCGGAGCAACGGAGAAGGAAGGCGCCGTCGGACGGACAATTCTGGAGAATCTGCTTAGGTCCAAGGAAAGGAAAATATTTCCGATCAACCCTCACCGGGAGATGATATTGGGCGTGAAGAGCTATTCCTCCATCGCAGCCGTTTCCGATCATGTGGATCTGGCTGTTGTGGCAACGCCTGCCCGATCAGTGCCGGGCGTCATTGAGGAATGCGGCCGGGCAGGCGTCGAAGGGGCCGTCATCATCTCCGCCGGATTCAAGGAGATTGGTGAAGAAGGAATCATATTAGAGAGCGAAATCGACCGGATCAGAAAAAAATACGGAATGCGCATCATGGGGCCAAACTGCCTCGGTTTTGTGCGGCCCGTTCTGGGGATCAATGCGACCTTTCTCCGGGGCCACCCTCCGCCGGGAAATATCGCCTTCATTTCTCAGAGCGGCGCCCTCGGCAGCGCCATCCTCGATTGGGCGGTCAGCGCGGAGATCGGCTTCAGCATGTTTGCATCGCTCGGTTCCATGAACGATGTCGACTTTGGCGACATGATCGATTTCTTAGGCGATGACGAAGCGACCAGGAGCATCCTGATCTATATGGAGGGTGTGGGCA
>JAFGGB010000221.1 GCA_016930775.1 Deltaproteobacteria bacterium
CAGTTCCCTCCGTAACGATGAGAACCGTGCAGTGAGGGGTTTCCTGCCGGATATCGAGGAATTTTTTTACCACCGAAGGCGTCGTTATGAAAGCCTTGGCGCCGCTGTTCTGTATAAGATGGAGAAGCTCGTGGGATGTATAGGCGATATTGACCGTTACCGCCACTGCCCCCAGTTTCACTGCGGCGAAGTAGGCGATAACGAACTCCGGCACATTCGGAAGAGCTATCATGACCCTGTCGCCCTTGACCACGCCCCGCCGGGCCATGGCCTTCGCCACGGAGGAAGCCGCACGGTATAAATCGCCGTAGGTCATGCGGCGGTTGTCCTGTATCAAGGCAATTCGGGAAGGATAGAGCCTGCAGGTTGCCTCGAGCATGTGAACCAAAGTTTTCGGTTCTTCCATTCGTTCCTCCTCCCATGGACATTGGAACATAGCACAAGCTTATCGGTCCATCAATATCGATGTCGATTTAAAGACGGCGGCGCCGTCAATCTGCGTCTTGACAGTTTTTGCCGTTGTGCGATACTGGTTTCAACCAACGGGGAGGAGGGAGAATACCTATGAAAAGATGCTTTGCTCTGTCATTAGCGGTGTTGTTTCTCATGGGCGTGACGGCTGTTGCCGCGGACCGCGAACTCTACGGCGTGACCTTTCCCGGCGAGAAGATCGTCGATGGGAAGAAACTAACGCTCAACGGCGTCGCCTGCCTGAAAAAATTCGGCTTCGTCAAGGTCTATGTCGGAGGGCTCTACCTGGAAAATCCCACGAAGGACCCACGGGAAGTAATCGAGTCGGAACAGATCAAGCAGTTCGATCTGCGGTACCTCACCGATAAGGCAACGGCAAAGAAGCTTCAGGAAGGCTTTGTCGAGCTGATAGCCGACAACAATCCTCCGGAACTTGTCAAGGCCCATAAAGCCGATATAGATACATATGTTTCATGGTTCGACAAGGATATGGCGCCGGGCAAGACATCCGTTACCACCTACCGCCCCGGCGTGGGGCTCACTCTTGAATGGCAGGAAGAAATGAAAGGCACGATGCCCGGAAGCGAATTCGCCCAGATGTACTTCCGTTACACCTTTGGCGATAAGGCCGACCAGGGACTGAAGAAAGCCTATCTCGGTCTCGAATAAAGCTTGTCGGCATTCGCCCGCGGCGTCGCAACCTTCATTGTGGCGGTTTCTCTGGGAAGTCCTGTTGCTTCCCGGAGCTTCAAGGTTGCGCCCGTCGTTCAATGCCCGCGGCGGCGTGATTTATAGAAAGGAAACAGCGACAGCTACATGGCGACCCTCATCGATGGAAAAGCAATAGCTCAGGCAATTCGACGGGATTTGTCCCACAAGGTTGCCGATTTACAGAAGGGGCAGCGGCCGGTTCCCGGCCTTGCCGTAATCATTGTCGGCAACGACGCAGCCTCAAGAATTTATGTGAACATGAAGGAGAAGGCCTGCGCCGAGGCGGGATTTCTATCCCGGGAATACGCCCTTCCTGAAGAGACCGATGAGAATGCGGTTCTGAGGATTGTTGATGAATTGAACGCCGATCGGGCGATTCACGGCATCCTGGTCCAGCTTCCCCTGCCCGGGCGGATCAGCGCCGATCGTGTGATCGACGCCATCGATCCCGTGAAGGACGTGGACGGTTTTCATCCTTACAATGTGGGCCGGCTCTTCTCCGGCAATCCCTTTCACCGGTCCTGCACGCCCGCCGGAATCATTGAGCTGCTCGATCGGTCGGGGATATCCATCGAGGGGAAGAAAGCCGTCATCGTAGGCCGGAGCTCCATCGTGGGGAAACCGCTGGCCATGATGCTCCTGAACCGTCACGCCACCATCACTGTCTGTCACACGAGGACGAGAAATCTCGCCGACGAGACCCGTCAGGCCGACATTCTCGTGGCGGCCGCCGGCCGGGCGGAAGTAATTCGGGGCGACATGGTGAAAGAGGGCGCCGTGGTTATCGATGTGGGGGTCAACCGGCTTGAAAACGGGAAAATCGTCGGCGATGTGAATTTCGACGAGGCAGCGGCGCGGGCGGGATTCATTACCCCCGTGCCCGGCGGCGTAGGTCCGATGACCATCGCCATGCTCCTCTCGAACACTTACAATGGGGCGGTGCGGACCATCGGATGACGGCCGGTCACAGGAGGCCCATCAGTCGAAAGATCCGTTCGAAACGATGTTCCCAGGTGTGTTCCGACCGACAGCGCTCATAACCCGCTTTCCTGATTCGTTCCGCTTCTCGGGGATGCGACAGGAGATAGCCGATTTTTGACAGCAGATCATCGAAGTCCCTGTACGCGACTATCTCCTCGCCTATCCGGTAGACCCTTTCCAGTTCGGGATGATGCTCCGTGAGGTAGAGCCCGCCGCTCATGGGAATTTCGAAGTCTCTTCCCTTGAGGCAGTAGGTTTCCGAATGGTCCGCCACGCTTCCGAATCCCAGGTTGATTCTGCTCCGGGAGTAGAGTTTGACCATTTCTTCCGTTGAGAGGGCGCCCCGGGGCCATCCGTGGCCGAAGGCCTCGACGGCAATGCCATTCCGGCGGAGCGCCTCGATCAATCCCGGTCTGTCGCCGTAACACTGGCCCGCGAAGGTAACGTCGTAGATCTTTTCCTCGTCGTAAGGCCTGTGGACGCCGGGATACGCCCCCTCGGGCAGGTTGATGGGCAGGGCGCCTTCTACGCAGTATTTCGGCAGGGCATCCTCGGTGCTCGTCCAGCAGAGGGTGAAATAGCGGCAGATGTCCCTCATGCCGTAGGCCTCGCCTTTTCGGAGCTTCCCGACGAAGGATTCCTTGTCGTTCAAGGCCAGGTTCACCGAGGGAACGGCGAAGGCGCGGAACCGCGCCATGGCTGCCGGCGAGACCAGTTCTCCCGAGAGATAGGTGAATATGACGTCGGGCCGTTCCGCTTCGATCCATCGGGCAAGCTCTTTCAGAAGATCGTCGTTCATTCGAGCCCGCATTTCCGGCATCCAATCTTTCCCCTGGTGATTGAAACGATCGAACCAGTCGTAATGACGCACCGTTCCAAAGCTCTTCAGCGAGGGGATCAGAGCCGCGTTCTCCCAGTTGTAGTCGTGAAAGATGGAAATTATGGAGAGGTCTCCTTTCCTCTTCGCCGCGAGGGCGGGAAACCCCGAAAGAAAATGCTTTCGTATCTGCTCGTCGTCCGGGATAGAGAGTTTTCTGCCGGCAAAGATTTTCCCGTAGCGCCTGCGCTCGTTCTCCAGACGCCGGAGGTTCCGCCGGGCGCGGAACCGGCGCCGCCAGGACGACGTGGGGTCAATCATCATGCGATGCCGCTGCCTCCCTTCTCAGCGTATAGAGGCGAGGTCCCGCCGACTTGTCCACCCGTCCGTTCATCATATTGAGTACGTGCCCTCCGTCAATCGCTGGGATATGGCGGGCTTGCGCGGCGTCGACGCATACGCCGAGAGATCCTATGCCGGCGCCGACGAGGCACAGGTCGCAATTCCCGGGGAGCCGGGCGAGAATATCCGGGGCCATCGATTCCCAGCGGGTGGCCACGCAGGACTCCGGTATGGGTATGTGGATCAGTTCGGGCGCGCTGTCCGCCTCGGCGAACCATCGCAGGCAGGATTGTTCGTCGAAGTCGGAGGTCGCGATGCAGATCCGCCTGTTGTTCATGGCCCGGCGAAAAACCGGCGTCGCGAGGTAGGCGTAAACGACATAAAAGGGAATGTAATTTAACCCGGTGAGAGCGATGCCGTTCTTCCGGAGAAAATCGAGAAATGAAAGCGCAGTTCCTTCTCCGCGGTCTTTCCTGAATAGCGACAAGAGCCCCTTTTTTCGCGGCTGCGAGTTTCCGGGATGGACGAGAGGCGCCAGGAGTCCCGTCGCCGCCAGAATGCGCATGTGGTCGATATGCCGGGGCAGCGCCTCTTTGATGGCCGCTACGGATTCCGCCTGCTTGTAGAGACCGTTGCAATGGAGACTTTCCCGGTAAAAGGCATACTCGCCGTCGGCGAAACGAACCACGGGAAGGGCCTTCCGGTCCGTCATCGCCTGCTCTATCAGCCCGTGAAGGCGGGCTGCGTATTCGTCGCCGGAGGCAACCCCGTCGTGAAACAGGCAGATCTCCTGCTGCGCCATTTCCGGCTCGTTAAGCCTGAAGATCGGTTCATTGTCGATGCCGGCGATTTTCAACGGCTGAAAACGGAAGCCGCCTCCGGCGAGGAGTTCTTTCAGGGGGGAATCATCGGTCATTGCTCGCCTCGTTTCTGTGTCCCGACAGGTTTTGCTCGTTTCGACCGTCGGGGTGTTCTTCAACGGCCCTGCTGCTGCCGGTTTTTGCGTGCAACCACGGCATGGCTCGTTCCCGAGAAAAACTTCGCTATCGGCCGGGCAAGGAGCCCCAAACCCGGTATTGTTTTCAACTTATTTTTAACGTGCTCCGAGTGGTAATCCTTTGTCCGTATGACGGAGAATCCGTAATTGTCGAGAAGCCGAGCCAGAGACTCCGGCGTGTAGTGGTAGAGGTGGTACGGAACCTGCCATCCTACCCAGCGTTCCCAGGTCTTTTGAGCGTCCGTACCCCTGTAATTGGGAACATCGACGACAAGGAGTCCTCCCGGAGCGAGCCATCTTCCGGCCTCTTCGAGGTAATCGCCGGGATTCGGGGCATGTTCGAGAAAATGCCACATCGTCACTACGTCCGCAGAACCGGATTCCAGTGAAAGATCCTTCAAGTTCCCCGTTTCAACGGATATCCCGAGTTCCCCCGCAACGTAGGAGGATGCATGGTCGGATATGTCGACTCCTCTGACCCGATAGCCCGCCTCGCGGCATGCAAAGAGGAAGTAACCCATTCCGCATCCCACATCCAGAACGGTCCCTCTTTTTTTCAGTTTCTGGAAAAAGCGGATTCGATGGTCTTCCTGGGAGATCCGCCGGCGGAAATCAGGCGATCCCGGCGGAAGGCCGCCGCCGTACTGGCTGTCAAAATATGCCGTTTCATAGAGCCGGTTCAACTCCCTCTCGTCGGGCCGGGGGTCCAGGAAGCCCGCATCGCAGCCGGTGCAGCGGTAGACGGTCCACTGGTCCAGCGCAATAAGCCGTTCCCGTGTATCGGCGCCGCAGATGATGCACTGTGCGGGGGCCCGTTCCATCAGTTAGCGTTTTCCTTTCTTTCCTGAGACCGCACCGTATCGTCGATGGCCCGGTATTTGGCGAGCTTCTCCCTGGCCTTTTCTTTTCCAGGCGAATTCAGGAAGGGCAGGGCAAGCCGCAGGGTGGCAAGCCTCCATCGAGCCTTGACGGCATAGGCGCGGCTGATCCTCCGTACGGTCGAAGGCCTGTAGTGTTTTCTATAAAAAATGTATTCGGCTTCTATCTTTCTCTTCCATCGGTCGTAATCGCGGCTGCCCCGTTCGCTCAGGCCGCCCTCGTGGATTACCGGCGCCTCTTCGATGAAACCGATCTCGTGACCGGCTCTTCGCATCCGGAGACAGAGATCCTGGTCCTCGCCGTAGAGAAAAAAATCCTCCGAGAAGCCGCCGAGTTTCATCAGAAGGCTGCGAGGGGCGATCATCGCGGCGCCCAATACGGCGGCTATGGCGCCGGGAAGTCCCGCCACCTCCCCGCGCGTCAGCTTCTCGCCGGGATAGCGGTAGGAGACGGACCACTGGCTTGAGCCGTCGGGATTGAGCATTCGTGCGCCCGCCAGGCCAACGCGAGGGTGCGATTTCATATATGCAA
>JAFGGB010000222.1 GCA_016930775.1 Deltaproteobacteria bacterium
CCCGATTCTCCCGGCATGTTGATGTCGGTAAGAACCAGCGCGTATTCTTTTTCGGCCAGCCGATTCCTGGCCTCGGCCGCGTCGCCCGCCGCGTCCCAGGGGTAACCTTCCGCTTCAAGGATCGTTTTTAGCAGATTCCTGACGGGAGCGTCATCCTCAACAATCAGGACGGCCTCATTTGCCGCTTTCACCCGGCCGCCGTCTTCTCCCGGTTCCATAATCGGATTCCTCTCTTTTTAAGGGCGCTTGCCTGTCGCCTCTTCGGCACATCGGCATCCGGGGACAAAATCCCGATGATGAACGTTCAGTGACAATTCAGTGAGGGTATATCACTGGAATGAAGAAGTTGTAACGCAGCGGCATCGTGCCAGAAATGTTTGCCCGTTTATCTTAGAATCCGTTATGCCAGATCCTGCGGCTAACACGAGTGCGCTTTTCAGCGCTCACGATCACGGCTTTATACGCCTGCCGACCTTTTTCACGAAAATGATTCAAACCTGCTTCGTATAGCCGGTCGGCCCGTTCCACGGAAGAGACGCCGCACACCCCTTTTCCGGCGAGCGGTTCGCGCGTATGCCCTGCGAATTCAGGAAACGGGATGTTGCGCCTCCGGTATTTCTCTTCGATATTCCTAGCGCGGCCGCCGGCCGCAACCAAAGTATTGGTAAACTGATGAAGCGGCCGCGCGCTTTCAGCTGTCAGCTTTCAGCTCACAGCTTTCGAACAAACACCGTGAGCATACGTTTGATGTCGGTGTTTTGTTGTACCGGTTGTTCATAGTCATCTGGATGAATCAGCTTCAAATCGCGTGAGAGAAAAAGCTGATACTCAAACTCGCTTGTCGAGAATCTATCCCTCGGTTGTTAGCGCGTTCCCCCATTCATTAAGATGGAGATTCAGCTTCATCTTTTCCCAAACCGAGAACCTGTACCAGCTCCGCGACGACCTGGAGTTTCCCTTCGTCCGATTCCGTCAGAACTATGGGCTCAAAGTCTTGATTCTCGGGCCGCAAAACGATACGTGTATGACGCCAGCCCTCTTCGCTCTCCGTCTTCTCACTCTGATAGCGCTTGACGGTATACCGTTCACCGCTTTCGGGATCTACTTCATCCCGAAGCTGAACGATCACAATCTTTCCCTGCCGGGTTCCGGTCACCGGCGTCTTGAAAAGGCAATAAGCGGAATCCGGGATTCGCGGCTCCATGGACTTACCGGCCACCTGCGCTACAAACATCCCCGGGCGGAGTTGCCGCCCGCTCTCAAACCTCACCCATCCATCGGGCTCGACATTCTGAATGGCGCCGAAATTTCCCGCGGCGGCTTTAAGGCTATACAGCGGCACGCAGGTTCTGTATTTGTCTCCTTCGTTTGGGACCACCCGGAGAAAAGGCTCTTCTTTCGTTTCCGTCATAGCCACTTGCACCCTGCCCGGAATGCTTGCTTCTTCGGCCCAGTCCTTGCAGAGCACTTCCGTCTGTTCGAGAACAAGTTCCGTCGCCCGCTGTTGCATGTCCGGCGGGTAGCCGTACTGCCGGAGGATGCGCTTCACGAGGACGCGGATTTGTGCGCGGGCGTTCTCCCGGACCTGCCAGTCGATGGACACGTTCTGTTTAACGCGTCCGACAAGCTCCTGCGCCAGGAAGCGGAGCTTCTCGTCCCCCATAACGTCACGGGCGCTGTCGTTCTCAGAGAGTGCGTCATAGAAGGCGACCTCGTCGTCCGTAAGGCCAAGCTCCTTACCTCGCGCCTGTGCTTTGCGAATGTCTTTCGCCAGGTTGATGAGTTCATCGATGACCTGGGCGGCTTCGATGGCCCGGCTCTGGTACTTGCGGACGGCCTTCTCCAGCATCTCGGCAAAAGAGCGCGCCTGGACGACGTTCTTCCGCATGTGCGTTTTGATTTCGTCGTTGATGAGTTTCTTCAGAAGTTCCAGCGCCAGGTTGCGCTGCGGCAACTGCCGAACTTCGGCGAGGAATTCGTCCGATAGTATGGAAATATCCGGCTTCTCCAGCCCCGCCGCCGCGAAGATGTCCACAACCTCGGTTGAGTAAACGGAGCGCGACACAAGCTGGCGGATTGCGGATTCCATTTCGTCCGGGGTCTTCTCCGACTCGGAGACGGTTGCCTTGACGATGGCGGTGCGGATCTCCTGGAACAGGCCGACCTCTTCACGGATAGCCAGAGCTTGTTCATGCGGCACCGCAAGGGCAAACGCCTTGGATAATGCGGACACCGCCTGGAGATAACGCTTCTTGCCGTCGTCCAGACCGAGGATGAATTCCATGGCCATGGCAATGGAGCCCATTCGCTTCCCGGCCTCGGTTTTCAGTATGGCGCTGTAATCAAAGCCGTGCATCATGTCGCAAACCACTTCGTATTTCTCCATCATCACCGCGACGGCCTCTTCCTGATCGACGGTCGCCCGGCCTTCGCCGCCGCCGGCGGTGTAGGTTTGGAGCGCCCGCTTGAGCGCGTCGGCAATGCCGAGGTAGTCCACCACGAGCCCGCCGGGCTTGTCCTTGAAGACCCGGTTTACGCGCGCGATAGCCTGCATGAGGTTGTGCCCGGTCATGGGCTTGTCGAGGTACATCGTGTGCATGCTGGGGCAGTCGAATCCCGTAAGCCACATGTCGCGCACGATGACAAGCCTGAGCGGATCGCCGGCGTCCTTGTACCGCCTGGCGATGACCTCCCGCGCCGCCTTGGTGCGGATGTGCGGCTGCCATTCCGGTTCGTCGGCGGCAGAGCCGCTCATTACGATCTTGACCGCACCCTTCGCGTCGTCCCGTTCGTGCCATTCCGGTCGCAGTTTTATGATGGCGTTGTACATCTCCACGCAGATGCGCCGGGACATGCACACGACCATGCCTTTGCCCTGCATGGCATCCGCGCGCTTTCCGAAATGGCCCACCAGATCTTCGGCCACCAGGCCGATACGCTTATCCGTCCCGACCATGGCCTCGAGGGCCGCCCACTTTGTCTTGAGCTTTTGCTTCTCTTCTTCCTCCTCGCCTTCGGTGATTTCCTCGAATTCCGGATCGATGCGGGGCTTCTCATCCTCGTCGAGTTCGATCCTGGCGAGGCGGGACTCGTAGTAGATCGGCACCGTCGCACCGTCCTGAACGGCCCGGAGGATATCGTATCTGTCGATGTAATCGCCGAAGACGGCGGGAGTGCTCTTGTCGTTCAACTCGAGGGGCGTTCCGGTAAAGCCGATGAACGCGGCGTTGGGCAATGCGTCCCGCAGGTATTTCGCCATGCCGTACTTGATCTCGCCGCTGTTTCTGTCGATCCTGGCGCTGAAGCCGTAGTGGCTCCGGTGGGCCTCGTCGGCGATCACGACGATATTGCGGCGTTCGCTCAGGGCATCGCCTCCCTCGAATTTCTGAAGCGTGGTGAAGACGACACCGCCCGACGCAACCCGCAGCAGGTCTTTCAGGTGCTCTCGGCTTTCGGCCTGCCCGGGCTTCTGCCGCAGCAGGTCGCTGTTGACGCTGAAGGTGCCGTAAAGCTGCTCGTCCAGGTCGTTCCGGTCCGTAATGATAACGAGGGTGGGATTTTCCATCGCCGGGTGTTTGATGATCTTCCCTGCGTAGAAGGCCATCGACAGGCTTTTGCCCGACCCTTGCGTATGCCACACCACGCCGATGCGGTGGTCGCCCTCCGGACGGCCGGCGGCTACAGTGCATTCGACCGCCTTGTTCACCGCCCAGTACTGGTGGTAGGCGGCGGCCTTCTTGGTCAGGGCCTTCCCGTCGTCCTCGAAAGCGATGAAGCTAAGCACATATTCTATGAAGCGTTTGCGCTCGAAGATGCCTTTCACCAGAACTTCGAGCTGCACTGTGTCGGCCGGGGCGAGGCTTTCTCCGTCGATGGTCCGCCACGGCATGAAGCGGTCCCACCCTGAAGTCAGCGTGCCCGCTCGCGCAGCGAACCCGTCGGAAATCACAAGAACTTCGTTGTACGTGAACAGGCTCGGGATGTCGGTCTTATAGGTCTGGAGCTGGTTGTAGGCGTGGCGGATCGTGGTTTTCTCTTCCGCCGGATTCTTGAGTTCGATTACCGCAAGGGGAAGGCCGTTGACGAAGACCACCATATCGGGACGTCGGTTCCGTTTGCCCGTCCGCCGAAGCCCTTCGAACGAAGGCGGGTCTTCAATGACGGTAAACTGGTTGACCACGAGAAACTCGTTGGCATCGAGCTTCGCGGGAACTCGCTCGATCAGCCAGACTTTGCCGTGCCGTTCCCGTCCATCTTCACGCCACGAAACGTCCACGCCGTCGGTCAGCATCCGATGAAAGGCGCGGTTGTTGACGATCAGCGACGGGCTGTCCGGCCGCGTGACTTTCCGGACGGCTTCTTCGATGGCGTCATCCGGCATGCCCGGATTGATCCGCCCAAGCGCGCTCCGCAGACGTTCGACGAGCACAACCTGGGCATAGTCCTCCCGCTCGGGAAATGCCGCGTCGGGAGCAATCTCCGGGCCGTGGACGCATAAGTAGCCAAGTTCGCGGAAGTAATCCACGGCGGCGATTTCAACCTGGGCTTCGTCGAGATAGGTCATGAGACGGCCATTTCATGCAATGCTTCATGAAAGACATGGAAACTGCGGGATCGATTTCTTCCAGGCTGCCAATGTTGCGCAACCGCTCGGGCCGCTTCGATTTTGCGTAAACCGTTCTTGAAATAACCCGCATGCTGCAAAATGCGTTCGAATGCCTCCCATGTTCCACCCGCTATCGCATCGGGATCGCGATATCTTGCCTGGATGGGTATCTTGTGTGAGATCCTGGGATAGGCCGCTTTGACGGCATCCCAGTCTCCAAAATACCATGCTTCCAGTTCCTCGATGGCCAATCGGTTCACCACCTGATAGGAAAGCGTCCGGGCTTTGCTTCGGGTTATGAGGCCGGCTCCGGCCGCGATTTTTTCCAGGCGGTCTTTCAGCGCATGGCAGTCCTCATCATCGCGATCCATTACAACCACTATACGATTGTCTGCAGGCAGCCAGGATGAATACCCCCGCAATCGTTCGGGCAGCTTTTCCATCAGATCGTCTTTGCACTGATAGGTGTAGATCCCGAAACTCGCACCCCCCAATATTTTGGGCAACAGCAGGCGGAGTGCAGCTTCCATCGACGGCTCTTCTATCAGCACCTCCACATGAGAGACCGTCATTATTTCCTCCTCCTTGGGGAGGGGGCTCCGGCATTGACCAGGGGATCGCCCATGCCAAGATGACCTTCCATCCAAAGATGTCCCATCGACGCTCCCGCTTCCACGAATTCGGGGACTCCCTGGATGTCGGCCGCTCTGTGCACCCGACTGTAACCGTTTTCATCTCGGTAGATAACCCGGATTTCCTCGGGCTTCACCCCGTTGAGGAAAAACGGTGAATGCGTCGTCACCAGTAATTGCGAGCGTTCCGATGCAAAGCGGCATTCTTCCGCCAATTCCGGCAGCAAACGGGGATGCAGAAAATTCTCCGGCTCCTCGATGCCGATTAAATGTGGGGGGTCCGGATCCAGCAGAACCACGAGATACGACAACATCTTCAGCGTGCCGTCGGAAACGTAGCGGGACATCACCGGAAGATCGAAAGGCGCATCCTTGATCTGAAGCAGCAGCCGTCCGTCTCTCATGATTTCCGCTTCAACTTTTTCCAGACGGGGAACACGTTGCCGGAGTGTTTCGAAGATTCTGCCCAGCCGATCCTCATGCTGCTCCTTGAGGTATTGAATCACGTTGGGCAGATTGTCTCCGGTTTTGCTCAACCGCTCCTGCGGTCCCGCCTCAGGCTGGCCCCGCGTGTCTTCGATGCTGAGATAGGACACATACCACCCGGTGATGAATTCGCGCAGGGCGGCCACACGGGGATGCTCCGCGAACTGTCCCAGAGTGTTCACGGCGATCAGGTCAGGAGATCGAAGCGGCGTATCGACCCGCTTGTCCTGTTCATCCGGCATATCTCCGCTTACGGCCCGGCCCTTCCCCTCGTGATACTCCAGAAAGCGGAATGGTTTGCCGTGTGCGCCACGGCGCCATGCCAGCCATTCCTCGACCACGATAGGTCCCTTGCTGCCCTCGTTGATGGAGATGTGATAGGTAATCACCGGGGTGCCGGGCTGCTCGCGATATTTGATTTCAATGACAATAGGCCCGTCCTGACCGCGCGACTTGAGTTCTTTTGCGCGGCCCCGGCGATCCCATGCATGGCGTAATCCGTACTGGAAACACTCGGACAGAAAGTTAAACACGTCGAAAACGGTGGACTTGCCGCTTCCGTTGGGACCGAGCAGCACCATGAGCGGTGTAATACCACTGAATTCCACGTCCTGAAGGGCGCGGTAATTCCGCACCCTAAGGTTTTCGATTCTCGGCGGCGGCTTTATGCCGCGTTCCGTGGTCTGGTACGTTAATTCATTCGCCATGATACGGTCCTTTTTTATCTGGGGTAAGGAGCTTTTATTGTTCTCTAGCTGTTTCAAATCCAATATCATCGGGAATGGTTTCGAATGGTTCCGTTGAACATCCCGTCATTGAAATCACACCGCCTTCGGCATCTCATCCCACGTTCGTCCTTCCAATAATCGTCCGGCTTTTTTCTTGTTGAATCCGCCCCATTGTTTGAAGAAAAACGGCACATCGGAGCGGGTGCACTGCGACTTTATGTCGAGAACCCATGAGGGATCAACCGGGCGCGCACCGGGTCCGGATTCTCCTCCGACGATCACCCAATCTATCCCCTTGAGATCAAGATTAGGCAATGGCCCGAGCAACGGTTCCAGGGATAAAAACTTCACCGCTGCTCGGGTTCTTTTCAGGTGTGAAATTCTGAATGTATAATCCGCATTTTCCACGCTTACGCCCATCCAAACATTTGCCGGCCAATTAAGTTCCGGAGACAATATCATCAGCCGCTCCGAGCGTTTGGTAAGGATCTGGAACTGATGCAGGAAGGCTCTATCCATCACATCAAACGTCTTTTTAATGAACGGAATCGGGACATCGTCATGAAACATGTCGCTCATGGAGTTCACAAAAACGACCTGCGGCTTTTTCCACGAAAACGGCTGATCCAAGATATCCTCATGCATAGTCAGCTCAAAGCCGTTTTTGTATCTCTCCAATCCCATTCCGTGAAGCCTTCTTGCCATCCTTTCTGCGTAGCATAATTTACATCCCGGGCTGATCTTAGTGCATCCGGTCAATGGATTCCATGTAGACTCGGTCCATTCAATCGACGATTGGGCCATCAGATTCCCTCCCGGTCTCGATATTTGTTGAAGATTTGACGAGCAATATCCGCCGCCACAGGTTTCTGCGCCGCGAAATAGAGGTAGTAGATGACGGCGTTCCGGGAATTTCTCATAGCGATCGGCGGGGGAACATCTGCGAAACCGGCCGCTTTTTGAAGTCGAATCCTGAATGCCTCGGCTACTGCTTCATTTCTAGCTTTTTCTTTGCTGTCAGGGTCAAAGAGATTTCCCTGTATGGATGAAACGTATGCAATCTCTTTCCATGATTCATCACCCCAGAAAATGTTCATTCTCCTGATCTGTTCGGAGGAAACCTTCTCGGGATCTCGCCAAAGTACGTTTCGATTGATGTCCACAACAGGAAAATTGAGGAAGATCTCAACCGATCGCATCCGTCCGGCCGTTTCAATCACCTTCCAGTCAAGATGCAGGCCGTAAGGATCTAGGACACAGAGCGCTCGGCGATAGTCTTCCCAACGTATGTGCGGGAAGATATCTTCGAATAGAATTCTATTGCAATCGCCGCGCGAGACATGCACATCCTTACGGTCCATAGCGATCTGTTCAAGGATATCAACCTTCACGGAATCGAGATCGATAAAATGATATTCCCGAAAGGGCGGTTTAACCAACAGTGCGTTCGTCGGGCTTCCCGGCACGAACTCTCCTGAGGTTTTTGACTTGTGGACGCCCGATCCGGCGAACGCGTCTATGTAAATATGATGGAATCGCGGATTTGTCTGCGCCGCAAGAATCCGGGAATACGCGGCTGCATACTCGCGGATGATGTCGAGCTTGATCTCAGACCAGTGGCCAATTTCATCGTGTGGGGAAGAATCGGTAGTCATCAGTTTCCCTCTGAGGCTGGTTCCATAGTATCACCGGTGAAAGCAATGTGGATGGCGGCCTTAAGTGGAATTTTTTTAAAATTGGCCATCAGAATGGGATCTCCATATCCGTTTGTTCCACCGCGCGCTTTAGTTCGTTGTTTCGAACCACCCAATGTTCCCCGGTCCATTTCTCGAACAGTGGTTGGAGCAGGTTCATGCCGCGAAATGAAGATTTGTTTTGGGCATTCGTACGATAGGCTTCGACAACACGCCGCACTTGATCTGCGCTTAGAGTATCAAACACCGACAACAGGTGTTTTACCTTCCATCCTGAATCATCAAAGCTCTGTGACTTAGCATAGGCGGCCAAGGCACACTCGAATAGCCTCGATTTGTCCGACAGGCGCTTGTGTAGCAATTGAAATACCTTAACAGCGATGTTCTTCGGATCGGACCAATCACATACCCCGAGTCCCTGCCCCTTGCCCATTAGCCCGTAGGGGTCTTTACCGAGACGAACGGCAATCAGTGGCACTCCTCTGCCAATAGCAACGCCTACTTCTTGATCTGTCCAATTACTGTTGTGGAAGTCTTCGGAAAGTAAGGCGACTAATGCGTCCATACTGAACAACGCCCGCTCAATTTCGCGTTGCCATTCCTCTATGGGCTCAATGTCCTCATGGGCTACAAATGCCGCTACACCACAACGGGCAAAGGCGTGTTTGAGTTGGGATGCATTTTCCTTAATGGATGACTTGTGGCTGAGAAATAAGCGAATATGTTCGGTGCCCCATATACGGCTCAACGCTTCTGGTGCGATTGCTGGAGCAATCATGCGTGGCCGATAAATTCCAGTTTGCTCTCGCCAATTGTCATTCTCTGATAATTCCGTTTCGATAAACACTTCACTGATGTGCTCATTCGGGCTGTTGTCAAGCTTATTGAGGTCCGCTGTGATACGATTTCGTACGTCATCTATAACGTCTATAACCTTGAGATACAGGTCCTCCGATACTGTTAGAGTAATGGCATGCCCATACGTTCCCCCATTCCAGTTATCGTAATCCCATCCCTCGTGAACCGAGACTATGCCGTTTACTACGACTTCTCTCAAGAGCACGTCACCCGAGCGTTCATAGCGTCGGTTCAATATAGACAAATACGAGTCAAGCTTCCTTGGTAAAGAGAACTGAGGATCACTCCTACTCATTAGCCCTTCTCCGGTGCAATTGAAAAAAGGTAGACGTACTTAATATCTTACTTGCGGAGGCAATCAGCATTCATTGTCTAAACCCGGCCTTCGTAGAGGTGCGTCATCTGTTACACCTTCTTATGCTGTGCAATTCGCTCAAGAATCTGCCTCAAATCAGCCCCGATACGCATACGGGTTATTACATTGCGTAAATCACTCTCACGGACATCCACGATGTAATCAGTGCTGATCTTCGCCAGAACTGTTTTTATAAGTTCTTTCCCAGGGTACACACTTAATACAGTTGTCTCGTTCATTGTGAGATTGTCGAACCATTGATCCACTTCGGCTTCAACGGCATTGTCATCCATGTTGTCTGGTTTGCTGCAGAAGTGATTTACTTGTTTAGCTTTCCTCCGGATGTCACCTCGGGCAACTGCCTTGATTGTTTCGGCAGCGGCTATCAGCAACTTTCGGCACTCCTTTAATGATACGTCTTTCCCTTTATCGGCAAGCGCTGCTCGTATGATCTTGCCATCAAGCAGGTAGTTCTCTATTTCATGGCGCTTCAGGATTTCAACGGTCATATTTTGCTGCTGATACTTAGTCATTATGTAATTGATGTACCGGTCCGGTAGTCCATCTCGATCCTGTACGAAAAACATTGGAATTTTCTTCCCAACCACTCCTTGAACCGCCAGATACACTTCATGAATATTCTGGAATTTTGATACGCCTTTGGCTTGCTTATAGTCCCCAGCGAAATTGAACAGGTTTGTGCCAAGAACCGAATCAAACGTCTTAAAAGTTGAGATCTGTGCATCCTCAATGACAAGGCATTTGGGCCGAACTGCGATTCTCGAAAGCGAAGAATTTGTGACAATTCCCGCCTCCACGAGGCCGGTCACAAAATCGGCATCATTCTTGAACGACACGAGCTTCTTCTTCTCCGCGTTGATGAAGAACACCTCTTGGGAAGAAAAGGCATCAATGACATCAGGGGAGTGTGATGCTACGAAAAGCTGGGCGTTCATATCTTGCGTTACCTTTTTGAGAACTGCCCCCAGTTTCTCCTGAAGCTCGGGATGAAGGTGGGCATCAGGCTCGTCAATCAAAAGGAGGGTTGGATTGTGAAGGTAGATATAAACCAGCAACTGGATTATCTGAAGCATCCCGGAGCCGGCGCTGGCAAGATCAAGATGTATGCCGTTCTGTGAATACTTGACATCGACATACACATCTTTCTCGGGGTCAAACTTAATGGCGGTGATCTCGACTCCAAGATGCGATTTCAGAATTGAGTTAATCGCCTTCAGTGCCTTCTTGTCAGACGTGTCCAGGTGAAGCAGAGACGACCGATACATTTCTGAGTATCTCGCTTCTATCAACATCGCGGATCTGCGGGCGGGTGTAACGTAGGCCTCTTGAGGCAGAATGCCAACTAAACCAGGAATGAACACAAGTTTGTGGTTCATCACGTCGTTGATCTGTGCGCCAGTTCGATTCTGTGGATTTGCCGTCACCGTAGCGTCAACATGAACCTGCCCGAACCGATACGTGAAGACAGATTCTACCCTTAAGCCTGATTGAAACCCTATTTCTATGATTATGCCTGTGGTCTTGGCTTGCCCCTTTTCGCGGTCTGTCCACAATTCCGCCGCGTCTGCGACGTGTAGAATATCACCGACATTAATGTATCGTTTATGAAAGACAACCTTGTTGGCTGTCCCTGAGAACTCACCAGAGAGTGATAGGAAGAACAGGCGTAGTGCATGTAGAACACTTGTCTTGCCGCTATTATTTGCGCCAACCAGAACATTATGTTGAGAAGGTAAGAGCGTGTTCTCTTTGAACTTGCGGAATCGTTTTATGTGGATCGACTTAATCTGCTCTGGCATCACACCACCTCGGTAGCGGCTTCAATGGTTTGGGGCGCTTCGAGTTCTCCGCTCAATAATTGAGGTAGTAGTGTGTCACGCAGGCTGTCGAGGCGACGGTTCTGTCGAACATTCAATGTGATCCGCTCATGAAGCGGTGCGGTGTTGGCCATGAAAGCGTCGAGTACGGGTTTGGTTGGGGTCGGGACTGGGATGGGCCGAAAGTTCTGCTTGCTGATCTCAGCGAAAGTCGTGCCACCAGCACGACTCCTGATCAGGTCCATGTTGGTGCTGGTCCAATGAAGGATGTAAAGATTAGGCAAATCGTCATCGCAGATCATGGCAATCACCCCCTGATTCACAGAGACTGGCACAGACGTAACACCGAGGTAACCAATCGGCGCGCGCGATGAAAGTATGACCGTGCCGACAGGAAGCTGCCTTGAACTAACCTTCTCAACCCCGGCGTCGGTGATATGCCGTTCAGAATCTAGAATCACAGGACTTTGCAGCGACGACATATCTTTCGGCGTCACAAACGGATGCTTACCGCCTTCCCAAAAATCGGAGTTCTTTGTGCTGGGGGTTGAGCCGCCGACACACTGGACTGTCTCGCCAATCGGCTTCACTCGCCAACCCTTCGGAATTTCGCCGAGTTCCGAGTCCTCAAAGCTGTCGGGGAACAGGTCGGCGATATTAACAGGAAGGCCGGGGTCGCGGCCTTCGGCTTTGGCGCGGACGGGGTCGAAGTCGATGAACCAGCTCTTAAAGAGTGCCGCTGCCATCTTCTCCAGCGTCCGGTTCATCCGCCGATTCAGCTCAATCTTGTCGTCGAGGGTGCGGAGGATGTGGACTATGCTGCCCCTAGTAGGCTTCTCAGGCCACGGAATCTCGAAGCCGTTTATATCTCCCGTCGAGAGATTCGGGAACACAGAACCGGATGTTAGGGAAAGCAGCCGTTGCATGGATTCTCTAATACAGCAGTAGATAAAGTAAGTATCTTCTTCGTTTGTCTTCGCGCGGATTGCCGCGATGCCTCGGCCAACGGCGTATTTCTTGTCCGACCAGTTCATGCGGCCGGTGGTCGATCCTCGCACGCAGAACAGGATATCCCCAGGTTCGGAAATGCGGCTAGGGTCGGTTGTAAACAGGGTCGCCCGTGGGGAATGTGGGCCGAACTCCGTTGGACCATTGAGTAGTGGAGTTCCTTCTCCATCATTGTTGTACGTCTCACCTTTCGGTGAGTACCCCATGATAACGTGGGCGATTTCTTCAAGTGATTTCAGATTCCACTCATTCCCCATCGCCCGCCCCTTTCCTGCGTCGGGGGGTGCGGTGTCCCGACGGTTTCTTCGCCTGTGGTTTTTCGGGACCAGTCTGTGCCAAGCGAAGCGCATCAGGCAGGCCGGCGAGTTCAACCTGAATTTGCGCCACGGTCGGCAGATCGCCCCTGAGGTTGTCGGGCAGGGCCTCGACCAGCCGGGTCTTGTAGCGGGCGACGCCGACGGGCTTGGCCAGATCGCGCAGGGCGTACTCGGCAATAATCCTGCTTCGGGTTTTGCAGAGGATGATCCCGATGAACGGCTTGTCATCAGGGTGGCGCAGGAGATCGTCCACGGCCAAGAGGTAGAAGTTCATCTTTCCCGCATGGTCGGGCTTGAACGGCCGGGCCTTCAGGTCAATGACGATGTAGCACCGCAGGCGCAAGTGATAGAAGAGCAGGTCGAGATAGAAGTCCTCGCCGTCTACATCCAGGCGCACCTGTTGGCCCACGAAGGCGAAGCCCGCGCCCAGTTCCAGTAGAAATTTGCGGATGTGGTCCAGAAGCCCCTGCTCCGGGTCGTGTTCGGCTGCATCGTTGCGAAGCGTGAGAAAGTCGAAGTTGTAGGGATCACGGACAACCTCGGCGGCGAGGTACGACTGCGGGGCAGGCAGCGCGGCCTTGAAGTCGGTGATCGCCTTGACCTGCGCCGCACGGATGCGCGTTTTCAGTTCTTCGAGCAGTTTGCCGTAACCGACGGGGACATCTCCGGCGTTTTCCGGACGTATGATCTCTTTTCCCGTTCCCGAAGGTTTCGCCTTCCTATTCGCCATAACCCAGCGCCTCCAGGTTGCGGCGGATGGCGGCGTCGAGTTCCTTCGCCTCGGCCATCTGTTCGTAAAGCTCAGCCGACAACCCGACCATCTTTTCCTCGAAGGGGACGCCGTCGTCCTCGATCTCTTCCGCTCCGACATAGCGGCCCGGCGTCAGCACGTAGCCGTGGGCCTGAATCTCCTTCAAGGTCCCTGCCTTACAGAAGCCCGGCATGTCCGTATATTTACCCGCATCTTTCTCTCCGCGCCAGGCGTGGTAGGTCCGGCCGATCTCTACGATTTCGTTTTCGGACAGCTCGCGGTGGGTACGGTCGATCAGGGCGCCCAGCTTGCGCGCGTCCATGAAAAGTGTTTCACCCTTGCGGGCGCGGTAGCCGCGCTGCTTGTCCGCCCCCTTGTTGCGCGTAAGGAACCAGAGGCAGGCGGGTATCGGAGTAGTGTAGAAAAGCTGGCCGGGCAGGGCAATGATGCAGTCCACCATGTCCGCTTCGACGATCGCCTTGCGGATGTCGCCTTCGCCCGACGTGTTGCTGGTGAGCGAACCGTTGGCCAGGACGAATCCGGCCGTGCCTTGCGGGGCGAGGTGGTGCAGGAAGTGGAGTATCCATGCGTAGTTGGCGTTGCCGCCGTCGACGTGGTACGCGGCGCCGTCCTTGCGCTTGCGCTCGCCGCCCGAAGGCAGCGAGAACTGCGCGTTGCCTCCCGGTCGATCGAATCGCCGCCAGCGGGCGTCGTTCTTGACCTTGCTGTAGCCCCAGTCCTCCATATTGAAGGGCGGATTGGCGAGGAGAAAGTCGGCCTTGAGGTCCTTGTGCTTGTCGTCGAGAAAGCTGTCGCCCCACCGGATGTCGCCGTCGATGCTTCGGATAGCCAGATTCATTAGAGCCAGTCGCCATGTCGTGTAGTTGGACTCCTGGCCGTAGATGGAAATCTCGCGCTGGACGCGGACCCTGAACTTCCCGTTGCCGTTTCCGTTACCCGAGGCATGCGCCTGGACGAACTTCACGGCTTGCACGAACATGCCTCCGGAACCGCAGCAGGGATCGAAAACGCGGCCTTTGTAGGGCTCGATCATCTCGACGAGCACGCGCACCACGCAGGCGGGCGTGTAGAACTGGCCGCCGTTCTTGCCTTCGGCGTCGGCGAAACGGCCGAGGAAGTATTCGTAGACGCGGCCGAGAATATCCCGCTGACGGCTTTCCCGGTCGCCCAGGCCGATCGTGGCAATCAGGTCGATGATTTCGCCCAGGCGCGCCTTGTCGAGCGCCGGACGGGCGTAGTCTTTCGGCAGAACTCCCTTGAGCGTCCGGTTGTCGCGCTCAATGGATGCCATGGCATCGTCCACGAGGGTTCCGATCTCCGGGCGCCTGGCGTTATTCCGGAGGTGGTCCCAGCGCGCTTCGTGCGGCACCCAGAAAATGTTGTCGGCAAGGTATTCGTCTTTGTCCTCGGGGTCGGCATGTTTGTCCTGCTTCAGAGCGTTGAACTTTTCCAGGAATGCGTCGGAGATGTACTTCAGAAAGATCAGGCCAAGGACGACGTGCTTGTATTCGGCGGCGTCCATATTGCCGCGCAGCTTGTCGGCCGCCGCCCAAAGCTTGTCCTCGAATCCCAGGTTGGCGCCCGTATTGCTCTTTTGCTTGGCCATATAGGACTTGTTTCTTACCCGCTGAGTTCAGTTATCCGTTCTCTGATCCCGTTCAAACGGGCCGTCGGCTGCGACTGCCCGGGCTGCAGATTGTATGAAAACTTACTCTACCCGCCTGACATTCTTCATTCGCAAGCGTTCATTGCTCCACCTGGCCACTTGAATGAAAGCCGTTGCGCTCGGCGTAAAATCCCGAATACGTTCCCGCTTTCTTGGATGAGCTGCTTTGTTTCCCAGCCGTCTTATTGTATCCATCTGTCGCTTCAGACCGACTGTAATAATTTGCCGCTTTTCCAATAATTCTATTAGACCTGCTAAATCGTCGTTGTCAGAATAAGCAACATTATCGGCATCCAACAGCGTCAAAACAAGCGATTCAAGGCAGGTGCGCAGTATCAGGGCCATACTATGAGGTCCGGAGGTCATCCTGATCATTGCGGAAATGGCATCAGCCCTGATTTCGTGGTTCGCATATCCCGGAAAGTATAATTTAAATGCGAGCTCTGAATATCCGGAGATGCGCATATCATATAGCAGCATAATTCCACGCATCAAGGGGTAAGCCTGTTGCGCCGCCCGGAGAAATGAATACAACCAGATGGGGATTTGTCCCTGCTTTGTTAAAACCTTTTCAGAAAACGAGGGACATTTGGAGAAGGCAGCTTATTCAGACTTCCCTACGGGGTCCGGGATGCCTCGATAAGCGTCCGCAGTCAAGCAAGCTGGTCCTTGACCCGGGATTTCAAATCATCGCCGGCGGCCTTGGCCTTTTTTATCTCTTCCAATATTCGGTCGAGTTCCCGGGTGCGTTCCCGGACGGCTTTGTCCAGGGCATTGCGGCGCCAAGTTTTATCGCTTTCCATTCCGCGACGGGCCAGTGCGCCGGCAACGTTGACGAGAACATGAATTTTTTCAAAGGGTTTTACTATATACCCCTGTACGCCTATTTCCAGAATCTCACTGATTA
>JAFGGB010000223.1 GCA_016930775.1 Deltaproteobacteria bacterium
GGCCGAGTATCCAAGGGGGTAGTAATGAAGACGAAACGGCACCTTTTCTCCGGAAAGAACGGTCAAGGTCTCGAGTTTTTGGACGGCTTCTCCGAAAGGCGGCCAAGAACCGTCTTCATTCATTTTTGAAAGTAAAAAATCCTGGGCTTTCTTGATCGCCTCATCCACCTCCCTATCACTGAAATCCTGTGCATACAGGCAAGATGATATGCAGAAAACCATTCCCATCAAAACAACAAATGGCTTCATTGTGAATTCTCCCGAAAGAACGTTATCCAAAAACCAAGAATTTCTATATTGTTTTGAAATAGTAAATACATATAGCGGGTGTATTAGCCAACCTGCTGAACCAATCCTGATTTTGTATTGACATCTTACATTATTTTATTTACTGTAACATTTATATCCTTTTGTCTCAATGCTTTTTTGAAGATTTTCTTGTTTGACATCGAAATCAACAAGGACCTGGGAGAATAACGATGGGAGAAGTTGAAATAGCGTCCGGTCGCCAGCACCGAGTAAATTGGGAATACCACCTTAAAAGAAATATTTTTATAGGAGGCTGATGATGAGACCGATGCGACAGATAATTTGCATGTTCTGCGTGGCAGTGCTTAGTTGCGGCGTCGTTGCTGGAGAAGCCGCAAAGGAACTCGAGTTGCTGAAGGTAACGAAGGCCTCGGATGCAAAGCAGATCCCTGGTTTTTTTCCGACCAGCGCATGTAACGCTACAGTAAATATCGATACGGACAAGGCGGAAACCTGGCTATCGATCGATTTTACCAAACCCGTAAAGGACGCAAAACAATTGTTTTCTGCGGTTCTGTTCGAGTTTGATTACACGCGAGCGGCGATGCCCTTCAATTGGCGTGAAGCCCCGGACGGAACAAAGGAATGGCCTAATGTGTGGACGGGCTATGACGCTTTTGTGTTCGATTACGAGAATCCGGAGAAGACTCCGGTGAAAATTAAGGTGCTGCTGCAGGATTACGTCAGTTGGTATCACACGGACATTGACGGGCTGGTTCGATCCAAATATGTCGGCGCGCAACAGAAGTACCTGCCCCAGATGTACCAGAAGGATGTCGAATTGAACCCGGGTAAGGGACGCGTTCACATCAACCTTCGCAATCCGATGTGGACGACCCAAACTCCAGCGGAAGACAAAAGCGCAGAGGAAGAAATGGTCCCCTACGGCCAGTCGAAACTGTCGCGATCGAGCCAAAAAAAGGGGGTGGAGCTTCTCGACATGTGGGCCTTCGGCCTGTGCAATCCGTCGCCGGAAAAGGAACTGACGGTGAAGGTGAATCACTTCCGCTTGGAAGCTAGCGACAAGAATGCCGGAGTCATTACCTGGCCGGAGCGGGCGACCTGCCCCAAGTGCGGACGCAAGATCAGCGACCGATACGCGCCGTTTTGTCCCTTCTGCGGCGTGGAGATGAAAGATCATCTTTATCCCGAACTGCTGAAGAAGACGATGCCGGTTGCCTCGGATCACACCATCATTATTCCGACAATCGCCGCAGCCGGCGGCGCGTCCAGCAACGGGGGGAGCAAGGCGATGATATCCAAGGGCGATGACAACCTCAGAGTGTTTCATTATGACATCAATTACAACAAGCCCAAGGGGCCTCAGGTACAAAAACTCAAGGATATTTGGGAAGGTCGTTATTATCTGAAGTTCGATTTGGACAAAAAAATCAATGACCAATCCAAGGTGAAGAACGCGACGCTTTGGATATTCGGATCGCCGCCGCGCGTTCCGGATGGCCAGGAGAATCAACCGCAGTGGGCCTGGATGAATCCCAAGAACGGTAAGCCTATCTGCTTCAGCGAAAAAATTTGGCTGCCGGGCCTGCTGGTCTTCGCGGTTGACAAAGAATACAACGACTGGGATCCAAAGATGAACTGGGTGACCATGCCGCCACTGGGAAAACTCATCTACATGAGCGGGCAATATCCTGGACATCATACGCAATTGCATTGGAGAAAAGATCTCATTGCACCCACCCTCGGCAAGGAAGCGACCCGATGGTTGTGCATGGATATCACGGATTACATCAAAGAAATAGCCGCCGAGGATCAGAAAACCATCACGCTGGGCCTGAAGGGATTTACTCCTTTCGGCGCCAGCACACATCCTCACGACTTGGGGCACTACCTCTCCGGCAGCGGTCTTGTCAGGGACAAGGAGCTTCATCCCAAGATCGTTGTTGAACTGGAATCCTCAGAGAAAGGGAAATCGTAATTATTTCAAAACACCAATTGCAGTACTGACGCGGAAAATCCGGCCCGTGAAAAAGCGGCAGAAGCTCTCGTTTCATGCGAAGGTTTATGTCCCTAACGATTGGAGATAAAGCATGATGGGTTCAAAAATGCGAGTATTTTTTACAGCCGTCGTCGTCACAATCCTTTCCGGAATGGGCTTCTGTGCCGATCCCGCCAACCAGCAAGTGATTGATATCTTTGGTGACGGGAAGCTCTCGCCCGGGATCACTCTCGAAAATGCCCGTGTCGAGGGCAAAGAGATTGTCACCGTCCCCATGGGAAAGCCTTGGGGAAATTCCGCCTTCACGGTCAAAGGCCTGGACATCGACATCGCTCAATTGGACCTAGCCCAAATCCATTTCCGCTTGGTCGCCGAGGGAAATCAAAACCAAAAACCGAACTACGCCGAGGTCCATGTTGACACTACCAGCAAGCGGCGGCTATACATCGAGTGGTTCCCCTTTCGGGCCTACGATCCGAAAAGCCCTCACTACATGACCAAGTCCTGTGATTATTCCCCAATCTACGGTTCCAACCCCAAAGGCAAAGACTACGGCAAGATCACCGGTTTCCGTGTGCTCATCGGACCTCCCAAAGCGATGGTGATGCGTTTCTCCGCCATACAGATCCTCATCGACAAGTCCTTTGCCGACCGTTATCCCGATGATCCCAAGCCCGATCCCAACTGGAAAACAGGAAAGATCGACAATGTCTACGCCATCTCCGGGTCGCAGCGGGTGGACCAGGGAGATTTTGAGAGCCCACTGGCGAAAGGCAATTCCGTCTGGAAAGACGGCATCATCAAAATCAGCGGCGCCCGCAACGAAATCGTGCCTTTCCAAGTGGTTATGGAAGTTCCCGCTGGCGGCGACGGAGTCAACGACGTGAACGTCCGGTATGCCGGTGTGAAGAATGGCTCCGACAGTATAGACAATTCCCACGCAGCGGACCCGAAAGACATCTACAACTACGTCGGACGTCCCATTCAACTCTATCGCGCCCGTTACATTTCGTTGGCGAACTCGGACAAATATTTTCCCGAAATGCTAATTCCCTTCGAAGCCCAATGGGGCGGCACGCCATTCTCCATTTTTCCCGGAAAAACGCAGAGTGTGTGGGTGGACACCTACATCTCCAAGGACGCGAAAGCTGGCCTCTATACAGGTACAGTCGATATATTGGTCGGCAAGAAGGTCGTTAAGTCGCTGCCGGTCGAGCTGACCGTGCATGACTTCGAACTGCCCAACAAACCCTCGATCATCGCTCCCATGTGGTGCGGGGATGGGGCGATCGCGAAACACCGGGTCGAGGGCGACGCCCGGAAGAAGCTGGAAGCGAACTACCGACGCTTTATGCGCCGGAATTATACAGGATATCTCGACGGGATTGGTCCCGTCGTCTCCGATAAAGAGATGAACGATCCGGCAGTCTGGCGTCTTCGCAGCGGGAACACCTATACCCGGGAGGAAGGGTACGAGGGAACGGGATACGGACTGCCTACTCCCATGATCTTCTTCACCATGTACGGAGGTGGCGTAAACCCCTTCGATGGCCCGGGCGAGTACGGTGATGAAAAATCATGGCATGAGGGGCTCCTGCGGTTGAAAACACTCGTGGATAAATATGCTCCCGGCGCCACAATCGCCTGGTACGCATGGGATGAGCCCAGTCACAGTTTCGTCGGCGGCATGGACGCCTTCACGAAATGGATGAACACCGTCGGCCCTCACGTGGACAGTTTCAACAAGAAGTACGACGCCGACGTTAAGGTTTATGTTACCACGGACATTAACACGGCCCGGAATGTGCCGTCACTCAGCATTTACAGCGCCAACGCGGACCAGGTGGACGAAATGCACCAGAAGGGGCACATTAATGCGCATTACAACGGACCGCAGCAGTTGGGACTGGCGGCGGCGGCGAACAGGATCGTCGGCTGGCAGGCATACGCGCGGAAAGCGGACTTCTGGTGGTTTTGGGAGGCCTGCTCGTATCGCCCGGGATTCGACGTCTACCAAGACCCCTACAATTTCAGCAATCAGTATGGTGAAATCCGCGCCGGCCTTGGATCATTTGTCTACCCCGGCACGGACGGGTATATCGCCAAGCGGAGTCCGGGCCTGAACGGTCCAGTGCCAGGCATTCGCTTTTTCAACTGGCGTCAAGGCTTCATCGACTACGAGTACCTGATCTTGGCGGCAGAGAAAAATCCCTCAACCGTAAATACGATCGTCACGGAACTGCTGCCCCAATCCGAGCCGATTGGCAAACCGCGTTTGAGCGGCTTTCCCCGCGATGAGCAGTATGCGGCCGCTCGGGACGCACTGGTGAAAATCATTCAGAAAAACGCAGCTAGAGCAACGAACGATTGAGATGTCGTATGGCTTCGTCGGCGAGGACCTGGCGGCGATTCCGGGCCTGCAGCCGGGGTCGCTGGCGGGCGGGTTCGAGGCGGCCGGCCAATCCGTAAAGATTCTGGCGATCCAGATCGGCGTCGGCGATCACAAACGAATGGAATGTACGAGATGAGAATGACGATTCTGGCCCTCTGCTGCCTGCTGCTCGTGCCGCTGATGATGCCCTCGGTCGCATGCGCCACGAAACTCGCCGAAGTAAGCGCTCTCGACAAGGATTAC
>JAFGGB010000224.1 GCA_016930775.1 Deltaproteobacteria bacterium
CCGCACCTCCTCCCGCAATTGGTCGAACTTCTGATCGTTGGTCTGCGTGAGCGCGCCGACCTGCTGGAGCAGCGTGTCCCCGACCCCCTTGAGAGAGCCGGAGAGTTCTTCGCGGGATTGCTGAAGGGAGCCGGCCGTCTCCTCCCGATTCCGTGCGATTTCCTCCCGCATGGCGCGCTCCGTGCGCTCGAACGACTGCCCCAGCCACTGGAGAGCCTGCTGCACGGGATTCATATCCACATTGCTCCTGCGGAGAAGAAGAACAATCTGGAGGACAACCACCACGATTAAAAGAATGACTGCAATGACAAGAAGAGTGCTGTTCATGATCCCTTTTCCTTTTTCAAATAGCGACCGCTATGCTTTGGAATTTTATCCTTTGTATTCCTTGAAGGTCTCCAGCAATTGCCGGAATGAAGCGGGCCTGTATTTATCAAAACTTTCTTCATCCACATAGACAAAGTCATACGTCACATCGGTCTGCACCCGGTTGATGTCTTCGCACCATTGCGCGAGCCGTGCCATTTTCAGAGGCACATCGAAATCTTCCTGCCCTTTGGTTTCGACAATGACAATCCGCTTATCCGACAGCTTGACCATAAAGTCAGGGTAGTAGTTGGAGATATCGCCGCTGGCGTTTACGTAATCGAGCTTGAAATGGATGATCAGATAGTTCTTTGCGAAAGAGACCACGTCACCGCAATCCTCCAGGAATGCGGCAAACCGAAGCTCCAGTTGGCTGTCGCCGATGATGCGGTTGAAGACGCTTTTCTTCGGAACAAGGTAGCCTTGATCCTTGGCCACAAAAGGCCGGGTCTGGCGCAACTTGATCGTATCCCGGATTTCGGCGTCGCCTTTGTCCCCGACGGTCAGCGCGTTGATCGCCTTTTTGAAGGTATCGATCAGTGTCCTGGTGGCCGCCGGTTCCGACAGGTTGCGCAAGGTATTGGGATCTTCCAGATCCACTGGACGGTCGAACAGTTCATCCTGGATAAACGCCTTGACCTTGCCATACAGCACGTCATAGCCGCGTGGAGCAGATCCTTGGCGATATTGCAAACGCAATTCTTTCATGAGGCTTTGCGCAAAGAAACCAATCACGCTTCGGTAGTCGGCAACGCCGGCAGTGTCGAGAATCGTGGTATGCGTAATCTCGCCGTTGACGATGTCCTTGAAGACGATCTCCCGCTGCTCTTCCTCGCTGAATTGCAAATATAATACGCGCTGGTGCCCCATCGCGGCGATGTCCAGATCGCCGAGGTTTTTGTATTCCCGATAAACGCGCGGCGTCAGCACCGGAATTTCAATGTCCAGCGCGGCGATATCCTTTCTCTCGTTCTCCTTGTCCACTTCGACCACCAGCGGGGTCTTCGGCCCCGTACCCTCGCCCATCGCCTTGCGCTCCAGTTCCACGCCTTCGGCCTGGATGGATTCCACGAACTCCATGAAGGCCTTGGTGCCGATCACGCTGACATACTCTTCCACGTCGCCGGGATACATCTTGCGCAGACCCCGGCCCAGGGTCTGCTCGGGAAGGATGTTGCTCTGTGCGGAATAGGCGCGCAGCCCGACGATGGTGGTCACATTCTTCACGTCCCACCCCTCTTTGAGCATCATCACCGAGATGATGGCCTTGTAGGGGCTATCCATGCCGTCAATCTCATTGGCCTGCTTGCGTAGCTTTTCCAGTTCATCCTTGTCCTTGCCCGAGGCGGATTCGGAAATCTCGCCGTTGTTCTTGGTGTGAATCACCAGCACGGCGTCTTTCAAGTCCGGATAATGCCCCTCAAGATACTCGGCCACGTCGTCACAGTTGCGCGTGTCATCGGTCATAACGAACAGGATCGCCTTTTTGCCCATCTTCTCGTGCTCAGCGTATGCCTTGCGCCATTCGATCACGCCCAGATGGATATAGTCCTCGTATTTCTCGGTGAACTTCGCGCTCTGGCGCTCCTGCAATTTCGCTTGGCTTGGCGGGTCTGGCAGAACCGGATGCTTCACCACATTTTGCTTGATGGCCTCCACCAGCGGGTAATCCGCCACCGTCTGCACGAAAATCGCTCCGCTGTTGTGCTTCGGCGTGGCCGTGGTATCCACCTGTAGGGAGAGGGCCGTTCCCTTCTGCTTCAAGCGGTTATGGATGTCTTCGATGGATTTGAACCAGGCCATGCGCGGGTCGTGAATATGGTGCGCTTCGTCGTTCAAGACCATCAACTCCTCAATGTCCCGGACGATCATCCCCAGGTCCACCTTGGAATCCGTTGTCGCGCCCGTGGGCCGCTTGCCCAGAAAATAGTCCCGCAGGTCTTCATCATCTGGCGAAGGCGGAATGTCGTCGCCCGAATAAACCCGGTGGATGTTGGTCAGGAAGATATTGCCCGTAGGCCGGGTGATACGCACCTCGTCTTGCTTATGCAGCGTCAGTTGAAAATCGTCGCGCCAGTTGCGGCCGTCAAACCCGTTATCCGGCAGCACCGGATCGTCGAAAAAGATACGGAGCCCTTGGAAATCGCGGTAAATCCGATCCAGCACGATGATGTTGGGCGTGATGACCAGGAAGTTGCGCGCCAGTTCCGATTCCGGCTCATAGAGTTTGTGATAAAAACTCCACGCCAGCGCCAGACTCAAGACCTTGGTCTTGCCGCTGCCCGTCGCCATCTTCACAACGAACCGCCGCCAGGTCTCGTCGAACATGCCACCGGATACAAGGCCGCTTCCATCGAAGCGCATCATATCGTGTTTGTCCTTAACCCCCACAACATCGTAGAGGAATATGATCGTTTCCAGCGCCTCGCGTTGGGAAAAGTAGTATTCATACTCCGCCATGCCCTCACCCCCGGCCCCTCTCCCAGAGGGCGAGGGGAGATAAGCCTTCGGCAGCAGGTGCGGCGTCTTGAACCACCAGTTGAGCAGGCTCCGGCTGGTATCCGCCGCGCCGACATACCCTCCGTCCCTGAACTCCTTTACCTTGCGGCGCAGCGTCGGCACCAGAGGCGGCATGAGCTTGTCCATGCTGCTCTCCCGCAGGGTCTCATCGGCGGGAAACCAGCGAATGGCGGGATCGAGAATGGCGTGTGGGGATTGTGGAAAGTCTTTATGCAGCGCCATTATTTGTCCTTCCCCTCAAGCCGCTTGATGCTTGGGTCAACCGTCAGCAGTTTCATTTGATGGATGGCGATCTGGTTCAACTTCCGAAGCCGTTCCGCCTGCGGTGTGTTCTCCCGGATGAACAGGGCATTCAGATTCTCCAGGTTGGACAGGCATACGAGCTGCGATACATCCGCATCGTCCCGGACATTGCCCTTTTTGCGCGGATTCCTGTCACGCCAGTCCTTCGCCGTCATGCCGAAGAGCGCCATGTTCAGCACGTCCGCCTCCGTGGCATAAACCAGGTTCATCTGGTGAGCGCTCAGTTCCGGCGGCACAAGGTTCTCTTTGATTGCATCCGTGTGAATCCGGTAGTTGATCTTGGCCAAATTGCGCCGGATATCCCAGCCGAGTTGATTGAGTTCCTCGTCCTTGAGCCGCTGAAATTCTTTGATGAGATAGAGTTTGAATTCCGAAGAAATCCATGTGGCAAATTCAAAAGCAATGTCCTTGTGCGCATAGGTGCCGCCGTATCTACCAGACTTCGAGATAATCCCGAGCGCATGAGTGGACTCGATCCATTTTTGAGGAGACAGAACGAAGTAATTGCTTCCGGCTTCACTTCTAAACCTCTCGAATTCGAGAGGTTTAAAATCCGGGTTGCTCAACTTCTCCCATAGGCCGAGGAACTCAATTGTACTCCTGCCCCGCATCCAATTATTGATAATCGCAAATGGATCCTCTTTGTTGCGATGTTTTGCCATATCTGTTAACGAAATATAATCTTCTTGCTTCCTCGAAATGATGCTTATCTCATTGCCTTGGACGGATATCTTCCCTGCCATCACGCGCCTCCTGTTCCTGGTCCAATTCCCCAGAATTCGAGGGAATTAGAATGCGGGTTGTTCAATTGCTCCCATTCTAATTATGGCGAATTCGCCACAATTTAAACCCGTCGAATTTGACGGGTTTAAAGCATGAATAAGCCTTATTTCTTCCCGCCCACGCTCACATCAACAATCGTCATCGTGTCGTTGCCAAAGATGTCCACCACCTTGACCGCGATCTTGCGCCGACCGGGCGGGCATTCGTGGAAGACGCTCTTGAGTTCAAGGGTTCGGTCCTTCCGGGTGCGGAAGCTCTGCCATTCGTTCTCGAAGATGTAATCCCCGGTCCACTGCTCCTCCCATTCGCCGGTCTCCTCGTTCTTCACCCGGATGATCTCGCGCTTGTTCTCAAAGTTGAAGTCCACGGCCCAGTAATCGATCCAGTCGATCCAGTTCTTGGTGAGCGTCTCGCGGGTGACGACGCCGTCCTTGTCCTTGTTCACCTTGATAATCTGGCCTCTTTCGACCACGATCCGGCTGCCCTTGTTCTTGATGGCCGCCTCGGCGTTGGCAATCGAATCCTGCGAGTAGAAGACCGAGAAGTCCGTCAACTCCACCGCCACGGCGGGCGCCTCGCCCCTCTTTCCTTCGCGGACATGCGGTTTCACCTCGATAGCCGCCACGTCGTGGAAGACCACCTGGTTCTTTTCCACGGCCCGCTTGTCGAAGACCTCGGCGGGAATGTACTTCGGCGCGATGTCGATCCCCTTGGCCCGCGCCTCGTCCAGCACGTTCGGGAACAGCCCCATCTCGAACTCGAAGCCGAGGATGTCCACGCGGGTGATGTGCTTCCTGCGGCATTCGAGGATGATCTCCTCGACGAAGAGCCGCGTCACCGGCAGGTTCACCGGACCAACGGCCACCAGCCGCCCGGCCTTTTTGCCGTGGAATGCGGCGAAGCCCGTGGTCTTCTCCGCGCGGTAGGCGCGAAGGATCAGGTCGAGGAACGCAGCCTCCTTCTCCTCGATCTGCTTGCGCTGTTCTTCCTCTCGAAGGTTGGGGTTGACTCCGATGTAGTGCTGGCGTTCGTACTTGCCGAGGTTGAGGATTTCAAAGGCGCGGTAGTCCTTGCCCTCGGCCTTGAGCTGTCGCTGGACCCCGATCATACGTTTACGCGTCGTATGAACGGCGAACTTGCCGAGGTCGGTGACGATCCACTTGCGCCCCAGCTTCTCCGCAACGGCGGCCGTGGTGCCGGAGCCGCAGAAGAAGTCGGCGACAAGATCGCCTTCGTTAGAGGAAATTTTTACGATACGTTCGAGTAAGGCTTTGGGTTTTTGTGTGGGATACCCAATCTTCTCTTTATTTGCTGGACCAGTGGGTACCTTTATATCGGTCCACCAGTCTGTTATTGGCGTGCCACGTTCCACATCAACCATTACGCCCTTATGGACATTTTGCATCCTTTTCGCAGTAAGTTCGTTGTATGGACGATATTGTGTGTTAAAAATATGTTGATCTGACTTTCTGTATTTGAAGATGGTGTCGTGTTTTCGAGGCAAATCGTCCTGTGGTATCGCCCCCCCGCTATAAGTCCATATAATCTCGTTACGGTGCCGATCCTTGCCAAATATTTCATCTAAGGCCAGTCGAATATAACTATTCACCCGCCAATCACAATGCACATAGATGCTCCCATCCTCGGCCAGCAGGTCGCGCATCAGGATCAGTCGTTCGTAGATCATGGCGATGAACGAGTCGGCCCCTTTTCCCCAGGTGTCGCGATAGGCGATCTCTTCGAGGATGTTCGGCTTCTTGGTGAAGGTGTCGCCGCCGATCTCGATGTCCATCGAAAAATCCGCGCCCACGTCGAACGGCGGATCGATGTAGATCAGCTTGAGGCCGCCCTGCGCTTCGATCTCCTCGCGCAACGGGCCGTTCTTCAGTGATGAGAGAATCAGTTTGTTGTCGCCCCAGATCAGCTTGTTCGTCCAGCCTTTCAACTGGCGTCCGCGAGCATCGAGCGAGAACATATCCAACTGCAAGCCCGCATCCGAAGGCTTTTCCGCGCGCGGCTCGTCCACCTGCTCGATCACCTGAAACGGCAGGACGATGTTGCAGACTTCGCTCGTCTTGCCGTTCCAGACCAGTTCCACCTCGCGCTTGTCCGCGAAGAGCAGAAAGCGGTACTTCTCCGGCAACGGCCTGTCCGCCTCGATGAAACGGACAATCTCCTGCTGCTCCTGTTCAGTCAATCGTGGCATATTAATTTTCTCCTTGCGGTGTTCTATCCAGTTTCAGCCAGCGAGACACTACAGAACATATAACGATGCCAATGATTCAACTATTCGTTGGGTGCCGATATAGATCCTCAGCAACTGTAATAAGCTTTTCAGTCTCAATTTCATCAACACTTTTTAAACCAACAAAAACTGCACTCATGGCTTTTCCGCTATGTTGCTCAAGATATTCCTTTATCTTTTCAGTGGTTACTGGATAGAATATCTCTTCAAAATACATCTCTGCCGCATGTGCAGAGTGTGTGTAATACACACCTCCATCTGGGGTGAAATAAATCAGAAAATTCCTTTCCAATATCTTATTTTCATGCCTTGCTTGGTTCGTGGGATGCTCTCTCTTAATAGGTTCAATAATATCCGATTTATTAATGACAATATTCTCTGGCTTAACGGGGGATTCTTCAGCTAACATTTTAGAGAAATCAACAAGATATCGCAAAACCATGTGAGCATAGTCAATACCATCCAAACTCGGTATTTCGCCCCGTACTGCTTTAGTGAACTTATCAAATTGATCTGAGAAATTTTCAAAATGAATCCCGTTCGCTCTTGATATTTGGATATGCCCTGGATCATCAGGTATTGGACAATGAATAGCCGGGAGTTTGGTATTTTGCTTTATCTTGTATGTTCTACATACAATAAATAGCTTCTTTTCTGCGTACGCCAACGGAGCTGAATGAACTATCAGGTTTCTGTAATTACCTAAAGTTTTGATCCATCCTCCATTATTTGTTGAAACCTTAAATTGAATTAACAGAGGATCTTGTTCAGAGATTTTATTTAGAACGTTTTCAATTAAACCTGAGATACTTGTAATAGATTTTTTCGGAATTTTATATCGTTCGCGGAAAATAGCATTCCCGGCAAATTCAGCCATGTAATCTCTAAGGATACAAGCGTCTACAAGAAATGTTTGTAATGCATTATATATGAACCATGTATTGCGGTCTTCAAACATTATTCCTTCTTCAAAATTACCTCTATTTACTATCGATCTTGATTGGATATGATAAAATTCAGAGATTTCTCTAAAACGCCAGCCTACTACCCGAAGTTGGTGTGCTATTCGACTACTAATATCCCAAAGATATCCCTGTTCCTTTTTAAAAGACGCGTGTGCAATCTGGCGCCATAATTGCGTAACTTTGGTTGTCGGCCAAACAGTCTCTTGTTGCCTATGAAAAGGTTGCCACTGCGGTGGGGCATTCCCTGCAATTTCGGAATCGTTTGTATAAAAATCGGTGCCTATAATGTCAAAACCCAAGGCCTCAAGATTAGAAAAAATTGAACCATATGTCTTGAGTTGTAATTTCAACTCTTTTCTGTCAATTGTTTGAGGGCGGATTATAACAGTAGGGCCAGGGTTATTTATTGCCCTAGCACCCCCTTTTAGGTGAATAATCCGTATAGCTACAGGCCAATTTTGTGTATTGATTTCCATTTATTTTAAAGTTAACCTCTGCGTAACCTGCGCTGGCAAACGTTAATGCTAAAACCACGACGCACTTATTTCACGTCAGGTTGATGACCTTTGTGTACGCCCGGAGAACGAAATGGGACAGTTCTATTTCCCTCTGCGATAATCAGCCGTCCCCATTTAGTTCTTCCCACTCAACACGATGACTCTGCGGCGACTGTCAGCCGTCAGCAGAAGCCGTTGGTCAGTCCTCGTCCATCTTCAGCCTTTTTAACCGCCGACCGGTTAATTCCTTAAAGTTATCGCCCGATATGACCGGCTTGCCGGTCTGGGCCTCAATGTCCTTGCGCGTCCTGCCGGCCACTGCCCCGCCGTCCTGAGCATCCTTTTTCAGCGGCGCCATTCCCTGTGAATCCCGGTCCCGATGAAGCTCCGTGGTGGTGGCCTCGGCCAGCATGGTCAGAATCAGCTCGATATCGGTCATGTGATCGCGGAGGTTTTCCCGCTCCAGGTCTTTGACCTGCTTGTACTCATCCACCTTGAGGCCGAACGCGCCCTGCATGATCTCATTGGTCAGGATGGCAAACTCCAGACGAGTCGCCGAGCCTCGGTCTTTCCATTCATCGGTCAGATCCTGCCGGACGGCGATCCCCCGCAGCCGCTTGTCAATCCACTCCTTGGGATAGCCCTTCTTTTCGTAGAGTTCCTGCATCCGGGCCATGGCCAGCTCGGGGTTTTCGATCTCGTCAATGCGCTCCTTGCCGATCCGGGCCAGCCAGCGCTTGAGCGGTTCGGCCTTGGGGCTGGGGATGGACTGGATCAGTCGGAAGATGCCCTCGGTGTTCCAGCACTGGATTTTCTGACGCCCTCCAGCCGTAGAAAACTCCAAGGCAAGGGGGGGGGCAAATTGTCCCCCCCCTTGGAGGGCTTTGTTCAAATCCGGATCTCGTTTACGCATTTTCTTCCAATAATCGGAAGGATCGGCGGAATCGGTAAGGGCGGCGATGATGTCCGTGATGACAAACCACCATTCGTCGTTGTGCATCCTGCGGCGGATTTTGCGCTTCTGAAACAGCGCAACGCGGGCTTCAGGATTGTCCTTGTGTTCATTCATAACAAATCCTCCCCTGTATATGAATCCCGTATTATTCTGACAGCAGCCGTTGAGCATCATTTCGGTGGCGCCGACGAAATGATCGATCCCCGGTGCCTTTCAAGACTTGCCCAATCTAAAGCCAATCTAAGCCCAATCTAAAAAATGGATTCAAGATTGGACATGCCTCGTCTAACCCTTTTTGTATTCAATAAGTTTCTAACGCTTCCTTATGAAGGGCTCGCTAATCCACTACGCCAGCATTCCTTACGAGAACCCATTTAGCTTGATGACCCCTCTTGTTTGGATGGTTTTGATAGATCATCCTGATACAAATATTTCGTTGCTACATTGATCCAAATTTTCTTGTTCGATCATTATAAGCGGTTTTGTGAAGCGTTTCGATTCGGTCATTCCTGTGTCCCTCAAAGCGTTGTGAAGGTTGGAACTGAATCCGCCTGTTTTGGCTTGGCAAATAAACCACCTTGCTGCCAAGCTGTCAATGATTTTATGGTCTTTTAAGAGGCGAAGTCTGGAACCGTCTTCGTCAAACCGATGAATTTGTCGCCTGCCATTCGGCAAGGCCGGCGAGGGACCTGCGGGCGTAATGCTCCGGCCTCTCCCGCTTCCGGATCCGGCCGGGAAGGGGAGGGAAGAGGCCGAAGGCCGCATTCATCGGCTGGAAGTGCTTCCTGTCGGCGTTCGTGATATGGGCGATGAGCGATCCCATGGCCGTCTCCCTCGGCGGAGGAACGATGGTTCTTCCCGCGACCAGAGAAGCGGCGTTCATCCCCGCAAGAAGCCCCATGGCCGTGGATTCGGCGTATCCCTCCACCCCGGTGATCTGGCCGGCGAAGAAGAGACGCGGCTCGGATTTGAGTTGGAGCGTCTCGGTCAGCAGCGTCGGGGCATTCAGGAAGGTATTGCGATGGATGCTGCCGTAGCGGGC
>JAFGGB010000225.1 GCA_016930775.1 Deltaproteobacteria bacterium
GGGGCAGTCGGGCCAGTCGTGGTCCCAACAAATGATGAGGTCACAAAGTTTCGGATCGTGCTTGTGGGACTTGAAAGAAGAGGACTTGAATTCGAATTCCGCCCGACAACTGTTCCAAGTTCCCTTTGGATTTCTTCTTCTCAGCAGGGCATCCGGAAAGGCACTCCTGATGGCCTCGATCATGAATCCCAGGTCGTGACAGAGCGCGGCAAACAACAAAATGACGCCTTGCTCGTTGATGGGTTCATAGACAATGCCCCTGACCCCAAGAATGCTGCCTGTTTCGTGGATTTGTATATTCTCGATCTTATTGAAGCCCTCTTCAGGAGAAAAGTCCTGTTCTGACATAGACGCATCAACACCTATAAGAGGAGCCAAACCCTCATCCGGGTCTTTATTGGTGTTTGCGAGATGCTTCAAACGCTCTTTGCCGATCTCGGTTATCTTCCACACTCCTCGTTCAGAGCCGTCCAGTTGATCCTTTCTTTTCAAATATTCCCTGGCCCATGCCGTCTTGTTTTTCCATTTGACTGCTTTGCTCTTGTATTTTTCATACTCTTCTGGAAAATTTTTGCGGTTTAGTCCCATTGTTTTTTCGACTTCGGGATATACCTGAGATGGTTTAGCCTTTCCGCCGAACTTCAAAAGGGCTTTCAAGAGTGGTATTTCGAACTCCATGAAACTGAGGCTCATTCTATCTACCTACCTTCCTTCCCACATCCGGCGGAGTCGATGCCCGTATGGCTTTCTGCAACAGCCGAATTTAGTATACTGTCCCCCGAATTCCATTATTTTTTTATATTTATTACATTTAATGTTACGCCTTACCGGACGCGATGCCCGCTACGGGCCGAGCGTCCGGTGGCGGCGCTGGTTCGCTGGATTGTTTCCTTCCGCTTCTTGATCATAGAGGCAATAATTGGGGAAACATCTTCTCCGTGGCGAAGAATCAGCCTTCTGTTTGACCAGTCGCATTCGATCATAAACGGTGGTTCTCCATCTGGTGATTCAATCTGAATTTGCCCCTTGAGGCCACTATCTGTGATGAACCAGAGGCCATCATCGTCTCCGGGACTCGATTTCTTTAATCGCTCGATCTGGATTGACGGGCTCTGCTTGTTCAGTTCTCCGATAATGTGGTCAATGTTCATCTGTCATTCTTTTCAGCGACGGCCCGGCGTGTGCCGCGAGGCACCGCCGCGGGTTGCGAGTAGGCACGACGCCACTGTTCGAGGCCTTATTCGTTTTCTTGGATCAATTTCTTGATATTCTCGTCAATCACTGCCTGCGGCAGGCCAATCCGTTTGCCCCACTTCTCATAGATTGAAACGAGATGGGCGTCCAGTTTGGAGAAGAAATCTGAGAGGCCAGTCAGTTCCTCAATCATCTTCTCTCGCCCACGTGTGGTCATGACCTCGCCGGCCCTCGCAAAGAAATACTCGTGCGCGAGCCAGTTCCTCTTATGCCAGGCATCCTCCAACGTGCGGTCCAGATTCGGAGGAACGGTGACTTGTGTCCGCAGACGAGTCAGGAGCCTGCCTATGGCCTTGCTGAACACCTCGTCCTGGATCTTTTCCCGCCGATCAGGGTCGTTGGGGAGGAATTCCTTATTGAAGACACTCGACACCAGGATTGCCAGACTCTTCTCGACGCACTGTGCGTGGTACATGGCAAGACCGTATCGGGCAAACGTCTCGCGTCGTTGCTGGGCGTCTTCGTCGAGTTCTTCCATTTCATTCCTCTGCATCGAAGACCTCGTGTAACCGGCGCTGATATGTGTCCGGTTCACGCGGTTGTTATGTCCCTCTATTCACGTTAATACCGTAGCTGGCAACTCGCCGCCTATTGATTTCACTTTCCTGTGCAATCCTCCTCAGAGCAGCTTCGGCTTTCGATGCGACCAATTTTTCTTTTTCACTTGTGTTACCAATGATATTGAATTGAAGGCATGCATTCACAAAGCTATATAGACGGTTTCCGTTCTCAGTTTTGAAGATTTGGTAATATTCATCCTCTGAAGCATTTGACATAACCTCAATGTCTTTACCGCCCCATCCATTCTTGCCGGCAATACTCGCTATAACTTCACGTAAGCTTACTTGTGGAGCCAGTTTGGCATATTCTTTTTTGAATTCTTCGATAATTCTTGAGTCCTTAATATCTCCTGCAAAAGGATTGCGGTCCAAATTGAATATCTCTGGATTATCGCGTCGTTCCTTGACATAATGCAGTATACAATCCTCAGCCAAATCTCCTCTTCCAAGGTCTCGGAGCAGCGATACTGTTCCGTTTAGATTCAGTGGTGAGATGTACTTTGTATTTTCCTTGAAACGTTCATAGACTAGGGAAATAACCTGATTTTGATTGTTTTCGAATGAGCCATGATAAAGGCGCCAAGCCTCTGAAAACGATTTGTCACCCTTATTCGCAAGGATTTGCGAATTTAGGGCATTCAGTGGCTTCGTTAAATTGGCTTCAGTCACATAGCCAGTTTCAACAAGCTCCGCCAAGATCAAGTCGAATTCATCTATGTTCAAAAAGCCGTAATCCCGAAGAGTGGCATTCCATGCCTTTTCTTTGTCCGAAAGCTCCTTTTTCTCGAAGTCCAGTAGACCAAGGTGACTCTTTTTCACATATTCATAGTTAGGCGCAACATCGTCAGCGGCTAGATAACACCAAGTCAAAAGTGCCAAAGTGTGAATGGCTTGGTCCATCACTTCCGGTTCCGCATCTCTCAGATAAGGGGCGATAAGGCGTACAAGACGTTTTATTCGAAAGATGATCCTGATGTTTTTGATTCCAAGCTGAGCTATTCTAGTTTTTAGCTTCAGATAAATTTCTTCGTTTTCGTCGAAGGCAATTTCTATACATTCTTGAACCATGGGATCAAAGCGCAATTCAACATCTATGACTTTTTCCCGATACTTTTCAAACTCCTTGGAATCAGTTGAACCGAAACCGTTATCGTTCATGATCAATGCGACTTTGCAGTTCTTCTCTTCCTTTAATTGAGAAATTAGCCCTAAAATGTCTCCGACTTTTAGTTCATGCCCCTTACGCTCAAGATCGTCTATACAAATAAGCGTATCCCTTAATGATAGAAATGCAAGAGAACGCATTTCTAAAGAAAAATCTTTGAGAACTGGAAGATTTTGAAACCATTTCAAACCCTTTCTACCGAACGATTCTGAAAACCCAAGTGCATTGTCACGAAACGACGAAATGGAAGCCTCGTGACCGATAATATTATTAGGTACTGATTGTTGAAAAAGAAGAAACTTGAAATCCTGAAGTGAATTCACGCCGAAGAGTGAGACGTAGGAGTAACGATGGGTTGGCAGGTCCATTGACTGAGAAAGGTCACGGATGAGCTTTTTCCACGTATATGTCTTTCCGGTGCCCCAGGCACCCTTCAGCGCAAGAACTTCCGGTTCCCTTGCCGCAAGAAATCGAGAGATTTCTGATCTTACTATCTTTAAGGTCATATTTTTTCTCCCTTAAGACATAACACCCGCTTGATCCGACACAAAATAAAATTGTCCATGATTACAAAAAAGTATCGCAATTCATTATTAAGGAAACCCGCATTACGAACGCTCTCCTGCTCATCGGTTCCTTCCGTCGCATTTTCTGGCCTTGCCGATGGCATCCGCTGCGAGCATGGCATCGAGAACTTTTTGGGGACTCATGATGCCCGCTTCGTGATGGATGTACTGCCCGGGAGCACACGCCTTTTCAGCCGCCACCATCAGCTGTTCCGATTCGGCACTTCCCAAACCGAGATCGGCAAGCGTGGTCGGCAAGCCGATTTCCTCACAGAATGAATAAACCGTTTTCGATTCCTCCACGGATGCGTCGGTGAGCTGGAGTCCGGCTAAAACGCCAAAGGCCACTTTTTCGCCGTGGTAGAACGAATGGGTTTCCGCCAAGGCGGTCAGACC
>JAFGGB010000226.1 GCA_016930775.1 Deltaproteobacteria bacterium
ATCCAGCGCCTTGCGGACAAGGTCGCCTCCATCTTCGTCCCCGTCGTTTTTGGGATAGCCCTTGCGACCTTCGCGGTCTGGTATTTTCTCGTTCCCGACCCCGTCTTCAGCCGCGCGCTGCTCAATTTCATCTCCGTCCTCGTTATCGCCTGTCCGTGCGCCCTAGGGCTGGCGACCCCCACCGCGGTCATGGTCGGAACGGGAATCGGCGCGGAAAACGGCATCCTGATCAAGGGGGGAGAGAGCCTCGAAAACGCCTACCGCCTGCGAACGGTCGTCTTCGACAAGACCGGCACGTTGACGCGCGGAGAGCCGGAGGTGACGGATATTATTCCCGCCCCCGGGATCTCGCCGACGGAGGTCCTGCAGGCCGCCCTCGATATCGAGGCGGTCTCCGAACATCCCCTGGCCCGGGCGGTCCTGGAGCGAGCAAAACAGGAAGGTCTTCGAGCGGGGCCGGTCACCGGTTTTGAGGCCGTTTCCGGCCTCGGGGCCATGGCCCTCCGGAATGAAAAGATGCTGCTTTTGGGCAACCGCCGTTTTCTGGAAGGGGAAGCGATTTCGATCCGGGGCGCGGAAGAGGAGGTCGCAAGACTGGCCGCCGAGGGCAAGACATCGGTCTTTGCGGCGGGGGGTGGGCGCGTTCTCGGCCTGATGGCATTTGCCGATCAATCCAAACCCTCCGCAGCGGCGGCAGTCGCAGAGCTAAAGCGAATGGGTCTCAAGGTTGCCATGATCACGGGGGACAACGCCGAAACGGCAAAGGCAATGGGAAAGCTCCTCGGCATCGACCGGATCCTCGCCGAGGTGCTGCCGGGCGGCAAGGCGGCGGAGATCAAGCGGCTGCGCAAGACCGGCGAGGTCGTTGCGATGGTGGGGGACGGGATCAACGACGCCCCGGCGCTGGCGGCCGCCGACATCGGGATCGCGCTCGGCGCGGGAACGGACGCGGCCATCGAGGCCTCCGACATCACGCTGATGCGGGACGACCTGCTCGCCGTGCCGCGGGCGATCCGCCTCTCCTTCGAGACGATGCGGACAATCCGCCAGAACCTCTTCTGGGCGTTCATCTACAACATCATCGGAATCCCCATCGCTGCCGGCGTTCTCTATCCCTTCTGGGGGATCCTCCTCAATCCGGAATTCGCCGCGGCCGCGATGGCGATGAGCTCCGTCTCGGTCGTGACCAACTCGCTGCGCCTCCGCCGCCGCTGGCGACGAATCATGGCGCGGCGCTGACTCTGCTTTCCGGACACAGATCTACGCTACCCACCTTCATGTCTTCGTCAAATCAACGATTGCCTGTTACCCGGAATCATGCAAGAGTAAAGGAACGCTTTCAGGACAATTTCCCCGTCTTTTGGGAAGGTCGTCCTCGGTCTTTATCGCCTTCTTTATGCGAAACGATTTAAAATAGCTTGGGTCTGAGGAACATTCATGCAAAACGTTTTCACAATCTTCATTGTAGGGACCGGCGGGTTCGTCGGTTCCGTGTTGCGGTATCTCATGAGTCAGTTCGGTCAGCGGTTTTCCATCACGTTCCCCCACGGCACGCTGTGGGCCAATTTTATCGGATGCCTGTTTCTGGGCATCGTCACGGCGGCGGCGACTGAAACGCAAAGCCTCTCCCCGTCGACCCGGCTGTTTCTCGCCACCGGCGTGTGCGGGGGATTTACGACCATGTCTTCGTTTTCTTATGAGACTGTTCGCTTATTGCAGGATTCCGAATACCTTTACGCTACGGGATACTTTCTCGCAACGATTGTGGGTTGCATCATCCTGTTCGGCCTGGGGCTATTCGGAACCAAGCTTCTTCTGAAAGGATAGGTGGAAAATGGAACTCAAAGGCGAAGCAAAACTCCTTCGGATTTTCATCGGAGAATCGGACAAGGCAGGGCATGTACCGCTGTATGAAGCCATCGTGAAAGAGGCAAAACTGGCCGGTCTCGCAGGCGCGACCGCCTGGCGTGGGGTGCTGGCCTACGGCCCCAACAGCCGGATCCGAACGGCAAAGATTCTGGACCTGTCGAGCGATATGCCGATCATCATCGAGATCACGGACGAGGAGGCCAAAATCAACCCTTTCCTCTCCACCCTGCATGATCTGTTTGAAGCGGCAAACTGCGGCGGTCTTGTTACCATGGAGAAGGTCCACGTCATAAAGTACCTGCCAGCGAAATAGGCTGATCGACAACCGGTTTGACCGGATGCCGAGATCGGAATCGCGATACCCGGAATTCGCCACTGCTGGCGCAGAATCTTGGAGCGGGTGTTATATTGCTGTGCATGATATGATTGACTTAATATTACCGACCTTGTTAATATATTGCTACGTTCACTAACCTGGAAATAGTTGACCATCTTTCATCATTGGACAGAAAAGAAATGTTAACCCGAAGCGTTCAATATTTTTCTTGACTTAGTGAAAAAGTGAGCACAACAGAGAAACAAGAAATTTCAGCGCCACAACCGCCTTCGGACGAGGAATTGCGGGATGCCAGGCAGTTAATCAACATAATTGTCCTGACGTGGAAGAATTACGGCCTCTATCCTGAGGAGCATGAATCCACTATAAAATCCGTTGAAAACCTTGTTGCCGCATTCGGCAAATTTCTCACGAAACATGGCGATCTAAGGCTGACTGTTGATAAAGACCGTCTCACTTATAAGTCTGAAATCGTCCACAGCGTTTCACCGGCGGCCCCCTCTGAAGACATAACCGCCCTGCTTTATCGTGACGGCATCAAATGGATCGAGTTTCAAGAAGGCCTCTCCATCGCGGAAATCTCCTCCTTTTTAAAAATAGCGCATAAATACAGATTGTTCGCAGAGGAAACCGAGGGAGATATCGTCACTGCGCTGATGGATGAGGAACTTGAACATATAGATTTCAAGGCGGTGGATGTTTACTGGCAGGACTTAATGTTGATTGATTTCTCCCAACTTCCCCCCCCCGCGCTTCAACCGGAAAAAGTCGTCGATCAAAATGAAACGGACGAGTCTCAGCAACCGGCAGAATCGGGCAGTCAGGAAACTTATACCCGAAGTATTGCCGATCCATCGATTCGTGAAGACCGACTGGAGCTGTCCGATACCGAGTATCAGAGCCTTCAGCAGATGGTCGATGAGGAAGAAAGGTGGGATATTACAGAAGACCTCATTGAATTATTGATGATCATTCTGAACAACCAGACCGAAAAGGAAAAAATAACGTCGGTTTTGGGATTCATCTCGGATTTGGCTGTTGAAACCATTAAACTGGAAAAATTTGAATTGCTGCTCAAATTATTTCAGTCGCTGTCCAAGTTCCTCTCTCCAGAAACATCAACAGAACAGGAATGGAAGAGCCGCCTCATTGAACGTTTTTTCCATGATTTGTCGAGGCCTGAAATTTTTAAACTCATCAGCGAAAAGCTTTTGCAGGAGCAAACAAGAGAACGTATAAATTTAGAGGCGCTTGAAAAGACCCTTCATTATTTTTCACCGGAAGTGATCCATTTTCTGATGCCGGTTGTTACGCGGAGCAGTTCGCACGAGATACAAACGTTGGTTTTGCGGGTGATCGTGCAACTGAGCCAGCGTGACATCGGGCCTCTTGAGACAATAGCGGAACAGCATAGCCAGGAGACGGGGGATACCCTTATGGCTGTCCTGAATGGCCTGCAGGGCGACCGGGTCAATAAAATTCTTTTCAAGATGTGTGAACATCCCTCTCATAAGGTGCGCAGGAAAGCGGTCAATGAACTGGTTAAAAGGGACCCCCAATACGTGCAAAAGTTGTTTTCACTTATTGATGATCCCTCCCAGGAGATACGCGACTTTATCCTGACGGCATTTGCAAAACAGCGATCCCGTGTGCTGGAAAGCTTGCTACTGAACTACCTGGAAGAAAATTCCTCCCAAAGGGATATAACCCATATCCTTGGCTGTTATCGGGCTCTTGGATCCTGCGGTTCAGACAGGGCTGTCCCGTTCCTGCGTAAAATGCTTCTGCACCGGGGATGGAACCGTTCTCTGGGTTTGGGGAAGCCGATTTTCCGTGAAGGGGCAGCCGCTGCCCTGGCGCTGCTTGATACTCCGGAAGCAAAGGGTGTGCTCCAGGAAGCTTCAAAAAGCAGATTCAAAGTGATCAGGCAAGCCGTTGAAAGAACAAAACCCGACAGTGCTTTTTCCGGGGGGAAATTTTAATGGCTAATTCTTTAACATACAGATCTTATCCCCAGTTTGAAGAATTCCTGTTGAATTTCTACAGTCTGATCCAGAACACTAGAATTCACAGCGATAACCATTCGCTGGTTATAGCGGGAATTGAGAAATTTTCCGAATCCATGAAAAACTGCATGGAGAATGACTCATTGACGCTCAAAATCTCCAATAACCAGATACTCATTGATGATGAAAAGCTCCCTTACAAAAGGGGCGCAAAGAATCTTTATGACAACATTACAGGGTATTTCAGCGCCCGCGATCTTGAAGGGGTACGCTTCCTCGAAGAGGTCAAGAGCGTCTCTGCCCAGGAAATCCTGATTTTCATACGTCTGCTGCAACAATCCGAGCAAAAAACCGACCCTCTCGGTTGGCTTAAAAACGCTCTTGCCGCCCAAAACATACAATGGGTTGAACCGATCAAGAAATCGGAAACGCCCAGGGTTGAAGAGGAATCCTCTGGCCAGGACAAGGCGGAACGGTGGGAGAGGGCCAGAAAAGACTACACTTATGCCAAGGACTCTCTCGAAAAGGTTGCCCAGAAAATTAAAGACGAGAAGAGTGTCGTCGGTATAGGCAAAACCGTCCGGGTCGTCCAGGGCATGGTGACCAATCTTTTCGAGGATGACGAAGTTTATACGGCCATAAGCACACTCCGGGTATTTGACGACTACATTTTCACCCATTCTGTTAATGTTGCCATGTTATCCATGTGCCTTGGCAGGCGTATCAACCTCTCACGTCGTAATCTGACCAGTCTCGGCATTTGCGCCCTTTTTCATGACCTGGGTAAAATTGAAATCCCCAACACAGTTCTTCACAAAAGAGATAGCCTGGATGACCGTGAGTTAAAATTGATTGAGGAACACTCATTGAACAGCGCCAGGCTGTTATTAAAGGTGAGGGCTACACCAGACAGCAAGGCCAGAATTTTGGTGCCCCTTTTTGAGCACCACCTGAAATATGACCTGACCGGCTATCCCCGAGCCGACTGGAATAACCCGTTAACCCTTTTTGGAAAGATTATTTCCATTGCAGACA
>JAFGGB010000227.1 GCA_016930775.1 Deltaproteobacteria bacterium
ACCGGACGACGCATTGCGGAAGCGCTCAGGCGGGCGGCCTTTCGTGGCGTAAAAACCCACGTTCTGATCGATGGCTTCGGCTCGATGAGTTTGCCGAAAACCATGGTCGATCACATTGAAGCGGCTGGTGTAATGATGCTGAAGTTCCGGCCCAAGACATCGCCCTGGACGTTGCGGCGTCGGAGGTTGCGCCGCTTGCACCGGAAAATGGTGGTCGTGGACCAGACGATTGCATTTGTCGGAGGAATTAACATTATCGACGACATGGATATACGTGGTCAAACATCGCCTCGTTATGATTACGCCGTAAGTGTGGAAGGACCCCTGGTGGAAGAAATTCATGATTCTGCCCGCCGGGTCTGGACGCGAGTGGCATGGAGCCACTTTCGTCCTAACTGGAGCCCGGACAAAGACAGAAAAGCGACTTCAACGGAACCCAAAGGCCGTATGCGCGCAGCTTTTATCGTCCGGGATAGCATCCGGCATCGTCGCGATATTGAAGATGCCTACCTTCAGGCCATTGAACAGGCGAAATTCGAAATCATTCTTGCAAATGCCTACTTTTTCCCCGGATTAAATTTTCGTCATGCACTTCTGGATGCAGTCGGGCGCGGTGTCCGAGTGATTTTGCTGTTGCAGGGAAGGGTGGAATATCGATTGCTCCATTATGCCTCGCGTGCCCTATATGGCAGTTTTCTCGATGCAGGGATGGAGATCTACGAATATAACAAGAGCTTTATGCACGCCAAGGTTGCTGTGATTGATGAACATTGGGCTACGGTGGGATCCTCAAATCTTGACCCTTTTAGCCTGCTGCTCGCTCTTGAGGCAAATATCGCTGTGGTCGATGAAACCTTTGCGAAAAAATTAAAGTATAGTTTGGAGTTGGCTATCAAGACAGGGGCGCGTCGGATATTTGAAAATATCTGGAGAAAGCAGACCTTCCGCATGCGTCTAACGAGTTGGCTGAGTTATGGCTTGGTGCGATTCATGACAGGAATGACGGGGTACGCAAGGGGGGAAAGTCCGGCCAGGCAAAATCGTTCGATAAAGCGGCTGGAAGGATAGATGCGTTGATGGTGATATAAGAGATATGACAGGGAAAATGAGATGATCTGTTGTTCATGAAAAAAATTCATATCATAGGAACACGTATTGATCTGGCCGGAGCGGCGAATATTTACGGTTAAAAAAACCGGCTCTCCTTAGAGGTTCCCTCAATATGTGGAGGTTCCACCAAATATTGAGGCCAAGCCCATCGGTTCACTCTTCCCTACGCCTCTCTCCCATTCATCTGATCTACCGTTATTATAGGATGACGCCCTTGTATAAAAGCACAGTTGTTGTGCTGATCGTTTTTGGACAGCATGTTGAGTTCAACACAACCTGAATGTCCAGTTGATGATTCGACCGTGAAAAATCATATGGTTACCTGTCCAAAAAGGTGGTTCCTCAATTTTCATGCCATGTCCGGATGGCCGGAATGAAGGGAAAACAGCTTTTAGCGTCTCCAAATGTCCACGAGGGAAAGTGCCGATTGGAATGCCTTTTGCTTAAGATAAAAGTACACTGCTGAATAAGCAGTTTCATTATATTCCACGTTGCTCCTCCCAAGTCATTTACGTGGATTCTCCCTTACAGGGCGGGGCATCGGGCCCCGCCCGCTTTCTTCTTATTCGTAACCGTTCACGCTTTCAAAGTCGGCTCTGGGGATGATGAATTGACGATGTGTATGGATACCCCCCTGTTTCTCAATATTATCGGTCGCCTTTGCGCTGCATCTCTCTGCCTCATGCTCCTTTTCCCACTTCCCTATGTGGCAGCTTCGGACAGGGCCGGCGATGAATTTCTGACCGGCTATGTTGCCTGCGTCCTTGAAAGGGATCTACACTGGGGGCGAAATAGCTATAGCCTGAAAATTGTCAACGGAGTTGCCACGATTACCTTGTTTAAAGATGACCCGATACGACGGGAGGAGACCGACAAGGAACTTCGCAATATCGACGGGCTGCAGAGAATAGCGATTGCGGTGAAGCCTGCAAACGCGAGCGAGCCTGGCGCGGTAAGCAGATTTACCGGGATAACCGGCGAAGGGGAAACCTTTCCAACGGGCGACGTGTTCCGGCCAATCATCGCCGACCCGAAGCAGCCGCAGTTCTTTGCCAGCATCAACCGCTTCAAATCATCGGATATCCAGTATACCATGTCTTCAGTCGGCTTCGGAGAGACATTCGGGCTGTACAGGTTCTTCGGCAGTCGTGAGGGGGACGGCCTGCAACTGAGCATGGAGGGCGCCCTTTTCGCCCAATTCAACATGAGCACTCCCTCCTTCGACCTCATCAACGCGGATTACACCACCGGCATTCCTGTCACCTACCGGCACGGCGACAATTCGCTCCGCTTCCGCATGTATCACCAGAGCTCCCACCTGGGAGATGAATTCCTCAACAGTATTAATCCTCCGGAACGGGTTAACCTCAGCTACGAAGCCATTGAACTCATG
>JAFGGB010000228.1 GCA_016930775.1 Deltaproteobacteria bacterium
GGTTGTGCATCCGGTGACGCTGCTTGATCAGGCCTATCGTGAAGAGAGGACGTAATCGATGGAGCGGAAGACCATCAAGAAATTCGAAGCCCTGGTCGGTGAGGATGGAGTCCTGTCGACCCCGGAAGATCTTGCCGTTTACAGTTATGACGGCACTTTTGCCGATCGGCGGCCGGACTTGGTCCTGCTGCCGTCGTCGACAGAGCAGGTCAGCCGCATACTAGAGCTGGCCTTCGCCGAGAAGATGCCTGTAACAGCCAGGGGCATGGGCTCAGGTCTTGCCGCGGCATCGGTTCCCTCTGAAGGAGGAATAGTGCTTTCCTCCGCCAGGATGAACAGAATCATCGAGCTTGATGAAGAAAATTACATGGTTCTCGTCGAGGCGGGAATCGTAACGGCAGATCTTCAGGCTGCAGTGGAGAAACGGGGATTGTTTTATCCGCCCGATCCGTCGAGCAACAGGCAATCGACGATCGGCGGCAACATCGCCTGCAATGCCGGCGGACCGCGATGTCTTAAATACGGCGTCACAGGCGATTATGTGATGGGTCTCACGGTTGTTCTGCCCGATGGAAAGATTCTTAAAACCGGCGGAAAAACTATCAAAGATGTTGTCGGATACGATCTGACATCGCTTTTCACCGGTTCCGAGGGGACTCTCGGCATCATTACGGAAGCTCTTCTTAAGCTTGTGGCGAAACCGGCGTCCGTGAAAACGGTCCGTGCGGATTTTCCCAGGCTGGATGACGCATCCGGCACGGTCACGGCGATCCTCAAGAGGGGAATCGTACCGGCGACCATTGAACTCATGGACGAGACGGCCATTGCCTGCATCGAAGAATCGGCTCATCTCGGGCTGCCCCTCGATATTGAGGCTCTGCTCATCATCGAGAGCGATGGTTTCGATGAAAGAGCCGTCGCCAGGGAAATCGAGACAATAACGAAGATATGCAGGGATCATGGCGCCCGGGAAGTTACACTTGCGGGAAGCGAGCAGGAGAGATCTCGATTGTGGAGCGCCCGCCGCGCCGTTTCTCCATCTCTGGCTCGGAAGGCGCCGAATAAGCTCGGCGAGGACATAACCGTGCCGCGATCGGCCATACCGGAGACGATCCGGCGCATAAAGCAAATCAGTTCAGAACATGGCCTTCCAATAGTAGTTTTCGGCCATGCGGGCGACGGGAACCTCCACCCGAACATTTTATTCGATCTCAGAAATCCCGATCATCGAGCCAAGGTCGATATAATCGCCGGCCAGATATTCAAGGCTGCCCTGGCTGTCGGAGGAACACTTTCGGGCGAACACGGAGTTGGCACGTTGAAGCGGTCATACGTGACGGAGGCCCTGGGTTCGATTTCCATCGACGTGCAGAAGAGAATCAAGGCCGCTCTTGATCCTGCCAATATTATGAATCCGGGAAAGGTTTTGCCCGATTGACTGATGAACTGAGGTGTCGTTGAAATGCCGCTCAACGGGGGGAGGAGGTGAGTGCAAACTGCTCGGCTGAAGATGTGAAGGGAATGTATCGTTGTTCCGAAAACATTTCGCGCCGAACAAAGGAGAAGCTTTTGTCGTGCCACATTTTTACTTAACGAGACGTATTTCATGAAAAGGAGGAACAACACAAGATGAAGCGCTTTATAGTTCTTTTGGTTGCTGCAAGCCTCGCGTTGGGAGTCGGCGTTACCGGCGCCGGCGCCGCTGCTCCTCAGAATTTGCTTATTGCGACTGCAACGATGGGCGGAACCTATTATCCCGTCGGCGTCGCTATAGGAACCCTCATCAGCATCAAGCTGGGAAGTAAAAACAATATTACCGCTACGGCCATCAATTCGGCCGGTTCCGGTGAAAACATACAGATGATGAAGAATAATGAATGCCAGCTCTCGATTCTACAGGGACTCTTCGGCGCGATGGCCTATTACGGCAAGGGTCAGTACGAAGGACAGGCCTTCAAAGATTTCCGTTCCATCTCGATGCTCTGGGAGAATGTCGAACATTTCGCCCTATTGAAGAAGTATGCAAAAACCGGCAATATCAACGATCTGAAGGGCCTTAATGAAAAATTTTCCATCGGCAAGAGGGGCAGCGGAACGGAAGGATCGGGTCTCGTAATCCTCGGCGGTCTTGGCATAGAGATTGAAAAGGATTATAAGCCCGAGTACCTTGCCTACGATCCCTCCGCTTCAGCCATGATGGACAACCGAATCGTCGGGGCAAACCTGCCTGCGGGACCGCCCGTATCGTCGGTAACGATGCTCTATGCCCAGTTGGGTGAGAAAAAAGTCGCCGTTCTCGATTTTTCCGATGCGGATATAGCTGCCGTGAGGAAGGCTTTCCCCGTATGGACCAGGTATGTGGTGAAAAAAGGCACCTACCCCGGCCAGATGAAAGACATCAATACGATTGCACAGCCCAATTTCCTCGCCTGCCGGCCGGATCTTCCCGAAGAAACGGTCTATCTGATCACCAAGACGATTTTCGAGAATCTTCCCTTTCTCCACAATATTCACTCGGCAACGAAGGCCATGAGTCTTGATCGCGCAGTCGGCGGACTTCCGGCGCCTCTTCACCCCGGCGCCTTGAAGTATTACAAGGAAAAAGGACTTTCCATACCGAGCGAGCTCATCGCACAGTAACCAGTAAAAGGATGTCCGGGTCGGGGATTGCCCTCGTCCCGGACAAACCGATCAAACGATCGGTTTGTCAACTGCTGTTCCTGCTCGTGTGTATGAAACATTTCAACCGAGGAATGCTGCATCGAAGAACAAGGAATAACGCATCCCCTGGAAGAACCGGCGGCCGGATCAGCAAAGAAATGAGCCTTTTTTGCGCGGATAAGAGGTGACGTATGAATGAACAAGCCGAGAAGCCTGTAGATCAACCTTTGACTGATCTCGATCTTTCTAGCGAATCGCTGACAATTAAACGTAATCTGACGGGAATGACGGCGAAGATCATTTATTGGATCGCCGTCGCAACGTCGCTCTTCCATCTCTGGGTCAACACTATCGGGATCATGCCGGAGATCCAAAGAAACGCTGTGCACTACGGCCTCATTCTGCTTATGGGCTATGTGATCTATCCGTTGTCGAAGAGACAACCTTCCAGAACTTTTACATTCGATGTTTTCCTCGGCATACTGTCGTTTGCCGTTGCATTGTATCTCGTTTTTTTCGAGGATGCTCTTCACGCCAGGAACGAAGTGCCGCTCATGATCGATCTTGTGGCGGCGGCCGTGGCGCTGGTTCTCATGATAGAGATCACCCGCAGGTCGGCCGGTTACCTGATTCCGGTACTCTCCATTCTGTTTATATCCTATGCGCTCTTCCTGGGCAAATATTTGAGCGGTCTCTGGAACTTCCCCGGCATTACGGTCGAGCGTCTCCTCTATAGGATGTACTTCGCTCCCGACGGCATCTTCGGCACCGTGGCAAGCATATCCTCGACCTTTGTCTTCCTCTTCGTCCTGTTCGCCTCATTTCTTCTCAAATCGGGAGCGGGAGACTTCATCCTGCGGCTGGCGACATCCCTTATGGGAAGGACCGTCGGAGGTCCGGCTAAAATGGCCGTCTTCGGCAGCGGTCTCATGGGGAGCGTTTCGGGGAGCGCCGTGGCCAACGTCGTCGGCACCGGTTCCATGACGATTCCCATGATGATAAAAACGGGATTCAAACCGAAATTCGCCGGCGGCGTCGAAGCCGCCGCTTCGACGGGAGGTCAGCTCATGCCTCCTATCATGGGCGCCGGGGCTTTCATCATGGCCCAATGGACCCAGATTTCATATCTCCATATTGTCGCAGTGTCCTTCATTCCCGCGATCATGTATTTTCTGAGCGTCGCCTTTATCGTTCATCTGGAAGCCCAGAAAATGGGTCTCAAGCCCATGGAAAAGGCTGACATCCCTCGTTTCTGGGAGGTTATGAAGGAAGGATGGAATTTCTTTCTATCCATCGTAGTTTTGATGGCCTTTCTCCTCATGGATTACACCCCGACGTACTCGGCCTGCGCCGGAATTGCCGCCATAGTTGTTTCAAGCTGGTTCAACAAGAAAACGCGCATGGGGTTTAAGGATATTCTCGACGCTCTTGCCGACGGAGCGAAGAACATGGTAACGACGGCCGTCATACTCCTCTGCGCCGGCATCATCATCGGCATCGTGCTCATCGTTGCCATGGGCATCAAGTTTTCCATGATCATCACGGATATTTCCGGCGGAAGTCTCTTCATAACCATCTGCTTTATTCTCATAGCGGCCCTTATCCTGGGAATGGGTCTTCCCGTTACTGCTTCCTACATAACCCTCGCCGTCTTGGCGGCTCCGGCTATGACCCAACTGGGCGCGGGTCTCCTGAACTCTCACCTGCTTATTTTCTGGTTTTCCCAGTTCGCCAACGTGACGCCGCCCATTTGTCTTGCGGCCTATACGGCTGCCGGCATCGCTGGAAGCAGGCCCTTCGAAACAGGCATGCAGGGCTGGAAGCTTGCGTCGGGCATATACTTTATTCCGCTTCTGATCGTCTATTCGCCTATCCTTTTTGAAGGTTCCGCCGTCGCAGCAATCGAAGTGACTCTCACCGGCCTGTGCGGCCTCTTTTCCTTCGCTATCTTGCTGGAGGGCTTTTATCGCAAGAAGGTCAATATCTTTCTCAGGCCGTTCTTCGGCGTCGCCGCCGCCATGATGTTCTGGCCGGAGATGGTAACGGACCTTCTCGGCGTTGCGCTGTGCGCAGTGCTACTGGCCATCCATTTCCTGACGGGACGAAAATCCTCGGGTCAGGCGGCTATGGAAAAGACGGGATGAACAGATGAACAGAGGTTATTGAAGGAAGGCCTATTGCCGCTGCCCTGTTGTTTCAGCCGAGGCGGAAGTCGCGGAGATTGCCTCCCAGAGCAATATCCGTCCGGAGGCGGGCCAAACGGAGGGATAGGCGAGCCTGTTCGGCATTCTTCAGAAGAGCCTCTCCGCTTCGTCCCTTGATCGTATAGGCGACGGCA
>JAFGGB010000229.1 GCA_016930775.1 Deltaproteobacteria bacterium
ACGATATCGTCGCGGGTTTATATGCACGGGCGGTCATCGGCATTTTGATTGTTGTTTCAGGATTGTAGGGTGTAATTATGAAGATAGCGATTATGACCATCGGCGACGAACTGACGAGCGGGTTCGTCCAGGACGCAAACGGTTCCTTTATCGCCCGGAGAATCCGCGAGGCTGGCTGGCGGGTGACGGAAATCATCGCCGTCGGCGATGAGGAGACGACCATCGTTGCGACTCTCCACCGACTGGCCCGCGAGAACGAGGCCGTCATTGTCACGGGGGGTCTGGGACCAACGGCCGACGACAAGACCACCGCCGCCGTGGCCAGGGCCGCCGGCAAGAACCTCTGCATGGACGATGCCGTGCTTGCCCTATTGAAGGAAAGATTCGAGCGACTTCGGCTCCGGTGGACGGACAACAACGCGAAACAGGCCCTTTTCCCGGAAGGTTCGGAAATCCTTCCCAATCCCGCAGGGTCCGCCGCGGGCTTCGCCGTCGGAATCTCAAAGGCAGTGATTGTCGTGGTTCCGGGCGTTCCCCGCGAGGCGGAGCGCATGATCGTCGACGGGGCGCTGCCCCTTCTCCGGAGGGCCTTCGGCGACGAACGGGAAGTCGTGATTTCCCGGACGATTAAACTCTTCGGCCGGACGGAGTCGCAGATCGACGCCGTTCTGGCCGGCATGACGGAGGAGCTTTCGGGGGTTATGGTCGGTTCCTATCCGCAATTTCCCGAGATCTATCTGAGAATCACCGCCTGGGGAACCGACAGCCTCGCCGTGACGGGAGTCGTGGACGGCGCCGTTGCAGCCGTGAGGGAAAAATTGGGGAAATATATTTTCGGTTACGACGACGACACCATAGCCGCCGTCATCGGCCGGCTTCTTGTCGAAAGGGGCGGAAGGATCGCCGTCGCCGAATCGTGCACCGGAGGGCTCATCACGGATCGTCTCACCGATGTGCCCGGCAGTTCCTCCTACCTGGAACGGGGCCTGGTGGTTTACAGCAACGAGGCCAAGATGCAACTTCTCGGCGTCAGTCCCGAAACGATAGAAGTCCACGGCGCCGTGAGCGCCGAGACGGCCCGCGAAATGGCCGCCGGCGTCAGGCGCGTTGCCGGCGTCGATTATGGTTGCGCCACAACGGGCATCGCCGGTCCTTCCGGAGATACTGAAGGGAAGCCCGTGGGTACGGTTTTTGTCGCCGTCGCCGGTCCCGAAGGTTCCGCCGTCAGGCGCTTTGCCTTCGGTGGAGAAAGGCGGAGGATCAAGGAGCTGACGGCGCGATGGACCCTGGAATCGGTCAGAAGATTTCTGACGGGAGTCCCCATCGATGAAGAATAGTCAGGAAACAACGATGCGCTGTTTCCTTGCCGCCGATCTCCCGGAGAGCTTGAAGGCGGCCATCGGCGCCATTCAGGAGAGGCTTCGGCGGCGTATTCAGGGCGTCCGGTGGACGGCGCTTGCGGGAATGCACTTGACACTGAAATTTTTTGGAAATATTGCTAGTGATGATATCGCGTCGATATCCGATGTGGTGCGGAAGGCCCTGATCGGAATTCGGCCGATTTCTCTGAGCATCGGAAATCTCGGGGGATTTCCCTCGGTGAAGGGACCTCGGGTTCTCTGGATCGGAATGTCGGGGGATGTCGACCCCCTCCGCCGTCTCCAGGAGGTCCTCGATGCAGGGTTCCAGGAGGACTGCGGTTTCGAGAGAGAGAAGCGTCCGTTCAAACCCCATCTCACGCTGGGCCGGGCCGCTTCGATGCGCGGCGCAATGGTCGGACTTGCGGAAGTTCTGAAAAAGAATGAATCGTGGCAGGCCGCTACGGTGTCGGTTCGCGGGCTGACCCTCTTCAAAAGCGAACTCAAGCCGGGCGGCGCCGTTTACAGCGAGTTGGAGAAGTATTCTTTCGGAAGCGCTGGGCTCGCTCCGGGAACGGAGGAAGCGGATGAATCGGCCCGATAGACAAAAAAACATGAAGGGAGATAAGGCTATGGCAGCTGATAGCGATAAGTGGCGGACAGTCGATCTTGCCATAACGCAGATTGAGCGGCAGTTCGGCAAGGGTTCCATAATGAGGCTGGGCGGAGAGGAAGTGATCAAGGATGCCGCCGTCATCTCCACGGGCTCCATAAGCCTGGACATCGCCCTCGGCATCGGCGGCGTTCCCCGGGGCAGGGTTGTGGAGATCTACGGGCCTGAATCGGGCGGGAAGACGACCCTTGCCCTGCACATCGTCGCCGAGGCCCAGCGCGGCAACGGCCTGGCGGCCTTCATCGATGCGGAACACGCCCTGGATGTAACCTATGCCAGGAAGATCGGCGTGAACACCGACGACCTTCTCATATCGCAGCCCGACACGGGCGAGCAGGCGCTGGAGATAGCCGAAGTCCTCGTGCGCAGCGGCGCTCTGGACGTTCTTGTCGTCGATTCCGTGGCGGCGCTGGTGCCCAAGTCGGAACTCGAAGGCGACATGGGCGACGCCCAGATGGGCCTTCAGGCGCGGCTTATGTCGCAGGCCCTTCGAAAGCTAACGGGAAGCATCAGCCGGTCGAACACCACGGTGATTTTCATCAACCAGCTCCGGATGAAAATCGGCACGTTCTTCGGAAATCCCGAGACGACTACCGGCGGCAACGCTTTGAAATTCTACGCAAGCCTTCGTATCGACATCCGCAAGACCAATGCCATCAAGGCAGGCCAGGATGTCATCGGACACCGCACGAAAGTGAAGATTGTAAAAAACAAGATGGCGCCTCCCTTTAAGGAGGCCGAATTCGATATCATATTCGGGGAGGGAATCTCCCGCACGGGCGACGTGGTGGACCTTGCCTCGGACGTCGGCATCATCGAGAAATCGGGGGCCTGGTATTCCTACAAGGGTGAAAGAATCGGACAGGGCCGGGAGAACGCCAAGCTCTTTCTGAAAGACAACCGGGCGATCATGGAAGAGATCGAGGGGCAGCTTCTGGAGCGCCTTAATCTGAAGCGCGCGGCGCCCCAGAAAATAAACGAGAAGCCGTGACGGACGATCGCCCTTACGAGAAGGCGCTGAAGCGGGCGTACCGGCTCCTGGCCTACCGGGGCCGGAGCGTCCCGGAACTTCGGACTCGCCTGTGGCAGGCCGGGTTCAACGAAGATGTGGCGGAGAGGGTCGTCGAGAGGCTGCGTACGCAGGGGTATCTCGATGACGAAACCTTTGCCAGGGACTGGGCGAGAAATTGCGCCGCCTCAAAACTCTGGGGCGACAGGAAAATAGCCCTGAGCCTCAAAGAAAAAGGCGTCGGCGAGGAAACTATTGCCGTCGCCATAGAGGCTGCCCGCCGGGAGATCGACGAAAGGACCGCCATGAAGAAGCTGCTCGCCAAGGGGCGGCGGGCCTGGGGGCGGGGCGGCGGGGCTTCGGAAGCCTTGTCGATGAAGGAAAAAGCACGCATTTACAGGAATCTCCTGGGTCGTGGATTCGACCCCGGCAGAATTCATGATGTACTGGGCGCTATGGAGGAGGAATTCATTGATGACAGGGAGTGAAATCAGGAGAAAATTTCTTGAATATTTCAGGGATCGGGGACATGCGGTAATATCGAGTTCGTCGCTCCTTCCCAAGGACGATCCCACGCTGCTCTTCACAAATGCGGGGATGAACCAGTTCAAGTCGCTCTTTCTGGGAGAAGAGGATCGCGGCTTTACCAGGGCGGCGACGTCCCAGAAGTGCGTCAGGGCGGGCGGCAAGCACAACGACCTGGAAAATGTGGGCTACACGGCCAGGCATCATACCTTCTTTGAAATGCTGGGCAATTTTTCCTTCGGAGACTACTTCAAGGAGGAGGCCATCGAATGGGGATGGGATTTTCTTACCCGGACCGTCGGGTTGCCGAAGGAAAAGCTCCTCATAACGATCTACACGGACGACGACGAGGCTTTCGAGATCTGGCACGGAAAAATGGGGATAGCGGCGGACCGTATCTTTCGGCTGGGCGAAAAGGACAATTTCTGGACCATGGGAGAGACGGGACCCTGCGGTCCCTGCTCGGAGATTATTTTCGACCAGGGACCGGGCGTGGGCTGCGGCCGCCCCGACTGCGGGATCGAATGCGGCTGCGATCGTTTCCTGGAGATCTGGAACCTGGTCTTCACGCAATTCGACCGGGACGCCCAAGGGACCCTCACGCCGCTGCCTCGGAAGAATATCGACACCGGCATGGGCCTCGAACGGCTCGCCGCCGTCGTTCAGGGAGTGACGAGCAACTATGAATGCGACCTTTTCGCTGCCGTTATAGGCGGCATAGAGCGATTGTCAGGCAAGAAATACGGCGCTTCTGCATCAGACGACGTATCGTTCAGGGTTATCGCCGATCACAGCCGAGCCCTGGCGTTCGTCATATCGGACGGCATTCTTCCCTCCAACGAAGGTCGCGGCTATGTGCTGAGAAGGATATTGCGCCGCGCCGCCCGGCACGGAAAACTGCTGGGCATTGCCAGGCCATTTCTGAACGAACTTGTTCCCCTGGTCATAGGAGACATGAAGGACGCCTATCCGGAACTGACGGACAAAGAGTCCTATGTCCGCAAGGTTGTCATCAACGAGGAACAGCGCTTCATGGAGACTCTGGACAGCGGTCTGCGAATCCTGAACGACGAAATCATGATCCTGAAGGGCCGCGGCGATACGGTCATGCCCGGCGACGTGGTCTTCAAACTCTACGATACCTTCGGATTTCCCCTGGACCTGACGGACGAAGCGGCGCGCGG
>JAFGGB010000230.1 GCA_016930775.1 Deltaproteobacteria bacterium
AAAAAAACGGGCATTGTCGCAGGCCTTATGCTTGCGTTGTATCCCACAGCCATTTTCTTCGATTGTCTGATCCAGAAGGCGGTTCTCTCCATGTTCTTCACCACTCTCAGTCTCTTACTCATTGCAGGAAGCGTTGATCGGCCCGCCTGGGGCAGATGGATGGCACTGGGAATAACGCTGGGCTTGATGGCCCTGACCCGGGAAAACGCCATGATTTTTATCCTGCTCGTTTTTATCTGGATGGTAATCTATTTCAAAAGAGAACCGAAAAGAAATGTTTTACTCTGGGCGGCCATGTATGGACTGGGTCTGGCGATTGTCTTTCTGCCCGTCAGTCTGAGAAATTACGTGGTAGGCGGTGATTGTGCCATTACCACCTCACAGCTCGGCACGAACCTTTATATAGGAAACAATATAAATGCTACGGGAACCTACGCGCCGCTTCGATGGAACAGAGGTGACTGGAGGTTTGAACGAAAGGATGCGACCGAACTTGCCGAGAAGGAAGCAGGCAGAACCCTTTCGCCGTCGGAGGTTTCTCATTTCTGGACGATAAAAACCTTGAACTATGTCCGGACGCATCCCGGACACTGGATCGGATTGATGGCGAAGAAATGGCACATGACCTGGAATGCCACGGAAATGAGCGATTCGGAGAGCCAGTACGCTCATTATGAATATTCGGTCATACTGAAGATTCTCGGCCTGTTGTTTCATTTTGGGATCCTTTGCTCCCTTGCCTTTTTCGGATTTTTCATGACCTGGAGCGATCGAGGCCGGCTCTGGCTTTTGTATCTCATGATGACGGGATATGCCGCCGGCGTCGCGCTCTTTTATGTCTTTGCGAGATACCGCTATCCTATGATTGCCTTTCTCATCCTTTTCGCGGCGGCGGGCGTTACGGAAGCCCTGTGGTCAATAAGGCAAAGATCCTTCAAGAAGGTGGCGCTGTGCGCGATTCTTACCATACCGCTGGCTCTCTTTGTGAATTGGGAAATAAGACCGAAGAATGTCTTTGCCGCCCCGACTTTTTTCAATGTGGGCTACAGTCTTGAAAAAGAGGGGAAAACAGCCGAAGCAGTCAACTATTACCGGAAGTCTCTTGCCCTCTATCCAGAAAACTCAAAACCCCATGTCAATCTCGGCATTATCGCCGCAAATCGAGGAGAAATCGTCGAGGCGGTGGAACATTTCGAAAAGGCGCTCGCTATCATGCCCGGCAATCCCGACGCGCAATACAACCTGGGGGTGGTAATGGCAATGAAGGGACGGCCCGACGAGGCGCTGTACTGGTTTCACAAGGTGCTGACAGCCTGTCCCGAGTACGGACCGGAGATATACTACAACGCGGCCTGCATGTACGCATTGAAGCAGGACAGTGAGGCATCGATTGAAATGCTCAAGAAAGCACTCGACAGGGGATACGACAATTGGGCTTTATTGAAAACGGACAAAGATCTGGATTCGATAAGAAAGTCGCCATATTACAGAGAACTTATGGCGCGGATGAAATGACCTTTATCGCCGGACGACCGGCGCTGCAGTACTCTATGGAGCAAAGAAAATGAAGAAAACGTCCCTCTCCGTTCTTGTTCCCGTTTATAATGAGGAACTGTTTGTGGAGGAAAGCCTGCGAAGGCTCTTCGTGCTTGAAAAGAGTCCCTATCTTGAGAAAATTCAGATTATCGTCGTCAACGATTGTTCGACGGACGGGACGGCAGCACTGCTGAAGCGTCTTGCCGGAGACCTTTCCTCATTAAGTGATGCGATCCAATGGAAATTTATGGATCATGAAAAGAACATGGGAAAAGGAAAAGCCGTACAGACGGCATTGCGTGAGGCGGACTGTGAAATATCGATCATTCATGATGCCGATCTCGAATATTATCCCAAAGATATCCTCAGGATGATCCCTCTTTTCGTCAATGAGCGGGCCGATGCCGTATACGGATCGAGATTTGCCGTTCATGAATACAGAAGAGTCCTCATGTACCGGCACGAACTTGGCAACAAATTTCTCACCTTCCTTTCGAATCTCATTTCAAACTTGAATTTGACGGATATGGAAACATGCTACAAGGCGGTGAGGACCGATTTGCTGAAAAGCATCCCTCTGCTGAGCAACGACTTCAGGCTTGAGCCGGAATTAACGATAAAACTGGCGAAACGAAACGCGAAGCTTTTCGAAATCCCCATCAGTTATTGCGGAAGGACCTATGATGAAGGGAAGAAGATTATATGGGTGGATGGACTGAAGGCCATTTTTGCGATACTGCGCTTCGGGTTTTCGCGCGAGATCTACAGAGATTATACGGTGTGCCGTGATAATGCTGATCCGGAATCTCCCGGAAAAGAGTTCTGAAGGGACGTTGCGGAATCCTTTTTTGCCATGTGTTGCGGTATGCCTGATATGCCCTCAAAACATGCGGATTCAAGGAGGAGAGGATGAACGAACGAGACGCGGTTGTTGTCAGTGCGGTGAGGACTCCTATCGGTGATTTCGGCGGGGTCTTTCGGGACGTCAAGGCGGGCGATCTTTCCGCCGTGGTAATGAAAGAGGCTGTTGCCCGTGCCGGCATCGAAAGCAGTGCCATTGATGACATCATATGGGGCTGCTGTATCCAGGACTTCGACGAGCCGAATGTGGCGCGATGCGGAGCCCTCAAGGCGGGATTCCCCGTCGAAATACCGGCATATACCGTTCAGCGGCAATGCAATTCGGGTATGCAGGCGGTGGCAAACGCGGCCGTTCAGATCAATGCCGGACTGGCGGAGGTAATACTCTGCGGAGGCGTTGAAAGCTACAGTACGGCACCTTACGTGATTCGGGACGCACGGTGGGGTGCCAGGCTGATGCACAAGACGATGGAAGATTCAATATGGACGCTTCTCTACTCGGGCGGGGACATCATCATGGGAGAGACGGCTGAGCTGGTTGCGAAAAAGTGGAAGATCAGTCGCGCTGAAAGCGACGCTGTTGCCGTCAGAAGCCATAACGGCGCCGAAGCGGCCATTAAAAGCGGAC
>JAFGGB010000231.1 GCA_016930775.1 Deltaproteobacteria bacterium
CTCTTTCGTTTCGATCGCACGGTCTGGTGCGAAGGATCGGCCGCGGCCGGCGGGCGGAAGGAAATTACACGTTGATGATGAACGAAAAAGAACGTCCGGAGACCGACGGGCCGGCACGGCAGGCCGAGGATGACCGGGCAATGAAACTCGCTTTTCAGCGATGGATCGACCGGCATGTCGGGTCGCTTATCTGCAGACTCCTGTCGGCCCTTCCTTCGCGGAAACGGCCCTCTCATCATACGCCTCGGAAAATTCTCGTCATCCTCCTTTCTGAAATGGGCAGCCTTGTTCTCGCCTATCCCATGTTCCGCCGTCTACAGGAAAAATATCCCGAAGCGTCACTCTATGTTCTTCTCTTCGATCAAAACAAAGAAGTTCTGGAACTGCTGGACATCCTGCCCGGACATCATATGCTGACACTGAGAAACAATTCCTTCTTAAACTTTGCGACCGACAGCTTGACTGCTCTACGAGCCATCCGCCGCCTCAAGATCGACACCGTTATCGACTGCGAGCTCTTCGCCCGGATAAGCAGCATCTTCTCCCGCCTGAGCGGCGCATCCCTGCGGGTCGGTTTTCACCCGTACCGGCAGGAAGGGCTGTACCGGGGCGCCTATATAAACCGGCCCATCCCCTATAATCCCTACCACCATATATCGAAACAGTTTCTCGCCATGGCGGAATCCATCGAATCGAATGACGATCCGCCCGTGAAGAGACTCCTTGACGAGGGATCCTCTGAAAAACCGGCATTCCTTCCGTTCGCGAGCGAGGTTGATAAACTGCGGGAACGGCTTCGCAGTGATTTCCCTGATATGGAGAAGAGGCGTCTCCTGCTCATCTATCCCAGCGGGGGCATCCTTCCCATCAGAGCCTGGCCCGTTAACAACTTTGCCGATCTTGCCCGTCGTTTTGCCGGCGAAGGATATGCCGTTGCGGTGATCGGTCTCCCGCAGGACAAGTCGATTGCCCGCGAAATTATCGATTTCGGCGGGAGCGACTATATCGCGGATTTTACGGGCTACACCCGCTCCATCAGGGAGCTCCTGACTCTCTTTACTCTATCGTCTCTCCTCGTAACCAATGACGGAGGCCCCGGCCAATTCGCCGCTCTCACGAAAATCCCGACAATCATTCTCTTCGGTCCGGAAACGCCGGCGCTCTACGGGTCCCTTTCCGACCGGGCCATCTTTCTCCACCGGCCGCTGCCCTGCTCGCCCTGCCTGACGGCCTACAATCACCGGAACTCGCCCTGCAACGGCGATAACCAGTGCCTGAAGCAGATCGGCGCCGAGGAGGTTTACCGGGAAGCCAGAAGGCTTCTCGCAACGGAAGAAGGGAATTAATGATGCCGGAGGAAACTCCTCGGGGACTTTATGGGCAGGCTGTGCGGCTTTTCTCCGGAAGATTCATAAAATTCGCATCTGTCGGTTTTTCCGGCACACTGATAAATTTAACGGTTCTCTACTTCTGCCAGGAGTGCTTTCTTCGATCCATCGAGAATCCGGGGCTCCGATTGAACCTATCGCTCGCCGCAGCAATATCGGTCGCAACAATCAATAATTTCATCTTGAACCGGTTATGGACATGGCGGGACCGGAAAAAAGAAATCCGCAGATCGATCTTCGTCCAGCTGGCCCAGTATTTTGCCGCCTGCTGGCTTTCCATTGTCATTCAATTCATATTAACCAGCGTTATGGCCTCCTTTATCCACTACCTCGCGGCCAATCTCCTGGCGATCGTCACAGCCGCCGTTGTAAACTACCTCATTAACGACGCGTGGACCTTCAGAATATCCCGATCATCCTAAGGCCGATCGATCGCCCCGGCGGGAGACCAGTTTCCCCGGTATCCTTCTCCAACGATTATCGCTGCCGAAAGCTCCGGAATCTCTTTGCCCCGGTACTCGTGACGGTATCGCCCTGCAAGCCGCAGCGTCTCAAAGTAGGGGCCGTACCGGGCAAGGCCGGGCGATGTGTCCGTATGGGCGACGATAACGGCATTTCTGCCCCGGAGAGTTTCAAGATCATGAAGGAACAGGTACCGTTCCGGCACGAAAAAATCCATTCCCTCATATCTTCTTCCCGAATAAAACACGGCCTCGGCTGCCGTTGTGCCCTTGTCGGCCACAATGAAGTACCCTTTATCGCTGGGATAGGCGTCGGCGACTTCTGCGACGAGTTGCCCGAGGCTTTTCCAGGAGTGAACCTGCTTGAGGGGATCATTCTCTGGATTCAGAGGGAGGAACGGGCGATGGCCGTGCAGTTGGATAACAGCTGTAGCCGCCAGTGCCGCGGCGACGCTCGCGCAAATAAAAAAACGATGAGATTTCCGCAGGGCGAAATGACGACGGTATACTATTGACGCAAGCGCCATGCCAGCCACATAGGCCGGGGCCGGCCAGTTTGCCTCGGCGGTTTCTCCCCGAATAGTAGTAAGGACGAAAAACCCTATTACCGGCCAGGAATGGCAGAGGAGGAATCGGAGCGTCTCGTCCATGCGCCGAAGTGCGGCGGCGCTGTAGATGACAAAGGCGACAAACAGACCGGGGGTAAGGATCGCCGCCTGTCCTCCCAGGAAGTCAAGAAGTTTCGAAATGACCGGTTTCCCCTGGGGCGCGAATCCCCGGCCGAGTTGAAAGGCAAAGGAAACCCAGTGATGGCTGCAGTTCCAGGCAAGAACAGGAGAGAATATCAGAAGGGCAAGAACGATGGAAAGATATGGTTCCCGGCGGACAAGCCAGAACCGTCGATCAGGCGAACTGAGGATGTAGAGGGCTGTACAGGGAACCATGAGAATCATCGTATACTTGCTGAGGAGCCCCAGGCCCAGGGCGCATCCCCAGGCATACCACCACCCGGCGGCGCCTCCCCGGGCAATGCGGCTCATAGAGTAGAGCGCCGCAGCCCAGAAGAGAAAGAGCGGCGTATCCGGCGTCTGAAGGACCGCGCCGATCCAGAATGCGGGAACCACCGAGAAGATGACCATAAGATCCCAGGGGACATCCTTCTCCTGCGGTGCAAGGCTGCGCGCCATAAGGATCGTTATTAGAATGGCCGTTGCAACGGCAAGCAAGCCGCCCAGACGGACGCCCCATTCTCCGCCGCCGCCAAGGGCCGTGCCGAGGGCGATAACCAGAGCTATCATGGGAGGATGATCATAGTAGCTCCAGTCCGGATGCCTGGACCAATACCAGTAGTAGGCCTCATCGGGCGCAAGATTGAGACTCCCGTTCAGCAGCAGGCAGGCGCCGGCAAGGGAAAGCAACAGCAGGAGGATCACGGCTCGGCGGCCCATAGTTTCGAGTCTCCTCAACTCTTGGTCCTGGCTCTGTAGCGGGCGATGTTCGTACGGTGGGTATAGAAAATAAGACCGGCGGCCCAGAACCCGAAGATATAGAGAGCGTCGGAAACAGACCACCGGAAGACGTTGCGGAAAACAGTCAAAACTATGGGCAAAGAGAGGGCCGCCGCCAACGAGCCGATGAAGACAGTTCGAGTGAGCGCGAATACGGCGAGAAAGACAAGGGCCGCAACGGCGAAGGCGCCCGGCGACAGGACGGCAAGAGCTCCGGCCCCCGTTCCCACGCCCTTTCCACCGCGGAAACCGGCGAAAACCGTCCATATGTGGCCGGTCACGGCGGCGGCGGCGGCGGCAATTCTGAAGGTCTCCGGAGCTACGGGCAAAGCGCCGAAGGCCAGTGGAGCAATCCACAGAACGGCCAGGGCGCCTTTGAGAACATCAACGGTCATGACGACCATGCCCGGCATCCAGCCGAGGATTCGGACGGTATTCGTACCGCCTGCGTTCCCGCTTCCGTATTCCCGGATATCGATGCCTCTGAGCCGTCGGGCCACGATGATGCTTGTAGGAATGGAACCGAGAATATAGGAAAAGACTATCATGAAGGCTAATCGGATCATGGGAACCTTTATCCGGCGCCGTCGCCGAGGACCGCGATTCCGACACTGCCGATTCCCGCATGGACGCCTATCACCGGAGAGGCGACGTTGATCATCAGATTCTTGAGGTCGAACCGTCGAAGAATCTCCCGTCGGTATAGTTCCGCCGTTTCTGGAGCCGCAATGTGCCCGATATTGAACTGAGGATTTTTTACCGTCTCGGCGAAACGGAGGGCCAGTCGAAGAACTTTTTTAACAACGGCGTCCTGCGTGAAAGCGCATGCCGCCCTGCAGGCCCTGCCGTGAGCGTCCACGCTGATGATGGGCTTGATATGGAGCAGCTTCCCCATCGTTCCCCACGTTTTTGAAACCCGCCCTCCCCGGATCGCATAGGTCAGATCGGGAATGCTTACGTAGATATTGAGATGACGGCGGGCCTCTTCAAGGCGCCGGACGATCTCGTCGCACCCCAGTCCCTGATCGGCCAGCAGGGCAGCTTCTTTCACGAGGAGCCCGAGGGAAAGCGATACGGCCCTGCTGTCGAAAACGCGGACCTTCCCTTCGTAGGAGGCGCCCCGCAGGCTCGTCCGTGCGCCCTCGGCAGTTCCGCTGAGAGCCTCGGAAAGATGAATCGAGAGAATCGTCTCGTACCGCCCGGCAAGACTGTCGTAAATATCCCGATAGGAACCGAGAGGAGGCCGTGATGTAAGGAGACGCCCCGTTGAGTGTTCCATCATGCGGTAGAAAGATTCGGAATCGATATCGACGCCGTCGCGGTAGCTTTCCGACCCGATCTGGAGAACGACCGGAACAACGGCTACGTCCATCTCTGCAAGGACATCCCGGGGCAGATCGCATGTGGAGTCCGTAACGATGGCCACCCGGCGCTTGGGACGAAACCGCACGACCCGGGCTGCGACCTGAGCTGCCATATCTTCGATCTTTTCCTGGGCAATCGCGCCCACGGAAGCGGCTGCGTCCCTGACCTTCTCGGGGCAGTTGGTATGAATATGAAACCGCACCTTCAGGGCCGATCCGGCGACAATGAGCGAACCTCCCAGGGAATCCAGCCGGGCTCGCAGATCCTCCTTGTCAATGGAAGGCCCTTCGACGAGACATTCCATGCAATACCTGAGTGACAAGTCTCTTGGCGACGATGCACGATTCCTCTTCATCCGATCCAGGAGCATGACGCCGATTTTTTTCGCCGATACGGTGCCCGTCTCGATGAACTCTATCATTCCCTCCAGGAGCGTCACGAAACCTTCCGCTCCCGCATCGACAACGCCCGCCCGTTTCAGTTCCTTCAACTTGTTGGGCGTATCGGCAAGAGAATCCTTGGCGCGTTTCAGCGACGATCTCAGGAGTTCGACAAAATCGGGGGTCTGGGGCGCCCGATCTGCAAGACAGGAAGCCCAATCCTTCATGACGGTGATAATCGTCCCCTCCCGCGGAGCGGAAACAGCCGCACGGGCCTGTTCGACGGCTGTATGGGCCGCCCGGGCGAAGGCCTGTGTGGAAAGAACTATCTTGCCGCGCGTCGCCTCGGCAAGACCCTGGAAAAACTGGGCAAGGATAGCTCCCGAATTGCCCCTGGCGCCGTTGAAGGCTGAATCGGCGATGGCGCTAGAAACGGCTTCGAAGGAATGATGCTCGCATATTTCGGCGCCCTGGACGATGCTGTCCATGGTGAGAACCATGTTCGTACCCGTGTCGCCGTCAGGCACGGGAAAAACGTTGATATCGTTCAGGTGTTGTTCAATCTCTCTTATGCGTCGGGCCGAGGCTATGATTGACCTCTTGAATCGGAGGCCGTCAAGATATTCGATCCGCTCTTCCATGGACAATCCCCTGGCACTGCGGGAATGATGTTACCATATTACCTATATCACTCCCGAGGGAATTGCAACTGCTGGAAAGGGATGATTAAAAAAATAGGGGGACCCCCTGGGGTCCCCCTTCGTCCAACAACGGACCGGACGGACTCGTTCTATTTTGCGTTCCCTTTGATCTCCCGCCGGCGGGAAGAATTCCGCATTTTCCTCAATACGTTCTCCTCAATGTCGCGAGCCCGTTGAAGGGTTTCCACCAAACCTTCGGAAGCGTTCTCGCTGTCATCCGCATCGGCGCGCTCGCTGATGCCGAAGCGCATCCTGAGGACTTTTTCCTCCCGGGGAGTGAGGGTCGACAGGATGTGCCGCGTCTGTTTCGCCAGATCCATGCTGATGGCTGCATCGGACGGGGACATGATTTTCTTGTCCTCGATGAAATCGCCGAGGGAGCTGTCCTCTTCCTCGCCGATAGGCGTTTCAAGAGATATGGGTTCCTTGGCTATCTTGAGAACCTTACGCACTTTTTCCAGCGGAAATTCCATTTTTTCCGCAATCTCCTCGGGCGTCGGTTCGCGTCCCAGATCCTGCACCAGATACCGGGAGGTTCGGATGAGCTTGTTGATCGTTTCAATCATGTGGACAGGTATGCGGATTGTCCTGGCCTGGTCGGCGATGGCCCTTGTGATGGCCTGCCGTATCCACCAGGTGGCGTAGGTGGAAAATTTGTACCCCCGCTGATACTCGAACTTTTCAACGGCCTTCATGAGGCCGATATTGCCCTCCTGAATAAGATCGAGGAATTGCAGCCCCCTGTTCGTGTATTTTTTGGCGATACTGACGACGAGCCGCAGATTGGCCTGGATGAGCTTTTTCTTTGCCTGATTCGCTTTACGCTCTCCCATGAGTATGGCCGCCAGGGAAGTTTTCACACGATCCCGCGCGGCGCCGATCGATGAAGCGATTCTCTTCCGTTCCCGCCTGACTCTTCGGTAGCTCCGTTCATAGGACCTCAATTGTTCCGCCGACAATCGAAGAGTGCCCAGAAAGTCCTGTTCCTCTTCGGGATTGATTCTCAGTTTTGAGAGCGTCCTTTCGAGGACCTTCAGGGAAACTCCCGTCTTGTTCCGGAAGCCCTGCAGTTCCTTTTCCGCATCGTGAAGCCGGTCCACGGACGTTTTCAAACGATCGACCATATCGCCGATCACACTCTTGCTGAAGTGAATATCCTTGCAGAGTTCAACAATCCGCGCCGACTGCTTATTGATATCATTCTTAATTTCACGGGCGCCGCCGTTCTCCGCGCCGTCCTCCCGGAGCCGTTCTTCCAGTGAGGTTCTTGTTTCAATGGCTGTCGTGAGATCGTCAATGAGTCCCTGAACCCGCTCGTGGTGAACATCCTCTTCGACGAAACCGTTTTCATCTTCCATGTTCTCGGTAATGTCCTTGACACGGAGATTCCCCTCTTTGATTTTCTTTCCTATGTCGCAGATTTCGTTTAGAAAAGCAGGAAGGCTAAAGAGGGCCTCCATAACAGTCTGTTCACCCGCCTCGATGCGCTTTGCGATTTCCACTTCTTCTTCCCGGTTCAATAGAGACACGAGTCCCATCTCCCGGAGATACATTTTCACGGGATCGCCGGTTCTTCCAACCGTCGAGAGGAGCGGCGGCAATTCCTCGATCTCCTGCTCTTCCTCGGGTTCCTCGATGGCTTTCTTCAGAACCAGCTTATCGCCCTTATGAGCGTCAACAATATCGATATTTTTCTCCCCGAAGAGAATGATGATGTCATCGATCTGATCGGATTCCACGACATCCGTGGGGAGAATGTCATTTACATCGTCATAGGTTAAAAACCCCTTTTCCTCTCCCAGGGAAAGAAGCTTCTGAACCTCTTCGGAGTTGGCAATTTTTTTCATTAACAGTACTCCTCAATAAAAGGGTTGGGCGCATCGAGGGAAATTCCGGGCCATTCCCGGTTGATTCCCCCGTAAAAAAATTTTCTTACGGGTCGGCCGGCCGTCAAAGGACCTTCTGTTTTTCACGCAGAAGTTGTTGTTTTTCCTCCATCAGGCGATCCACGTCGGCATGCTCCCGGGCGAGGACGAGATTCCTCTGAACTTCATTGAGCTTTCTATCAAACCATCGCTTCCTGATTTTCTGGACCGTGTCGTCCAAGGCCCTGTCAGCCACTGCAAGATCATCGAAAGCTTCTTCCACGATGAGCTTGAGCAGTTCATCTCTCAGGGCGCCCTGGGGGAGATCGTTCACACGATCGCCGAAGGAACATTCCCGGGGCGACGAGACGAGCAGTCGCGCCAGTTCTCTCGCCTCCGCGTTTGTCAGCAGGTCGACAACCCCCGTCGCATCGATCGCGGAGATTTTCTCGGAACATTCTCCCATAAGATACAGAAGCATGACTTCAATCTTGTCGGGACGCTCGGCTGTCATTCCTGCCGATGGTGTTGGCGGCCGCTCCCGAAACTCACTTTTCCCTTCCTCGAACCGGGCCACTTCTTGTTTCAGAACGGACTCCTCAAGGCCGGCCCGTTCCGCAATCCTGTGTATGAAGAGGTTTCTCTGCAGGACATCTCCTATGCCTGCGACAAAGGGCACCGCCTCCCTCAGCGAAGCGGCCGTTCCTTCGAAGGAATTATCGCCGATAACGCGGTCAATGTAGTAATCCACCATCGATCGGGCCTCGCCGAGGCAGTCTCTCATGGCCTCTGCGCCGCTGGCATTGACGAAATCGGCCGGATCCAAACCCTCCGGAAGAAGCGCAATTCTGGCGTTCATTGTTCCTTCAAGAAAAATTTTAAGACTCCTCTCGGCGGCGCCGAGTCCTCCCTCATCGGCATCGAAGAGGAGGATGACGTTGCGGCTGAAACGCCTGATGACATCAACATGCCTGGACGTTAAAGCCGTTCCGAGGGTAGCCGCCACGTTTGTTATGCCCGCAGTCCACAGTGAAAGAAAATCGAAATACCCCTCAACGAGAACGGCACAGTCGCGCTTTCGTATCTCATCCTTCGTTCTGTCGAGACCGTAGAGGATTTCTCCCTTCCTGTAGATTTCCGATTCGGGGGAGTTAAGATATTTCGGTTCACCCTCGCCGAAAATACGGCCGCCGAACGCTACTATGACGCCGCTGATATCCCTGATGGGAAACATGAGACGCCGGCGGAAACGATCGTATTGCTTCCCTCTTTCCGATGAAGCAAGCAAACCTGCCCGCTCGGCCAGGGGAAGCGATTCTTTCATCTGATCGAGATGATTCCGCAGGTTCTGCCATCCATCGGGGGCAAAACCGAGGCCGAATTCCCCGACTACGGACTCGGAAATTTTGCGTCCCTCCAGATATGCCCGAACTGCAGCTCCCGAAGGAGAATGAAGCTGATCTGAATAGAATGCGGCGGCAATGCCGTTCAGGCGGCGA
>JAFGGB010000036.1 GCA_016930775.1 Deltaproteobacteria bacterium
CACCAATCGATTCTTGCCACGCGTATGCGCACGGAAGATATGATTCCGCTCGTCGAGCAGATGGACGATGTAGGATTCTGGGCGGTGGAAGTATGGGGAGGCGCAACCTTCGACACGATGCATCGTTTTCTCCGGGAAGATCCCTGGGAACGACTGCGAACACTGAAGACGTATTTCAAGAAGACGCCTCTCTCCATGCTGCTTCGAGGACAGAATCTTGTGGGATACCGCAACTACCCCGATGATGTGGCGAAGGCCTTCGTCGATAAAGCCTGCGAAAACGGCATCGACATCTTCAGGGTTTTCGACGCATTGAACGATCCGAGAAACTTTTCCACCGTCGTTGAGCGGATAAAGGCCAACGGAAAGCATCTGGAAGGATCCGTCTGCTATTCTTTGACGGAACGGCATCTCGGCGGCGATGTTTTCACCGTCGATTACTACAAGCAGAAATGCCGCGAACTGGAAGACATGGGCGCAGACACAATCTGCATAAAAGACATGGCAGGGATCATGGCGCCCTATGACACTTTTGATCTCATAAAGGTCCTGAAAGAATCAATCGGCGTGCCGCTCCACCTCCATACTCATTACACGAGCGGAATGGCGCCCCTCACGTATCTGAAGGCTGTTGAGGCAGGCGTGGATATAATCGATACCTGCCTGGCGCCCTTGGGAAACAGCACCTCCCAGCCGGCAGTGGAGCCGTTCATCGTGGCGCTCGAGGGCACGCCCCGGGATACTGAACTTCCTCTGAGCCTCATTCTGGAAATTGACAGGAAACTAGAAGAGAGCCTGTCAAAATATAAGCAATACATCGCCGCCGACACCATCGCCGATATCGATGTAGGCGTCCTTGAACATCAGATTCCCGGAGGAATGATTTCAAATCTGAAGAATCAGTTGAAAGAAGCGAAGGCATTGGATCGGTTGAACGAAGTGTACGCCGAGATTCCACAGGTGAGAAAGGAGCTTGGCTATCCGCCCCTGGTGACGCCGACATCTCAGATAGTGGGAGTCCAGGCCGTGATGAACGTGCTTTTTGGGCGCTACAAGATGATCACCACTCAGGTCAAGGATCTGGCCTTCGGTCTGTACGGCAAGACTCCCGCGCCCATGGATCCCGATATCCAGAAAAAAATTCTCAAGGGTTATAAGCGGGGAGAGAGCCCGATTACCGGGCGCCCCGCCGATTCAATAGAGCCGGAACTGGAGAAGAACCGCGAGAAAATCGGATCGCTGGCAAGGACTGATGAAGATCTCATAACCTATTCGCTCTATCCGTCCTCTGGGGAAGAGTTTCTCAAGGAGAAATACGGCCTTACCTCACGGGAAGACGCGAAGGGCGGGGAAAAAGGACAATAGAGATGGTCGCCTGGAGAGCTTTCTGACGATAGGTTGGTTGCTCCTATCTTTCTGCAGGGATTCGCAACGAATAATTAGACGGAGCATCTGTTCAAAAAAACCGTTGGGGGCTATGCCCCCAACGGTTTTGAATTTTACTGGTGCGGCGATGATAGTTTCTTTTGTCTCCATAATGAATAGACAAGAGAGATCGCCGCCAGGATCAGGAAGGTCAGTGAGATTGGTTTTACGAAAAATGTTGCAACATTCCCGTCGGAGATCGTCATGGCGTTCCGGAAGGTCTGCTCCGTCATGCCGCCCAGAATCAGCGCCAGGACGAGGGGAGGAATCGGCACTGACAGCTTCGACAGGAGGTAGCCTCCCAGAGCGAAGATAGACACGAGAATGAAGTCGAAGGAGCTGTAATTGAGGAAGTAGGTTCCCATGTATCCCAACCCGAGTATCATGGGGAGCATAATCCGGAGAGGAACCCGCAACAGCTGAACCAGCGGCACTGCCAAGGGCAGGTTGATAACGAGAAGAATGACATTTCCCACCAGTAGAGAAGCGATGACGCCCCAGGCGATTTCGGGGTGCTGTTCGAAGAGGATCGGGCCGGGCCGGATGCCCAGCATCATGAGCGCCGCCAGCATGACGGCCGTGGTGCCAGAACCGGGGATGCCGAGAGTTAGCAACGGCACCATGGCGCCGCCCGAGCATGCATTGTTGGCCGATTCGGGGGCAGCCAGTCCGATGATCTCTCCCTTGCCGAACCTCTCGGGGTGTTTGCTCAGGCCTTTCTCCGTGGCATAGGACAGGAAGGTGGCGATGGTGCCGCCCATGCCGGGCAGAACTCCCACAAAAAATCCCAAGGGGCCGCTTCTGATCATGGGAAGCAGGCATCGTTTGAATTCTTTCCAGGACACCCAGACCTTCCCGATGGTTTTGGAATCCACGCTGTATTTTACATGTAATGAACCATAGTTCTTGAAGACTTCGGCGACGGCGTACAGACCGATCATGGCCACGAGAAAGTCGATGCCGTCCTGCAGCGCATCGAGGCCGTAGCAGAAGCGGATCGATCCGGACTGGCCGTCGATGCCAATGGTGGAGAGCATGAACCCCAGTCCCATGGCAATGAAGCCCTTGAGGATGCTTCCCTCCGAGAGAGTGACCGTGGCGGTCAATGCAAAGAGCAGGAGGGAAAACTTTTCCGCGGGCCCGAACTTGAGAGCCGCCATGGCCACGGGTTCCGTCAGGAAGACCAGGAAAACCATGCCGATAATGCCGCCGATGAACGAGGCGTAGGCCGATATGGCAAGGGCCTCGCCGGCCCGTCCGTTCTTCGTCATGGGATAGCCGTCGAAGCAGGAAACGATTGCCGAGGCGTCGCCGGGCGTGTTGATCATAATTGACGCACGGGATCCCCCGAACATGGCGCCGTAATAGACGGCGCACATGGTTATCAGTGCCGTTGCGGGATTCATGTTGTAAGTTATGGGAATCAGGATGGCCACTCCCGTGGCGGGGCCCAGTCCCGGGAGCATGCCGATGATGGTGCCCAGCAAACCGCCGATAAAGACCCAGAGGATGTTCAGGGGCGTGATTGCCACCTTTAAACCCAGCATCAGGTGATCAAAAATAGCTTCCATGGAACCTGTTCCTCCCTAAAACGGCAGAATCTCGCCGAGGAGACCCCGGGGGAGACTCAGCTTGAGAATGATGGCGAAGACGGTGTAGCTGATCGTCGAAAAGGCAAAGGCGATGAAGATATTCTCCACGTACTTTCCTACGTTTATGTAGGAAAAGACATAGCTCATGAAGATAAAGGTTGTAATGACGTATCCAAGCCAGTCGAGAACCAGACCGTAGACGATGCCGCCGGCGATGGTGAGGGCGATGCGAAGCCAGATGTCTTTCTGAACGATAAACTGCCAGGAGAAGACCGTTCGCTTTGTGCTTCTTATGTCGTTGATGAGAACAAAGGTGCCGCAGATGATCACCACGATGGAGACCAAAATGGGGAAAGTCCGAGGTCCGATATCATCGGACACCTCGAAAACCGGTATCGCTATGGCCGAAGCCAGGTAAACGAGACCGGCAAGAACAGAAAATATTCCGACATATCTATCCTTTGTCATTCTTTACTTCCTCCAGGATCGATGACTCAAGAAGGGGAGAGGAGAAAGACGAATCTTTCTCCTCTCGTTGAACACATGGTATTTTGATAAAATTACTTTTTCAAGCCGACGGACGTAAGAAGATTATCCTGGGATTTATAGGATTCAGCCAAGAATACTTTATGATCGGCAGCGTTTTGGTAGAAGGAGTCCCAGTCAAGCTTCTTCAGGAGATCCTTCCAGGTTTTCGTCTGGACCATTTTGCCGATGACGGTGTCCCAGTACTTCAGTTGCTCATCGGTCAGGCCGGGAGCGGCTATGAGCCCTCGCCAATGGGGAAATACTAAGTCAATGCCCTGTTCTTTCCAGGTTGGTACGTCGGGGATGACGGCAAGCCGCTCGGGCGAGCTGACGCCGAGGAGACGAAGTTTCCCTGCCTTGACCTGTTCCAGTGTTTCTGCCATGCTGATTGTGATGGCGCCGATATGACCGCCAAGGATGGCTGGAATCTGCTCGGCTGCAGTTTTCGGGAACACGACGAATTTTACGGTTTTGGGATCGACATTGAACGCCTGAGCAATCGTCAGGAACTGAATGTGGTCGTCATTGCCGAGGGTCGGGCCAACGCCCACCGGTACGCTGGCGGGATTCTTCTTTATGGCTTCGAAGAACTCCTTGCCTGTCTTCCAGGGCGCGTCGGCTTTCACGGCAATGGTTTCCCATTCGGCCATCAGGCAGGCGATCGGTGTGACATCGTTATAGGTCAGTTCGCTCTTTCCCAGAAGGTTGTTCTGGAGAATCAGGGGGGAAGTTGCTGCAAGATACTCTCCATGCCCCTTCTTTCCCTTCAGGTAGGTCCATCCCGTGGCGCCGCCTCCACCGGGTTTGTTGGTCACAATGATGGGCTTATCGACGAGCTTCTCGTCGGTCAGGGCCTTCTGCACGGTCCTGGCAAGCATGTCCCATCCCCCGCCCGGTCCTGCCGGAGCGATGATTTCTATTGCTTTCGTTGGCTTCCAATCCTTAGCAAGGGCTGTCCCGGTCGCGAACACAACTGCCGTCGCTACAAACAACACCATCCACAATGCTCTTTTCTTGTTCATGCAACCTTCCTCCTTACAGGGTTTGCAAGTATGAACATACTTACAAAGATTAATAAAAAAACTCAACTCTTCGGGGTGCCGTTAATGGCTGCAACAAAAACTCCATCACCACATACGGCATGTAATTCAAGTTATATTGGGTATCAAGATTTATGCCACTTTTAGGCGGAGAGGACAATAAAAAAATAATTATTTAATATCACGGAGGATATGATGGTGCGATCTACAAAATCGACTTTTATGGGGCGTAACGAGACTCTCGGCAAGAAACACTATGTTCCACTCGGCTAATCACTGTTGAAACAAAGAGCCGGATGATGACACTTGCCGCGGTTGCATAAAGCAAAGAACGTGTTGGATAAAAATCTCACAGAGAGGGGGGATTTCGTCTCTCCCCCCTCTGCTTTTAATTGTTCAAGGATGATATGCCGTTATTTTCTTGTTTTTTTTCAAAGCATATATCAGCGATATTCCGGCGCAGATAAGAAGCGCCAGCGAAATGGGTTTCTGAAAGAATGTGGCGAAACTGCCGTCTGAAATGACCAGAGCGTTCCGGTAGGCCTGTTCGGTCATGCCTCCTAGGATCAGCGCCAGGACCAACGGCGGGATCGGAATCTCCAGTTTCGCCATCATGTATCCGCCTATTGCGAAGACGGACACGATGATAAAATCGAAGGAACTGTAATTGAGGAAGTAGGTTCCCATGAAGGCCATTCCGAGAATCAGGGGCAGCATGATGCGCTGCGGCACGCGGAGCAACTGCACAAGGGGGACGGCCAGAGGCATGTTGATAATTAAAAGAATTATGTTTCCCAGAAACATTGAGGCGATAACGCCCCAGGCTATTTCGGGGTGCTGCTCGAAGAGGATCGGGCCGGGCCGGACTCCGAGCATCATCAATGCCCCGAGCATGACAGCCGTCGTACCTGATCCCGGTATTCCCAGGGTAAGGAGCGGGACCATGGCGCCGCAGGAGCAGGAGTTGTTGGCCGATTCGGGGGCTGCGAGGCCGACGATTTCTCCTTTGCCGAAGTTTTCGGGATTTCTGCTCAGGGATTTTTCCGTGGCATAGGACAGGAAGGTTGCGATGGTGCCGCCCATTCCCGGCAGGACCCCCACGACAAATCCCAATGGTGCGCTGCGCAGCATGGGTATCAGGGACTTTTTAAGCTCGGTCCACTTGATCCATACTTTGCCGATCGTTTTTGCATCCACGTCGTATTGAACATTGATGGTCCTGTAGTTTTTAAACACTTCCGCGACAGCGTAAAGGCCAATCATGGCAACCAGAAAATCGATGCCGTCCTGGAGAGACTCAAGTCCGAAGGTGAACCGTATAGATCCCGACTGTCCGTCGATTCCAATAGTTGAAAGCATGAATCCAAGCCCCATGGAAAAGAATCCCTTGATGATGCTTCCTTCGGAGAGTGTCACCGTTGCAGTCAGTGCAAAGAGCATGAGGGAGAATTTCTCGGCCGGTCCGAATTTCAGGGCCATAGCCGCCACCGGTTCCGTCAGGAATATCAGGAAAATCATGCCCAGCATTCCTCCGATAAACGATGCAATCGCCGATATGGCCAGGGCTTCTCCTGCCCGGCCGTTTTTCGTCATGGGATAGCCGTCGAAACAGGAGACTATGGCTGAGGCGTCTCCCGGCGTATTGATCATGATGGAAGCCCGGGATCCACCGAACATGGCGCCGTAGTAAACGGCGCACATTGTTATCAGGGCCGTGACGGGGCTCATGCTGTATGTAATGGGGATGAGGATTGCCACTCCCGTTGCGGGGCCCAGTCCCGGCAACATGCCGATAACCGTGCCGAGAAGGCCTCCTATGAATACCCAGACAATATTGATCGGCGTGACGGCAACCTCGAATCCCTGCATCAAGTGTTGGAAAACAGTTTCCATATTTGTTCCTTTCGCATCTTCACATTAGAATGATAGAATTACACTGAGGAGGCCCCGGGGCAGGCTGAGCTTCAGGATCACGGCAAAGACGACGAAGCTGACCACCGCAAAGGAGGCCGCGATGATTAAGTTTTCAAGATGCTTTCCACCATTGATGAAGAAAGTGACAAAGGCCATGAAAAGGAATGTTGCTATAAGGTACCCGAGCCAGTCGAGGACCAGGCCATAGACGATGCCTCCCGCTATCGTCAAGAGAATCCACATCCAGACTCGTCTGTCTTCCGCAAACCCCCATGAAAAGGGTTTTCGATGGGCGGTTCTGAAGTCCCTAATGAGAAGCAAGATGCCGCAGACAAGCACGACTGACGCAACGAGGAATGGAAAGGCCCGCGGACCGACATCGTCTCCCGCCTCAAATATGGGCACTCTAAAGGTTGAAAGACAATAAATCGATCCAATCGCCAAAGAAGCAAGTCCCGTGGTTCTGTCTTTTGTCATAGAAATCCCCCTTTCCTGAGAGTTTCCAGATATGACCGCTTTCACATCAAGGGTTGAACAGAGCGCCGGTCAGCTGCGCGATCCCTAGCGGTTTCATGCGCTGAGAAGCGCGGCCTGCCAATGACGGTGAAGAGGTTATGCCTCGGCATGGATAGGATCAAAAACCATGCCAGGGGATTGTCGAAAGTCGTGACAGTGTAATAACCTGATTTCATCAATAAATCTCCCGCTGTTGCATCGATAGAAAAACGCCCGGAGAGGCTGTCCATTGTGCAAGAAACACGATGTTTCAAAAGCATTATCATCGATGGAACATAGAGCGAGTGCTTATATCATTGCGCTATACATAAATAGTGCGCCAACATATTGTCAAAGTGCACATATATGCTCGTTGCTAAAATGACTGACGGCGACGTATCGTGTTTCCTGTTTCTTGTAAAAAAGTTTCACACTTTTTCGATTGGTTCACGATAAAGCAGAGGACTTCTTGCGGCCGGCCTCCTGCCGGACCCTGTCCTAAAAGAGACATAGAGGCCAACAGTATTATAAATCGCCTGAATCCCGGATGTTCAAGATATCAACGGTTGCACCGAAGCGTGACCTCTGGTATCTGGAAAGAGGTAAAATAAACCGGCGGTCTTTTTCGGGCGGGAAGGATGCAATGAATGAAAAAAATGGATGCATTATCATTGATCGCGGAACATCTCCGGCAGGCTGTGGGCGGCAATGAGGCATGGCAGTTCGGTGCAGCGATCCTCATTGCGCTGGGCATAGCGCTCTTTTTCGAAGCGGCCCGGAAAAGAGGTTTCAGGAGACTGTTTGAAGTTTTTCCGGGGAAGCGAAGCAGCCGACTCCTTTCTTTTCTTCAGGACTTCATGCCGGCTGTTCGCCTGATTGTTTTGGTTCTTGCGTTGCGCGTTGCCGAAACGCCCCTGACGATCACGAGCAATCTGAGCATCATTTTCGGTGGGATTGAATTGTTCCTTCTTATACTGGCGGCGTTGTGCTTCCTTTTTCAGGTCCTTAACCTTGTACAGCGCCTTCATGAAAATATCTCGGCGCATGATCGGAAATCATATGCAAGGATCAGAAGAGCCGCGGCATTTCTCCGTGTCCTCGGCACGGCGGCGATCGTCGTTATTTTTCTTTTCAAATGGAAGGAAATCATTCCATCCTGGTTGTGGCATAATGGGTGGTTTCGATTGCTCGTCCTTGGGGCCGTTGTGTCTGTTGTAATCGCCCTGGGACATGTGGCGGAAGCCTTCTTTTCCTCGATTAACACCCTCCTGAGCGTCCATGAAAGCAAGACCCGCTTCAGGCTGATGCTTTCGGCCGCCCGCGTTCCCGCATACTGTCTTCTTGCCATGGGGGCCGCCCGCGCAGCGGCGGCGCTGCTTCCCCTTCCGGCGGACATGCACTATCTGTCGGCGCGAATCATCGATATGCTGGGGGTTCTGGCTGTCTTCTTCTTCGCATATAGACTATTGGATCTCCTGGAGCATGAATTGGGCCGATACGCAGCCCGTGACGACAATCGCCTTGACAATGCGGCAGTGCACCTCGTTCGCAACGTCGGTCGCGTTCTGGTTATCGCCTTCGGCGTAATTTATCTTCTCCAGGCGGCCACGGGCAAGCCGATGAACACTCTGATTGCCGGACTGGGAATCGGCGGTCTTGCAGTGGCCTTGGCGGCTCAGGATACGTTAAAAAATCTCTTCGGCAGTTTCATGATCATGCTGGACAAGCCCTTCGTTGTGGGCGACCGAATCATCGTGAACGGCTGCGACGGCATTGTCGAGAAAATCGGGTTCCGTTCCACGAGGATACGCACATTCACGGGCCATCAGGTTTCCGTGCCGAACGAGAGGGTGGCCAGTGTGGATATAGAGAACATCGGCCGGCGGCCTTCGATACGGCGTCTGACGAATATCACTGTCACCTATGACACTCCGCCCGGCAAGGTTGAGAGGGCTCTGGACATAATCAGGGAAATACTCGCGAACCACGAGGGCATGCACCCCGACTATCCGCCGCGAGTCTATTTTAATGAGTTCAACGACACGTCGCTCAACATCATCATGATCTACTGGTACCATCCTCCCGACTACTGGAATTTTATGGCATTCAGCGAGCGCGTTAACCTGGAGATCATGCGTTCCTTCGAAAAGGAAGGGATTGAGTTTGCCTTTCCGACGTCCACTGCCTACCTTGCGCATGATCCCAGGCGTCCGCTTTCCATTGCAATACGGAATATTTCGAGAACCGAAGGAGAAGATGCTTCATCAAAGCAATGAGAGCAAGATACGGCGATTCTCTTCGGACGAAGGGCTTTCATATTGCATTCACGTCTGAATATGGTAATAGAATGCCCGGAAGGTTTTTCAGAAGAGGGACCATTATGACAGATTAGAAAGGGTATCATATGTCTGGTTCCAAGCTCTTCGGCATGCCTGCCAATGCAGGCCGGTGGTTGTTGGTTTTATTGGGTCTCTCAATCAATATTTGCCTTGGCGCGGTTTACGCCTACAGCGTGTTCAAGAAACCACTGGAGGCGCTTTTCAACATTGGCGCCACGCAAAGCAACCTTCCCTTTATGGTTTTCCTTGCCGTATTCTCGATATTCACGTTCTTGGCGGGTCGTTTTATCGACAAGCTGGGCCCGAGGAATGTCATGATTTTGGGCGGCATAATTGTCGGCATTGGATGGATTCTCACAAAATACGCCACGGGTATCGGAATGGTCATTTTCACTTACGGCGTCATCGGCGGCGCCGGCGTCGGCATTGTGTATGGCGGACCTGTGGCAGTGGCGGCCCGATGGTTCCCCGATAAAAAGGGGCTGGCCGTTGGGCTGACGCTTACGGGCTTTGGCATGTCGGCTCTCATTACGGCGCCGATAGCAAAGAACCTGATTGCCAGCGAGGGCGTCCTGCCCACCTTTGGACTAATGGGGATCGCATTTCTTGTTATTGTCGTAATTCTTTCATTGCCCATGCGGTTTCCTTCTCCCGGCTGGAAACCCGAAGGATGGCAGCCCCCGCTCTCTGCAGGAGGCGCGGCCTCCGTATCATTCAGCCTCGGCGAGATGGTGAAAACAAGAGCCTTTTTTGGAGTCTGGCTCTGTTATATTATCGGAACGACAGCGGGACTGATGGCAATAGGCATTTCAGCGCCGGTGGCCCGGGAGATAGTCGGTCTCGATGCAGGAACGGCAGCCATGCTCGTATCTATCTTCGCCATTTTCAATGGAGGCGGACGTCCATTCTTCGGTTGGCTCACCGATAAAATCACGCCCAGGAATTCTGCTATTCTCTCATTTGTCATAATTCTCCTGTCCTCCCTTGGAATGCTCATGGCAGGACAGGGATCGACGACCCTGTATGTGCTCTGTTTCTGCGGTTTCTGGCTGTGTCTTGGGGGGTGGCTCGCTATCGGACCAACAGCTACGGCCACATTCTTCGGCATCGAGAACTATGCACAAAAATACGGTCTTATGTTCAGTGCTTACGGTCTCGGCGCCATTGTCGGCGGAATCATTTCGGGAAGCGCGAAAGACGTTTTCGGCAGTTATGTTGTTGCCTTTAAGCCTACGGCTCTGCTCGCAGTCGCAGGCATCGTGCTGGCCGTTGTTTTGATCAAACCGCCGAAGCGAATCTGAAAAGGCGACCATTCGAAGCCGTCGTCGGAAAACGCATCGAAGTTTCCTCCGGCGACGATTGAATCGTACATGACTGTTCATCTGTAACGGGAGATTCAGCTGAAATCTCCCGTTTTTTTTTGAAGGAGGCGCATTATGCCGTAACGGTCATTCATTCTTTTGATTGAGAAGGCAGTTTCTGAAAATTCTCGCAAGCCGGGAGAGAATTCTCCATTTCTCCGATGCACCGTCGGACTTCCATAGAACATTTAAACGAACGGTTCTTGTAAAAAAGCTCTTGACAGACGCATGAGCTATTGATAGGTATAAAATGAATTTACTATAAATACACAATGTACATGATGTGTATGCATTGAATGAAAATCATGCTTCCTTAAGGAACGTCAGAACGTTAAAGGACCAAGAACTCATGGGTCAAGGAACTGACTTTACAATTAAAGATATCCTTCGCATAGAGGTGCGCCCCGCTCTCGGCTGCACGGAGCCGGTGGCGATAGCGCTGGGAGTAGCCGCTGCCGCTGCGCTGTTGCCCGAAGGAACGCCTGATGAAATATTTGTAGAGGTCGATCTTAACATTGCGAAGAATGCTCTCATGGTGACAATCCCGGGGACGAACGGCGAAGCGGGCCTTTCACTCGCGGCTGCTCTGGGATCCGTCTGCCGGAATCCCGACGATGGACTCGGGCTCCTCGACGCCATCACGGATGAACGTCTTGCCGAGGCGAAAGCTCTTGTCAGTCAGGGCAAGGTCGCAGTGAGACTTCGGGAAGACAAGCATGTTGTCTATGTCAACAGCCGTGTAACGAAGGACGGACAGGTCGCAGAGTCGGTTATTGAAGGAAGCCATGACCTGATCAAGGTTCTCAGACTGAACGGCCGGGATACGAAGAGAAAGGCTGATGCGAGCGAGGGAACAGCGGGTCATGACGTGACGGCCATGGAGACCTGGCTTAAAACATTGAGTCTGAGAGATCTGATAGATTTACTGAATGATCTCGACGATGAAGACCTCGATTTCATGGAAAAAGGCATACAAATGAATCTAGCCTTGGCAGATTACGGCCTGAGAAATCGGTGCGGTCTTGGCGTTGGTCCCGCCCTTGAACGTCTCTTGAAAAAGAGTCTGTTATCAAGGGATATGGTCATGGCTGCAGCGATCGTCACTGCTGCGGCATCGGACGCCCGCATGGGCGGAGTCCGTCTCTTTGCCATGAGCTCTGCGGGAAGCGGCAATCATGGGCTCACTGCAACGCTGCCTCTCTGGGCAGTCAAGGATTATCTTGGCGGTATATCCCGCGAGCGTCTTCTCAAGGCCGTGGCTCTAAGTCATATGGTTACTTCCTATGTAAAGATCCATACCGGCCGGCTGTCTCCTGTTTGCGGTTGCAGCATTGCCGCAGGCGCCGGGGCTGCAGCAGGCATTGCTTTTATGATGGGAGGAGGCCACGAGGAAATCGCCGGGGCAATAGCAAATGTCATAGGCGATCTTGCCGGCGTCATCTGTGACGGCGCCAAGGGGAGTTGCGCTCTCAAGCTCGCAACGGCGGCATCCGTTGCCGTCAGGGCTGCCCTGCTTGCTCAGGAGGGAGTTATCGCCGGCCAATGGGACGGCATCGTGGGGCTGTCCATAGAAGGCACGATAGATAATGTGGGAATGCTGAGCGTTGACGGCATGACCCAGGCCGATCGCACGATTCTTAAGATTCTGCAGGAGAAGATCGGACTGTGTCCCTAGACAAGTCGCCCGCCAAATGGTCAGCAGCAGCCTTTTTGATGAAAGATGGCAGGATCTCTGGAATTCCTGGGGCAGATGAAGTAAGGTTCAGCCGATGCGGTAACTGTAATATAGAGAATGTGTGTTCGGGATGCCGAACGGCATCGTTTGCAGGAAAAATACTGAAAGGAGTTCAGTCATGTTGAAGAGGTTTGGAACAGCTTTATGTGTTGCGGTGATTATTGTCGCATTAACAGGTGGGGGCGCTCTGGCGGGGACCTTTCCCGACAAGAATCTGAAAATCATAGTTCCCTTCGCGCCCGGCGGCGGTGTTGACGTGACGTGCCGCATGATCGCGGAAGTGGCGCCGAAACATCTCAACGGGAAAAAGATTGTCGTGGAGAACATGCCCGGAGGAGGAGCCGTCATCGGACAGACGTATGTTGCGAAGGCCAAGCCTGACGGGTATACGATCCTGGCATACACGTCGTCCGTTGTTTCCAACCCGATGACGAAGAAGACATCCTTTACCCACACGTCTTATCAACCCATCGCAATGTATTGTTTCGATCCGGAAATTCTCATTGTGCCGGCAAAATCACCCTACGACTCGCTCAAGGCGTTTATCGAGGCGGCCCAGAAGAAGGAAGTGAGTGTAGCGACTCCCGGGTACTCTACATCCCATCACATCGCATCGCTCATTCTGGAAGATCGTCTGGGCGTGAAGTTCGGATACATCCATAATCAGAGCGCAGCGATGCAGGTGCAGCAACTGCTCGGCGGACACGTGGAGGCCGGCATGATGGCCATGGGCGAGACCACGCAGTACGTAAAGGATGGTTCGCTGAAGGCCCTGGGCCTCATGATCGATGTGAGAAATCCCGATTTTTCGGCCATTCCCACCTTCAAGGAAGAGGGCATCGATCTTGTGTGGGGCGCCTTCCGCGGGCTTGCCGTTCCCAAGGATACGCCTGCCGATACGGTGAAAGCCCTCGACGAAGCTTTTAAAAATATTGTGGCCGATCCCGACTTCAACGACCGCATGCAGAAAGCCGGTTTCCCGGTGGTTTATCGGAATGCCTCGGATTTCACCGCCTATGTGGGTGTCGTCGCAGAGAAGCTGGGGAAAATTCTTCCAACACTTAAGAAACAATAGATCTTGCCGGCATGCCTGACAGCCGGGCGATTGAGCTATGCGGCCCTGTCGCCCGGCTTTTCAGTGAGGAGGAATTGCAATGAAGACCTGGAAAGTCGACATCATTCTCGCCGCGGCGCTCATTGTCATCAGCGTCGTAAGCTTTTCAGATTCCAGGAATTATCCCGACATCGCGTCTCATTTCCCCGTTCGTCTTTCTATAGTCCTCGGCATCCTTGCCCTTGTTCTTCTTGTGAAGTCTCTAATCAAACGGCGAGAAGAAGCGATGTTTACCCTTACGGGAGAGCAGTTCCGGGTAATTGTCGTTGTCGTGGCTGCAGTAGCGTTGTATACGACGCTACTTGGGCATCTTGGTTATCTTTCATCGTCTTTTCTGCTCATGATCGGCATGATGACTATCCTCGGATTCAGGAAGAAGACGGTGATGGTCGTGACGGCTCTCTGCACAGTCGCCGTTGTCTACGCTGCATTTAATCTAATCCTCGGGGTTCCTCTTCCCCAGGATTTTTTCATGGCGAAATGACGGCGCCGCACGCAGGTTGAACGGGCCAGCAGCATTCGGCGGATTTGTTAATTTACTTATCGACTCTGCGATTCAGGATCGCAGGAGGTTGCTTCATGGAACATATTCTAACGGCATTCGGCGATATACTCTTTCATCCCACTGTTCTTCTTTTCCTCGTTTTCGGCGTTGTCGTGGGGCTCATCGTCGGCGCGCTGCCCGGCCTGAACGATACTATAACACTGGCGGTTCTGATACCCATCACGTTTGCCATGGATCCGAAGTATGCCTTTATGCTTCTCGTCGGAGTGTATACCTCCGCTTGCTATGGCGGCTCCATCCCGGCGATACTTCTCAAAATTCCCGGCACCGCCTCGTCGGTTGTAACAACCCTTGACGGCTATCCCATGACGCAGCGAGGCGAATCGGGCAAGGCCATCGGAATCTCGACGACGAGCTCAGTTTTCGGCGGCCTTTCAAGCTCGCTGGTTCTCATGTTCCTGGCCCCCATTCTTGCCAGTTACGCCCTGAAGTTCGGTCCTCCGGAATATTTCGCTCTTGCAATTCTCGGCCTGAGCACAGTGGCGGGCATGTCGGGCGACAATGTTCTCAAGAGTCTTATTGTTTGCGTCATCGGCCTCATTATATCCACCGTCGGCATGAGCCCTCAAACAGGCTATCCCCGCTACACTTTCGGAAATGATTATCTTTTGGAGGGACTCCCCTTTGTCCCAATGCTCATCGGTCTTTTCGGCGTTACATCGGTTTTTGAAGTGGCTGAAGGCCTTAAGTCGAGGGTAAAGGACGGAACCTTCGCCAAGATGACCGTTCCAAGGATCGGAAAGGTGCTTCCCGATCTGGCAATGGTGAAGAGGCTTCTTCCCACCTGGATCACCTCGTCGGCAATCGGGAATCTGATCGGCGTTATTCCCGGAGCAGGAATGATCATGGCTATCTACATGGCCTACGATCAGGCCATCAGGGCAAACAAAGACAAGAAATTCGGCACTGGCGTTCCCGAGGGAATAGCAGCGCCCGAGGCGGCAAACAATGCCGTCGTGGCAAGTTCCATGGTGCCCCTCATGTCGCTCGGCGTGCCGGGGAATTCGACATCGGCCCTCTTTCTGGGGGCCTTGATGATTCAGGGGCTTCGGCCGGGACCCTCTCTCTTTCAGGATGCCCCGGAGGTTGCATATATCATTATCGTCGGTTTTTTCGTGGCAAACCTGATAATGGGTCCCGTGGGCATTCTCATCGCCAAGTTCCTTTCGGGCATCATCTTCAGGATACCCCGGGAGACGCTGACGGCGGCCATCGCTCTGCTCTGCGTAACCGGGGCTTTCGCCGTCGGCAACAGCATTTTCAATGTCTGGATCATGCTGATTTTCGGCATTCTCGGGTATGTCTTCAATAAACTCAAACTGCCCCATTCGCCCCTTATCCTGGCCGTCATCCTTGGGTCCATGATGGAGCGGGGGCTCTATCAGAGCATGGTTCTTTCGAAGGGTTCACTGATGATCTTCCTCACGCGGCCCATCAGCCTTGTCATGCTCGCGGCGTCGGTATTCTTTGCCGGAGCGCCGCTTTTTTCCATGGCGCGGAACAGACTTAAAAAACGCGCCAAAAGAGGCGCCATTTCGTGATTATGCGGCTAAAGGCTTCAGTCATCCTTTCGGGATCGCCGGAGCTCTTTGAATTAATTGATTATTAGAGGAGAGTAAACGCTCATGACTGCAAGCATTATCGATTCAGAATTTTACGGCGACGGTTGGAGCACGGCCGAACTTCGCACGGTCTTTGACAGCCGCAGGAGATACCAGCGGTGGCTGGATGTAGAAGCAGCGCTGGCGCGCGTTCAGGGAAGACTGGGCGTCATCCCCGAGAAGGCGGCGCAGGAGATTAGCGCACAGGCGAAGATCGAACGTATCGACATGGATAAGCTCAAGGAAGAGCTGAAACAGACCCAGCATTCGCTCATGCCCCTCCTCCGGGGACTTCAGAGGGTCTGCGAAAACAATTATGGAGAATTCATCCATTACGGCGCCACGACTCAGGATATCGAAGACACGGGCATGATCCTTGAATTGAAGGATGCCTGGAACATCCTTTTCAGGGATCTGCGAACAGCAGAGGCGCTTCTCATTGATCTCAGCGTGCGGCATCGCGATGAAGTCATGGCCGGAAGAACCCATGGCCAGCAGGCGCTGCCGATTACACTGGGGCTGAAATTCGCCATTTGGGCGAGCGAGATCCGTAGGCATCTCGAGCGGTTCAAAGAGATGAGAAACCGTCTCTTTGTGGTCATGCTGCACGGCGGCGCAGGAACGGCAGCGGCGCTGGGACCAAAGGCCGTCGAGACCATACATCTCTTTGCCAAAGAGCTAAATCTCGGAATGCCCGATGCCGGGTGGGGCAATGCGAGGGACAATATGGCCGAATATGCCGTGTGCGTCGCAATGGCTGCCGCCACTATCGGTAAGATATCCAATGAAATCTTTGAGCTGGGACGATCGGAGACCGGTGAGTTTTCCGAAGCTTTGCCGGAGGGCTACGTGGGAAGCAGCACCATGCCCCACAAGCGGAATCCCGAGATCTGCGAACAGGTCGTTATGCTTTCGCGGGTCATCCGGTCTCATGCGACTGTGGCGATTGAAGCCATCGGCTGCGCCAACGAGAGGGACTCCCGAAGCTGGCGAACCGACTGGTGGTCCCTGCCTGAGTGTTCCATGATGTTTGGCGCCATGCTTGCCATGACAAACAAACTTCTTGCTACAATGAATATCCATCATGACCGCATAGCGGAGAACCTGGATTTGCAGAAGGGCCTTCTTCTGTCAGAGGGGCTCATGTTTCTCCTGGGCGGCAAGATTGGCAAACAGACGGCTCACCATGTGGTTAGCCGGGCCTGCCGGATTGCCTTCGAGAACGGCAGACCTCTTAAGGAGGCGCTCCTGGAAATGGAGGAATTCACATCGAGACTGTCTCGACAGGAGATCGAAGATCTCTTCGACTATGACAAACACGTCGGCGCAGCCGGCGCTTTCGTTGACGCCGTTGCGGCGACTTCAAGGCGTTTGCGAAAATCCGACGAGAATCTCATGAACGGAAACTAATCTCCGGCAGGGAAAGTATGACAGGCGATACAATACATATAACGGAACGACTGGCCGCTTTTGTCGCGTCTCTTGCGGTGAACGCAATTCCTGTTTCGGTGATCGATGACGCCCGATTCGCCCTGCTCGATGCACTGGGATGCGGATTCGCCGGCGCCGGCGATGAGGGAATCGCTGTTCTTAAGAAAACCATCGCCGACCTTGAGGAAAACGGCGCCTGCCCCGCGCTGGACGGCACAACGATGCTCCCGCGCCGCCAGGCGGCACTGATTAACGGCGCCATGATCCATGCCCTGGAGATGGATGACACCCATTCTTTTTCCAGCGTACATGCCGGAGGACCCGTTGTTTCCGCGGCGCTCGCGGCGTCGTACCGCCGCGACATATCAGGCGGGGGGTTTCTCGAGGCCGTCATAGCGGGCTTCGATGTGGCGTGCCGCTTAGGCATGGCGCTTCGGGGCTCTGATCCATATCACAGGGGGTTTCATCCGACGGGAATCTGCGGAATTTTCGGCGCCGCGACGGCCTGCGGGAAAATCTTCGGTCTGGACAGGGGGGGATACCAGAGCGCATGGGGCATTGCCGGAAGCATGGCGGGGGGGCTCATGTCCTACCTGCAGAATGGCGCCTGGACGAAGAAAATGCATCCCGGATGGGCCGCTCAGTCGGGATACTTTTCCGCCGCGCTGGCAGCCCGGGGATACCTGGGACCGAATGACATCTTTGGGGGGCGCTTCAATTTCTGCGACGCCTATTCCGATCATGTGAAGATCGACCCGCTCACGGACGAGTTGGGGGAACGATTTGAAATAAGCCGCATGTCCTACAAGGCTTTTGCCTGCTGCAGGACCATTCACGCGCCCATAACGGCGGCGCTGGAGATCATGGAGACGCATTCCATACATCCTGAGGATATCGAGGCCGTCGAGGCCGTCATCGCCGACGAAGACCTTCTACTGGTGCTTGAACCTCTTCATGAGAAGAAACAGCCGCGAACAACCGTTGAAGCTCAGTTCAGCATGCCCTTTGGCGTTGCCCTCGCCCTGACGAAAGGCCAGGCCTGGCCCGGCGACTACAATGACGAGAGCCTGAAAGATCCGCTTACGAGGAAACTTGCAGGACTGTTCAGCTACAGAGTGAACGACGAATTTACGAAACGCCGTCCGCTTCACTTTCCCTGCGAGCTGAAGATTCGAGTGCGGGGAAAAGAATATACCGCAACTGTCGATGCTCCCTTGGGCGATTATACGAACCCCCTTTCCCGAGAGAGGATGATCGAAAAATATTATCATCTTGCAGGATATTGTCTTCAAGAAGGCAGGGCGCGACGCATAGCCGATCACGTGCTGCATCTGGGCGGCGACGGCGGTCCGGTGAAAATTCAGGAACTTGTCGCCTAGTCTTTGAAGATGCGTCCGGCGAAGTGTTGACAGCTGCACCACCGGGTGTAATAAGATTCCGCGCACATTCCGAAAAGGATAGCGCTGCACCGTCTTTTTCGATGATCTTTAATTCCGGAAAGGGATGAATATGGAACCGGATAAAATTTTTGATTCGCTGAAAGAGAAGATCATTTGGCTGGATATAGCGCCCGAGACGATTTTGAATCTGAGCGAACTATCCGATGAATTCGGTTCCAGCAGGACGCCCGTGAAAGAGGCTTTGATCGCCCTGCAGGCGGAAGGCTGGGTCATGCGTCACGGATCGAAATTTATGGTCACTCCTCTCAGTCTCAACCGGATTAAAGAAATAACCGAGATTCGATCGATTCTCGAAGTTCAGGCCACGATTTGGGCCATGCTCCGCATTAATCAGCAGGGAGTTGAGCAACTTGAGACTATTATCGAAGAGGCGAATGCCTTGGGAGATCCGGCTTCAATACGCGATGTCGTCATGCTGGATTTCAAATACCACCGGGCGATCTACCGGGCTACCGGCAACATCCAACTCATGAATTTTCTCGACATGCTGCTGAGCCAGTATCTCCGCTTTTGGCTGGCCATGCAGACAGACATCGATCCCCACAATTTTTTTACCGAGCATGTCGAACTGACCGAAGCCATCAACAGCCGCGACGAGTCTTCCGTCAGGGCGGTGAGCGCCCGGCATATCAAAACCTCTGTCGACGCGATCAAGCGGGCCTTTTTGGAACACATTTGACCGATAAAGCGAATCTTGAATCGCGGCTCTGCAGCGCCTTTGGCAATTCCCTTATAATGCTTGTTGTGCATAAGCCTTCTAAGAGATTCCTTTCTCAAGAGTAGGTTTTAAGAAGACGGTTGACGGGTCGTGCTCTTCCGGTTTCTCGATCACGGAGAGGTTCATCATGGCGCCGATCGGAGCAGTTCCGGTATCGCCAATACGCCAGGAAAGGCATAGGTCTCGGAAGGCGCCGCTTGAGGAACGCTGCTTTTCTGATTTACCCCTTGTGTGTGAAAGATTCGTAGAGCGAGCAGCTCACGATGACTATGCCCCCGACGATCGTTGGGACAGTTGGGATCTCGTGCAGGAGAAGGACGGCGAATATGGCGGCGTAGAGGGGTTGTATGCTGGCGATGACGCTCACGGTTTTCGCTTTCAAAACGCCGAGACTCGCCGTGAAGACAGTGTGCGGAAGGGCCGTAAAGACTGTTCCGAGCAGCAGGAGAAGCAGCAGGTTCTTTCCTTCGATCTCTCCGATGTTGATATCGAAGAGGAACCAGAGAAGAGGCGCCACAATGGCAAGTTGATAGACCATGACGGTCGTTCCAGAGTAGCGCTGTACGAAGGGCCGGTTGAAGATATTCCTCAGGGCGAAGAGAAAAGCCGTCAAGAGACTGACCAGGACGCCCCTGGTCATGAGGCTCGACAGATCGAAGGAGGGCGTCATCAAGGCGACGCCGGCGAAGGCGAGAGACGCCACGATCACGTCCCGTCCTTTGATTTTTTCCCGGGATATGAGGGGCTCCAGGATGGCCGTCATGACGGGGTATGTATAAAAGGAAAGACCCGCTACGGCCACCGTGGAGATCTGAATAGCATAGAAAAGAAGCACCCAATGGATGCCGAGAAGCGCGCCCAGCGCCATAATAATAAGAGCATCCTTTCGAGATGATATTTTGAGGGAGTGCCGTCGCAGGAGAGCAAAGACCCAAAGAAATAATGCGGCGAAAACAGCCCGCATAAAAATAATGGTCGATGGCGGCAGGGCGATAAGCTTCGGAAATAAAATTGTGCCGCCCAGGAGGAGGGCGGCGCCGTTCATGGCAAGGATGGCCGATCGTTCGTTGCGCATTGCTTGATCGCCGGAAAGACTCGAAAGAGATGTGCCATTCCGCCGGCGGGTTTTCAACGCCCGCCGTCAAGAAGTGCTGTTCGCCAAGCGATTCCACACAATCCCGGGCATGAAACCTTGTATACGGGCTCAAGCCTACGTGAACGGTTTGGATCCGTGACGCCGGTTATTTTCCCAGGGCCTTGATTTGACTCGGCTTGATTGCCCCGTAGGCGAGGTTCATGACAGGCGCGGCAATTCCCAAGTCTGAGCTCAATTGTACAACGATGCCGATCATCGATTCCAGTTCTGAAACGCGTCCCGCTTCAAGATCCCTCTGGAATGAAGGTTTTATGACCGGTGCGCTGCTGTCGATGAAGACGAGAGTCTTTTCAACTACATCGTCGTCGAGTTGAATGCCCTTTGCCCGCGCCACGGCCGCTACTTCCTGTATTGCCGAGGTCAATATCGCCCTCGCCTCGGGAACATTACGGTAGTCGCCGAAGGGCAGGCGGGTGAGACCTCCGAGCGCGCTCACTGCTGAGATAAAGACGAATTTCGTCCAGAGGACTTTGGTTATGTTGTCCACCAATTCTATGACGGCCCCGGTGGCGTTGAGGACATCGAAAATCCTCTGCGTTCGGGATGATTTTTCTCCGTTCAGTTCTCCGAAGGCGATGCGACGGAACTGGCTGTATTGACCGATGACGCCCGGTTCTTCAATTGCTGCCGAGAGCCAGGTGGTTGCGCCTATCATGTGTTCCATGCCCACGAAGGCGCCGATGCGGTCCGCTGCATCCACGCCGTTCTGGAGCGACATGACGACCGTCTCGTCTCCGACCATCGGCCTGATCGCCTGGGCGACTGCGTCGGTATGGTACGTTTTCGTAGCGACGATAACGAGATCCGCCGGGCCAACCTTTGCCGGGTTATCGGTGACCCGTGCAGGCTTTATAGTGAAATCCCCGAAAACGCTCTTGATCTCGATACCTCTCTCATGAATGGCTTCGAAGTGGGCGCCCCTCGCTATGAACATAACGCTCTGTCCGCTCTTCGCCAGCAGACTGCCGAAGTATCCGCCAACGCCGCCTGTCCCCATGACAGCAATATTCATATGTTCCTCCCGTTACATGTCTGTGGTGCAAATGCCTTGATGCTTGCGCCATTATCTGGAGGATACAGCTTCAAGAACAATTCTTCAAGTCTGCCATCAAGATTCTCATGCTGCATTGATATTAGGCGTGGTTTAAGAGATTGTATTTATGAATTGCCGCCACTTTGTGTCGCTGGATCTTGGATATCTTTACAAGCATGTCCTTGTCTCCTCCCTCCCCCCCTGTCTGCCTTTCGACCATAAGTAAATTCACAGGAATAGGGGACAAAAATATTTTAAAACGGAATGATGAAAACTTTTTCGAGACGCTTGCAATTGTAAAAATCCTTATAAACGAGATGGCGTCATTTTAAGAGAATGAATAAATATTAGAGAGAACTTCAACATGTAATCCGCTTTTTATTGTCCAGTTCCAAATAATTTGCACCAATATGACAAATCGAGTTTTATTTTAAAAAGCGGGACTATAGCGGGGCAAAACAGCAGATGAAAGAACAAGGGGCTACAGGAAGGAACCCGCAACCCCTTGATATTTTATGGCTGGGAGACAAGGATTCGAACCTTGATTCACGGAGTCAGAGTCCGTTGTCCTGCCATTGAACGATCTCCCAGCAACGAATGACCGATTGTTGTTCCGTCACTCGCGGCAAGAACCTTTAGAAAGCCCTTGTGCGACGGAATGGCGACACTATAATTACGAGAGGCTGTTCTGTCAACAAATTTTCGTTACTGATTTTCGTCAGTGCATGCGGCTTTGAAACAAGAGGACCGGACGGGCAAATGGTTCTGTTAGGCGGCCGCGTTGTTTCCGAAACCGATGGTCGGCGTCGGTTATAGGAGCGTTTCAATGGTTCGAGATCAGATAGCGCCGCAGCCATCCTTTAATCAATCTTTAAAAAATCATTCACTGCCCCTGTCTGTTGCATGCTGCGATGGCAGGCGGCAGTCGAGGAAATCGCATTGACATATTGTCGACATTGCCTGTATGGCAGTGAAGGAGAGGGAATAACATGAATAGCGAGAATGTTCGGCGAAAGCTGATGATTCTTGAAGGCATGCTCCGCAACTGCCGCCTCTGTCCCCGGCGTTGCGAGGTGGACAGGACCCGAGGCGAGACGGGATTTTGCGGCCTGGGGACAGACGTTCGCATCGACGGCGCTCTTCCTCATCATGGCGAGGAGCCTCCTCTGTCGGGGAACGGGGGCGCAGGAACGGTTTTTTTCTCTTCCTGCAATCTTCGATGCTCTTTCTGCCAGAACTACCAGATCAGTCATGGCATACATGGCCGTACAGCTAAATCGTTGGACCTGGCGGAAGTCTTCCTGGGTCTTCAGAGGCAGGGATGTCACAACATAGATCTCGTGACGCCTACAGCCCAGGCGCCGCCGATTCTTAAGGCCGTTGCCGCCGCTCGCGATATGGGGCTGTCCGTTCCCATCGTGTACAACAGCGGCGGTTATGAGGACCCGGACGTCGTCGCCCTGTTCGATGGTTGTGTGAATATTTATCTGCCGGATTTCAAATACGGAAGCTCCCGCGATGCCCAGATCTTCAGTGCGGCGCCGGATTATCCTTTCTGGGCCGTCAAGGCAATCGGCGAGATGATCCGCCAGACCGGTCCGGGTCTTGAACTGGACGGCGATCTGGCCGTTCAGGGAATCATTATCAGGCACCTGGTCCTGCCGGGCGGCGTAAAGAACAGCCTTGAGGTCCTCCGCTTGATCCGATCCCGACTGTCTCGTTATGTGCCGCTGAGCATTATGTCCCAGTATACTCCAACCCCGACCGTTCAGGACCATCCTCTTTTGGGGCGCAGGGTCATGCGAAAGGAATACGAGGCCGTTGTCGAAGCTGCGCTGGATATGGGATTCGATGAGATTTTCGTCCAGGAAGTCGATGACCGGCATTGCGTCCCCGACTTCGATCGCCATGAACCATTCCGCTGGAATGAAGAACAAACAGACGATGATCGATAAAAACCTCAATGACGTTAATGCAATCAGGAGAGCCATCATGAAATTATCGAAGAAAGAAATTGAGGAACGGATGTCGAAGTGGGCCGCGGACTGGAATAGTCATGACCTGGAAGCCGTCATGGACTGGTTTCACGACGACATTGTCTTTGAGCACTGGACTGGCGCGGTCGTGAAGGGGAAAGAGAATCTGTGCGAGACCTGGAAGTCCTGGTTCGAAAATCATGGCGACTTTTTCTTCCGCGAAGAGTTGATCAGCGTCGACGAAGACAATCAAAGGGTGATCTGGCAGTGGTCTCTTGAATGGCCGTCACCGGAGAGAGGGTATGTAGGAAAGCCGGAACGCCGAAGGGGCATAGATATCCTTTGGATCAGAGACGGGAAAGTGATTCGAAAGAACACCTATTCAAAAACAACGGTGGAAATCGGCGACACGCGCATACGGCTGACGCCGAACCGTTAATAAATCTTCTTTTACAAAGAATCCGGTTCGTTTTTTAAAGAATTCATCAACCTTCGTGAACTCGAAGAAGCAACAGTGTTTTGCAGGCAGGATTTCTGTATCGATCGTTATCACGGAAGGGGAAAATTTATACCTTATTGGAAACATGCCGTAATTCGCCAGTCAATCCGGCGAGATATTGAATGTTGGATGTTAAGAATTTATCAGACGTAAAGGGTCTTGAAAAAAAGCTTGACAGGGGTAATGTTTCGTAATAGGAAAATAATTATCATATTAGGAAGAATGAAGATGATTAATGAGAAGGAAATTGGCGGTAGGATTAGAAGCTGTCGTATAGCCAGCAACTTAACGCTTCAGCAGTTATCGAATATGACCGGTTTGAGCGTCGGATATTTATCAAAACTGGAGAAGTCAGACAAGGGCCCTCCGGTTTCTACATTAGGCACGTTGGGCAAAGCGCTGAATGTGTCAATTTCTTTTCTGCTTGGCGAGGAAAATGGAGGGAAAAATATTTTTGTTACTCGCAAAGACAGTAGATTATTGGTCGCGGGATTAGGGACATCCTATGGTTATTCTTATGAGTCGCTTGCGGCAGATTATATTAATCGACACATTGAACCATATATTTTAACGTTGACAGCTCGTTCAGAGACGAAATTTCTATTTCAACACGACAGCGAAGAATTGCTGTTCGTAATCAAAGGTAGAATGAAATTTAAACATGGAGATCAAAAGTACATTTTGGATGAAGGCGATAGTGTATTCTTTGATGGAAAAATTCCTCATCTGTGTGAAGCTGCAGATGAGAAAGAGGTAAAATGCGTCTGTGTAATGTATAATAGATAAAAGAACAATTTAAGAGGAAACTTCTTAGTGTTTGGCCAGATACTAAGAGGTTGAAAAGATAAAAAAGGGGCATTGTAGGAGCCTACATTACTGCAATGCCCTTTTTTTGTCCCCTAGGATGCTTTGGAGGTAGTTGCCATGGATAAAGGATGTAACGGCCAGATTCTTAGAGTCGATTTAAGCAATGGTTCTTTAAATGAAGAGTTCCCTGACGAATATATATATAGAAAGTACATGGGTGGTTCCGCCCTTGCTTTGTATTATCTTTTGAAAGAGCTAAAGCCTCGAGTCGATCCTCTTGGGCCTGAGAATAAATTGGTCATAATGTCAAGCGTTATTCAAGGCGTAGCGACGCCCGGCGTAGTTAGATTTACCGTAG